>NZ_JBHVTL010000021.1:71574-180757 GCF_042884635.1 Kitasatospora sp. NPDC058115
GTCTCGGTGGCGGTGCGTTCGGTGAGTTCGGCGGCGGCGGTTTCGGCGTCGGTGCGGACGCGTTCGGCGTGGGCGTCGGCGGCTTCGCGGACGGCGGCAGCTTCGGCGGCGGTGCGCTCGGTGAGCTCCGCGGCGGCCGTCTCGGCTTCGGTGCGGCGCTGTTCGGCGGTCGTTTCGGCGGCTTCGAGGGCGCGTTCGGCCTCGGCCTGGAGGCGTGCGGTCTCGGTGGCGGTGCGTTCGGTGAGTTCGGCGGCGGCGGTTTCGGCGTCGGTGCGGACGCGTTCGGCGTGGGCGTCGGCGGCTTCGCGGACGGCGGCGGCCTCGGCGGCGGTGCGCTCGGTCAGTTCCGCGGCGGCCGTCTCGGCCTGCTCGCGTGCGGCCGCCGCGGCGGCCAGCTGCTCGGCGGTCTCCTCGCGCTCCCGGAGCAGCCCGGCGGCCGCCTCCTCGCGCTCGCGCCGGCTGTCCTCGCGCAGCTTCCCGGCGGCCGCCTCGGCCTCGGCCCTGGCCCGGGCCGCCTCGGTGTCGGCCTCGGTGCGCACCCGTTCGGCGTCGGACACCGCGGCGTCGCGCACCGCGTTCGCCTCGGCCTGGGCGTCGGACCGCAGCGCCTCCGCGGCGGCGTTCGCCTCCGCGCGCACCCGCTGGTCGAACTCGGTGGCCCCGCGGCGCAGTTCGGCGGTCTCGCGCTCGGCGGCGGACCGGTTCTCGGCGGCCGCGGCCTTGGCGGCGGTGAGCGCGTCCCGGCCCTGCTGCTCGGCCGCGGCGGTGGTCTTGGCGGCCTCGGCGCGGGCCCGCTCCAGGGTCTGCTCGGCCCGGCGCTGGGTCTCGGTGGCCTGCTCCTTGGCCTGCTCGCGCAGCCGCTCGATCTCGGCGGCGGCACCCGCGCGCAGCTCGTCCGCGTCCGACTTGGCCTTGGTGAGCAGCTCCTCGGCGCTCTTCGCCGACTCCTCGATCTGCAGCACCGCCTGCCGGCGGGCCTCGCCGCGCACCCGGTCGGCCTCGGCGGCGGCCTGGGAACGCAGCTCCTCCGCCTCGGCCCGCAGCCGGGCGGCCTCGTCCTGCATCTCCTGGATCCGCTCGCGGATCGCGGCGGCGTCGTCCAGGGCGGCGTTCTGGGCGGCCTCGACGGCGGCCTGAGCCTGCTCGCGCAGCCGCTCGGCCTCGGCGGCGGCCTCGGCCCGGATCCGCTCGGCCTCGGCCCCCGCGCCGGTGCGGGCGGCCTCGGCGTCCCGGCCGGCCCGCTCCAGCATCTCCTCGGCGGCCTTGGCGGCCTTGGCCAGCTGGGCGGCGGCGTCCTTGGCACCGGCCGCCCGGCCGGCCTCCTCGGCCTCGCCGCGCAGCTGCTCGGCGGCGGCCTCGGCCTGCGCCCGCAGCTCGGCGACGTCCCGGTCGGCCTGGGCGCGCAGCTCGGCGATCGCGGCCTCGGCCTCGGCGCGCAGCTGACCGGCCACCGACTCGGCGGTGGCCCGCAGCCGCTCGCTCTCCTCGGTGGCGGCGGCCTTGGCGGCCTCCGCCTGGGCCTGCTTGGTGGCGGCCTCGGCGCGGATCGCCTCGGCCTCCTTGGTGGCGTGGGCGACCATCCGGGCCACCTCGGCCCGGGCGGTCTGCGAGCGCTGCTCGTTGGCGGCCTCGCCGTCGGCGACCTTCCGCTCGGCGGCGGCCTCGGCGTCGGCCTGGAGCTGCACGGCGGCGGCCTCGGCCCGGGCCCGCAGCTCGGCGGCCTCCTGGCGGGCCCGCTCGGCCTCGGCGACGGCCTCCTCGCGCAGCCGTGCTATCTCCGCCTGGGCGTGGTCGAGCTCCTGCTGGGCACGGGCCTGCTCGGCGGCGGCGGCCTCCTTGAGCCGACCGATCTCGGCCCGGGCGTGACCCAGCTCCTGCTGGGCGGCGGCGTGCGCGGCGGCGAGCTGCTGCTGGGCCTCGCCGCGGGCGGCGTCCACGTCGGCGGCGGCCTGGGCGCCGGCCTGCTGGGCCTGCTCGGAGGCGGCCCGCAGCAGCCGCTCGGCGTCGCTCTGGGCGCGCTGGAGGGCGGCCTCGGCGGCGGCCTGGGCCTCGCCGCGGGCGGCGTCGACGTCGGCGGCGGTCTGCGCGCGGGCCTGGTCGGACAGCGCGGCGGCCTCGGCGCGGGCGGCGGCCATCATCCGGTCGGCCTCGGCGCGGGCCTCCTGCAGCAGGCGCTGGGCCTCCTGCTCGGTGCCGGCCCGGGTCTGCTCGGCCCAGCTGACGTTCTCGTTGACGTGCTGTTCGGCGCTGCGCCGCAGCTCGGCGAGCTCCTCCTCCAGCTGGCGGCGGCGGGCGGCCAGCTCGGCCTCCAGCCGGGCGGTGCGCTCGGCGGCCTCCGCCATGATCCGCTGGGTGGCGGCCTGGGAGTCGCGCAGCTGGCGCTCGGCGTCGGCACGCAGCTGCTGGGCCTGCATCTCGGCGGTGCGGAGCATCTGCTCGGCCTGGCCGGACACGGCGTCGAAGGCGCGCGGCTGGGCGAGCATGCGACGGGACTCGTGCAGCTTGGCCCGGAGCACCTCCACCTGGTAGGCGAGGTCCTCGGCATGCTCGACTGACTTGTCCCGCTCCTTCCGAGTCCGATCCATCTCGGCCTCGAACTGGGAGAGGTGATCGTCAACCTCGTAGCGGTCGTAGCCCCGCACTCCGCGGTCCCATCCATCTCCTGGTCGCGTCCTCGACCCGGCCGGTCCGCGGTCCCCTCGTCGAGGCACGGTCCGACTGGTCCTTGCATCCGCGGCCGTCCGGACGCCCTGGCCTAGCCGGGGACGCCCGCCGCGGTCGTCGGAGTCCTGGGCGTGGGAGCGCGGTCGATCCGCATTCCCCCGTCCGGGTGGACTCCTGGGCGAACTCTTGCCTTGTGGAGAATGGTGACAGATCCGTCTAGCGACTGTTCAGCCGTGCCCGCGTAATGGACTCCCCTGCGACGGGCCTCCCGCCGGGGCGGACGGGCCTGTCTTCGGCCGTGCCCGTCGGCCCCGTCCCCCGGAGTCTTCGCGCACCTGGGCATTGTAGTGGGAGCGTCTTGCGGGGGAATGGTCGCGTGGGGGTTTTCGGGGTTGCCCGCCGAGGTTACTGACGGGTCATGAGGGTGGCGGGGCGGCGGACGGCCGGATGCCGCCCCGCGCCGGCGGCGGAAACCTCAGTGCGCGTCGGACTCCGCGGCGGTGACCAGCTCGGTCAGCACCCCGCCGCAGTCCTTGGGGTGCAGGAAGGTGATCCGCGAGCCCATCGAGCCGGTGCGCGGCTGCTCGTAGAGGACCCGCACGCCCTTGGCCCGGATCTCCTCGGAGTCGGTGTCGACGTCGGCGGTGCCGAAGGCGATGTGGTGGACGCCCTCGCCGTTCTTCGCCAGCCACTTGCCGACCGGGGAGTCCTCGCGGATCGGCTCCAGCAGCTGGAGGTAGGAGGCACCGCCGTCGCCGGTGTCGTTGATCTTGAGCATGGCCTCGCGGACGCCCTGCTCCTCGTTGACCTCGCTGTGGAACACCTCGAAGCCGTAGGTGGCGCGGTAGAACTCGACCGTCTTGTCGAGGTCGTGGCAGGCGATGCCGATGTGGTCGATGCGGGTGAGCACGGGGGCCTCCGGTCTGGGGCTGGTGCGACAGGACGGCAACAGTGCAGCGCATGGCGGACGGCGGCGCCAGGGGTGAGGGTGCGAGTCCGGTCACACGGGGGGCGCGGCAGGGTTCACCCGGATCGGAGCGGCACGGTGTTGACTGGATGGTGCCAGTGCGCTCGATCACATCTTGGGTCCGGTGACGGGCGGGTAACAGGTCAGTACATTGAGCGGAATCCTCCACCTGGCCACGACGTGCGAAGGGGCTCGTCCCATGACCAACACCACCTCAGTGATCGTCGCCGGGGCACGCACCCCGATGGGCCGGCTGCTCGGCTCCCTCAAGGGCTTCTCCGGTGCCGAGCTCGGCGGCTTCGCGATCAAGGCGGCGCTGGAGCGGGCCGGCGTCACCGGCGACCAGGTCCAGTACGTGATCATGGGCCAGGTCCTGCAGGCCGGCGCCGGCCAGATCCCGGCCCGCCAGGCGGCCGTCAAGGCCGGGATCCCGATGAGCGTCCCGGCGCTCACCATCAACAAGGTGTGCCTCTCCGGCCTGGACGCCATCGCGCTGGCCGACCAGCTGATCCGGGCCGGCGAGTTCGACATCGTGGTGGCCGGCGGCCAGGAGTCCATGACCAACGCCCCGCACCTGCTGCCGAAGTCCCGCGAGGGCTACAAGTACGGCGCGATCGAGCTGCTCGACGCGATGGCGCACGACGGCCTGACCGACGCCTACGAGAACATCCCGATGGGCGAGTCCACCGAGAAGCACAACGCCCGCCTCGGCATCCCGCGCGAGGTCCAGGACGAGATCGCCGCCGCCTCGCACCAGCGGGCCGCCAAGGCGCAGGCCGACGGCGTCTTCGACGCCGAGATCGTCCCGGTGGAGATCCCGCAGCGCAAGGGCGAGCCGGTCCTGTTCAGCCAGGACGAGGGCATCCGCGCCGACACCACCGTCGAGGGCCTGGCCAGGCTGCGCCCGGCGTTCACCAAGGACGGCACCATCACCGCCGGCACCTCCTCGCAGATCTCGGACGGCGCCGCCGCCGTGGTCGTGATGAGCAGGGCCAAGGCCGAGGAGCTGGGCCTGACCTGGATCGCCGAGATCGGTGCGCACGGCAACGTCGCCGGCCCGGACAACTCGCTGCAGTCGCAGCCGTCCAACGCGATCAAGCACGCGGTCGCCAAGGAGGGCATCACGGTCGGGGACCTCGACCTGATCGAGATCAACGAGGCCTTCGCCGCCGTCGCCCACCAGTCGACGAAGGACCTCGGCGTCTCCTCCGAGATCGTCAACGTCAACGGCGGCGCCATCGCGCTCGGCCACCCGATCGGCATGTCCGGCGCCCGGGTCGTGCTGCACCTGGCGCTGGAGCTGCAGCGCCGCGGCGGCGGCGTCGGCGCGGCCGCGCTGTGCGGCGGCGGCGGCCAGGGCGACGCGCTGATCGTCCGGGTGCCCAAGGCCTGACGACCGACGCAACGACCGTTCTTCCGGGGCTGCGGACCGCCACGAGCGGTCCGCGGCCCCTCGGCGCAAGGAGCAGCCACCCATGATCGATGTGCCGACCCTGGTCGAGCAGGCCCGGCAGGGCCGTCCGCGGGCCGTCGCCCGCCTGATCTCCCTGGTCGAGAACGCCGCGCCCGAGCTGCGCGAGGTGATGGCCGCGCTGGCGCCGTACACCGGTCGGGCCTGCACCGTCGGCCTGACCGGCTCGCCGGGCGTGGGCAAGTCCACCTCCACCTCGGCGCTGGTCTCGGCCTACCGCCGGCTGGGCAAGCGGGTCGGCGTGCTGGCGGTCGACCCGTCCTCGCCGTTCTCCGGCGGCGCCCTGCTCGGTGACCGGGTCCGGATGCAGGACCACGCCACCGACCCCGAGGTGTTCATCCGCTCGATGGCCACCCGCGGCCACCTCGGCGGACTGTCCTGGGCCGCCCCGCAGGCGCTGCGGGTGCTGGACGCGGCCGGCTGCGACGTCATCCTGGTGGAGACGGTCGGTGTCGGCCAGTCCGAGGTGGAGATCGCCGCGCAGGCCGACACCACCGTGGTGCTGCTCGCCCCCGGGATGGGGGACGGCATCCAGGCCGCCAAGGCGGGGATCCTGGAGATCGGCGACGTGTTCGTGGTCAACAAGGCCGACCGGGACGGCGCCGACGCCACCGCCCGGGAGCTGAACCACATGCTCGGCCTGGGCGAGGCCCGGGAGGCGGGGGACTGGCGCCCGCCGATCGTGAAGACCGTCGCGGCCCGGGGCGAGGGCGTGGACGAGGTGGTCGAGGCGCTGGAGAAGCACCGCGCCTGGCTGGAGGAGCACGGCGAGCTGGCCGTGCGCCGCCGCCGCCGGGCCGCCGACGAGATCGAGGCGATCGCGCTGGCCGCGCTGCGCGCCCGGATCGGCGACCTGCACGGGGACCGGCAGCTGGCGGCGCTGGCCGAGCGGGTGGTGGCCGGTGAGCTGGACCCGTACGGCGCGGCCGACCGGCTGGTGGCCGGCCTGACCGCGCACTGACCCGGCCCGCGCACGACGGCCGGAGGCCGGCACCCCGCAGGAAGGGGTGCCGGCCTCCGGCCGGTCCGCTCAGCCGCGGCCGCGCAGGCCCCGCAGGTGCTCGGCGACGGGCGCCAGCGCCTCGTACATCGCGTCGAGCTGCTCGGGGGTGAAGCGGTCGATGAAGTGCGCCCGGACGCTGCGCACATGGCAGGGCGCGACCCGCTGCATGGTCTCCCAGCCCTGCTCGGTGAGGTGGGCGTAGAGGCCGCGGCGGTCACCGGGACAGTCCTGGCGCAGCACCAGCCCGGCGTTCTCCATGCGGGTGATCTGGTGCGAGAGCCGGCTCTTCGACTGGAGGGTGGCGGTGGCCAGGTCGGTCATCCGCATCCGTCGCTCGGGGGCCTCGGAGAGCACCACGAGGATCTCGTAGTCGTTGATCGCCAGGTTGTGCGGCTGGAGTTCGCGGCTGAGCTGGTAGTCCAGCAGCTTGGCGACCTCCAGGTGTGCGCGCCACAACCGCTGCTCCCTGGCGGTCAGCCAGGGGGTCTCCTCCTCGGGCGCCTCCGGCGGTGCGGCTGAGGTGTCGGCAGGGTCGATCGTGTGCGTCTCCATGGGCCCCAGGATACCGCATTTAGTTCAATGTTGTACGACTTTACCGGAGCCACATCCGGCGACCGCCGGGATCCGGCCACGGCGCGACGGGTCCGTCCGTCGCGCCGCGGCCGTGCGGTCAGAGCCCGAAACGCCGTCCGAGGTTGCCCAGGTTACCGAGACCGGGCACGTTCACGTTCGGCAGCTGGGTGCCGTGTCCCGAGGGGTGCTGGGTCGGCACCCCGCCCATCGGCACCCCGGCCTCGGCGTGCACCTGGCCGACCGCCCGCTCCGCCATCAGCACCTCGGTCGACTGCAGCAGCACCTGGCCGGCGCCGATGAACTCGAACTGGTGCTCCTCGCCGGAGGCCCCGCCCAGCCCGGTGAACCGGCGCAGCCCGCCGATAAGGCCGTGCATGTAGTCGTGGTCGTAGTGGTGGCACGGCGCCGGGCAGTCCGCCCAGCCGACCAGCGCCTGCGGGTCGACCCGGATCGGCGGCTCGACGAAGTGCACCGGCCCGTTCGAGGCGGCGACGAACTTGCCGGTGCCGATCAGGGTCAGGAAGCCCGGGATGATCGACTGCTTGAGCTTCAGGCTGGGCTCGAAGGCCAGCAGGTTCCCCGAGCGGACCGTCAGGTTCCCCTCCTCCAGGTCGTAGGAGTTGAGGTCGAAGGCCCGGTCGGCCAGCAGCAGCTTGCCGCGCCCCTCGGCGACCACCCAGTCCGCCGCGTGCATCGGGGAGTTGAAGTTGCCCATCAGCCGGTCGGCCACGCCGGCGCCGACGCCCTTGAAGGAGATGTCGCCGTAGTAGGCGATCATCTTGCCCTTCTGCAGGAAGTACGAGCCGTTGAGGTCCACCGAGAAGGCGTACGGGTTGACGTTGTCGTTGGGCGGCAGGCTGTGCGCGTCGTGCACCACCGGGCCGGAGCCGTCCTGCGCCTTGGGCAGCGGGGCCTGCGCGCCGCCGTACTGCTCCTGGGCGTACTGCTGCGGCGGCTGGGCGGGGTAGCCCTGCGGCGGGGGCGGCGGGTAGCCGCCCTGCTGGGGGTAGCCCTGCGGCGGGTACGGCTGCCCCTGCGGGGGATAGGGCTGACCCTGGGGCGGGTACGGCTGTCCCTGCGGGGGGTACGGCTGGCCCGGCGGCGGGTAGCCGGGCGGCGGGGCGGCGGGGTAGCCGGGCTGGGTCGGCTGGCCGTACGGGTCCTGGGGCTGCCCGTACGGGGGCTGCGGCGGGTAGGACATCAGAGCTTCTCCTCGCTCGCCTGCACGTACACCGTGCCGTTCCCGGACAGCTCCAGCTGGAACGCCTCGCCGGAACCGCGGCCGATCATGTCGCGCCACCCGAGCGCGGTGGACAGCTTGTTCTGGACCTGGCCGCGGTGCGCGACATAGGCCTGCGGGTCGACGTGCACCGGCTGGTGCGGGGTGATCGGCAGCTCGAAGACGCCGCCGTGCGCCATCACCGCGATCGAGCCGTGGCCGTCCAGCTTGGTGGTGAACAGGCCCTGGCCGGTCACCTGGCCGCGGACCATGCCCATCACGCCGCCCTGCGAGCCCATGAACATGGTGGACTGCTGCAGCGAGCCCTCGAAGGCCAGCAGCCGGTCCGCCTCGACGTACAGGGTGTCGCCGGTCAGGTCGATCACGTGCACGTGGTGGCCGCCGTGGCCGAACATCACGCTGCCCTGGCCCTCGACGGTCATCAGCGGGGTGTCCTCGTTGGCCACCCGGCGCCCGATCATCGACATCACGCCGCCCTGGCCGCCGGTGATGTTCGGCGTGAACTTCACCTCGCCGGTGTACGCGAGCATCGCGCCGCGCTGGCTGAACAGCCGCTGGCCCGGCACGACCCGGGCCTCGATCATCTTGTTGTTGATCTTCGTGAAGGCCATCAGACGTCCCCCCCGACGGTCAGCTTCTCGGAGGGCTGCACGTAGACCAGGCCCTCGCCGGTGAACTCCACCTGGACGGCCTCGCCGCCGCCCTCGCCGATGAAGGTGCTCCAGCCGGCGCCGGACTTGATGGAGCGGTTGAGGTTGCCGGTGTGGGCGACGTACGCGCCGGGGTCGACCCGCAGCGGCATGCCCTGCGAGACCCGCAGGATGATCGCCGGTCCCTGGGAGGTGACGGCGGCCCACCCGTGGCCCTCGACCTTGGTGGTGAACAGGCCGTTGCCGGAGGACACGCCGTTCAGGCCGGTGAAGGTGGTGCCGGTCCTCAGCGTGCCCTCGGTGCAGAGCAGATTGTCGGACTCGACGTAGAGCGTCTCGCCGTTCAGCCGCACGAGGTTGATCTCGGTGGCCTGGTCGGCGAAGTAGCAGGTGCCCTGTCCCTTCACCTCCATGACGGTCATCTGCTCGCCGGTGAGCCGGCGGGTGACCATGCCGCGCAGGCCGTCACCGCCGCCGCTGAGCTTCTTGAAGTTCATCTGGCCCGTGTAGGCGACCATGGAGCCGTTCTTGGCCTTCACGGAGTCGCCGGTCATGTCGACGGCGAGCGTCTTTGACCCCTGGAGTCGAAACTGTGCCACGGCCGCAATCTAGCGGTCGGCGGCCGCGGTGGGGGAGAGGGCGAGGGTGTTCTGGTACGCGTCTGCGACAAAGCGGGCGGCCGGTGCGGGCCGCCACCCCGGCGGCGGGTTCGGACGTGTGCTCGGTGATAATGGAGCGAATCCTTGTGAGTCCGTTCACAAGCGATCTCCGAGCCCCCCGCGTATCGAGGTACCCATCGTGAACAGCAGCGCCGTCCACCGCCTGCGCCTGGTCTCCGGCCCCGAAGGGGTCTCCTTCCTGCTCCTGCTGCTCTGCTCGGTGCTCAAGCGCACCACCGACTTCAATGCCGTGCCGGTGATGGGCATGATCCACGGGATCCTGTTCATCCTGTACGTGGTCTTCTGGATCATGGCGTGGCAGACGCAGAAGTGGGACGTCAAGCGCGGCGCCCTGCTGTTCGTCCTCTCG
Organism: Kitasatospora sp. NPDC058115; assembly: GCF_042884635.1. Taxonomy (NCBI): domain Bacteria; kingdom Bacillati; phylum Actinomycetota; class Actinomycetes; order Kitasatosporales; family Streptomycetaceae; genus Kitasatospora; species Kitasatospora sp. NPDC058115. The sequence continues at coordinate 81,172 of NZ_JBHVTL010000021.1, forward strand.
GTGCTGCCCGGCGGGGGCTTCGTGGCCGAGCGGATGCTCGCCAAGGAGGAGCGCGGCGAGGCCCTGGCGCCGGCCGCGGCCTGACCCCTCCCCCGAACGTGCCGGCAGGCTGCCGGGGCCTCCTCTCCCAATGGGCCCCGGCAGCCTGCCGTCTTTCCGGTGGTGGTCAGTCGACGGTCAGTTGACGCCCACCGCGCTCCAGGCCGCGGCCACCGTCTTGTACTCGGGGGTGTTGACGCCGCCGAAGAGGTCCGCCGCGGCGGACAGCGTGCCGGTGCGGGCGCCCTTGTAGTTGGTGCTGGAGGTGAAGTACACGGTCAGCGCCCGGTACCAGATGGCGGCGGCCTTGTCGCGGCCGATGCCGGTGACGGTCGAGCCGTTGGAGGTCGGGCTGTTGTAGGTGACGCCGTTGATGGTCTTGGTCCCGCTGCCCTCGCTGGCCAGGTAGAACCAGTGGTTGGCCACGCCCGAGGAGTAGTGGACGTCGATGCTGCCGATGCCGGAGTACCAGGTGTCCTTGGACGAGCCGTCCTTGGAGGGCTTGTCCAGGTAGCGCAGCGGCTGGCCGTTGCCGAAGATGTTGATCTTCTCGCCGATGAGGTAGTCCGGCACGTCGACCGGCAGGTTGGCGTACCACTCGACCATGGTGCCGAAGATGTCCGAGGTGGCCTCGTTGAGGCCGCCGGACTCACCGGAGTAGGTCAGGTTGGCGGTCGCCGAGGTGACGCCGTGGCTCATCTCGTGGCCGGCCACGTCGAGGGCGGTCAGCGGGTTGACGTTGCCGCTGCCGTCGCCGTAGGTCATGCAGAAGCAGGAGTCCTGCCAGAAGGCGTTGACGTAGGCGTTGCCGTAGTGCACCCGGTTGCTGGCGCCGACGCCGTTGTTCTTGATGCCGGTGCGGTTGTAGGTGTTCTTGTAGAAGTCCCAGGTGACGCCTGTGCCGAACTGCGCGTCGACCGCGGCGGACTGGGTGTCGGAGGCGGTGCCGTTGCCCCAGTTGTTGTCCGCGTCGGTGTACAGCGCGTTGCTGCTCTTGGCGTTGCCGGTCCACTGGTTGCCGCGGGACGGGTCCTTGAGCTGGTAGGTGGAGCCGCTCTGGGTGGTGTTGAGGGTGACGGTGCCGACGTGCACGCCCTTGCCGGTGCCGTTGACGGTCTGCACCTCCTCGTGGGTGGAGAGCACCTGGCCGGTGGCGGCGTCGGTGAGCAGCCGCTGGCTGCTCGGGGTGCCGTCGGCCCGCTCGCCGTGGACCACGGTCTGGTAGGCCAGCCGCGGGCTGCCGTCGCCCGCCCAGACCACCAGGGAGGGGGTGCTCGCGCCGTCGACCCTGGTGACCGGGGAGGCGTCCTTGTCGGTCGGGGCGATGCCGACGGTGGCCCGGACCGAGGCGACGGCCTGGTCGGAGGCGGCGGCGGAGGAGAGCGCCGGGGTGAGGCTCGGCAGCGCGAGCCGGCCGTCGAAGGCCCGGTCCACCGCGGTGATCGTGCCGTTGGCCTTCTGGTGGACGACGAGGTCGCCGCCGAGGACCGGCAGGCCGGCGTAGGTGCGGTCGTAGCGCAGGTGGCGGGTGCCGTTGGCGTCGACCACCACGTCCTTCACGACCAGCTGCTCCTGGCCGCCGAGGGCGAGCGCCCTGGCGACCGGCGCGGCCTGCTGCCCGGCCAGCGCGATGAGCGACGCCTGCTGCGGGACGGGCGCGGCCTGGGCCGGGGCGGCGGCGACCTGGATGGCGCCGGCCAGCAGGGCGGAGGCGGAGAGTACGGCGCCGGCTGTCAGCTTTCGCTTCACGAGCGGGTTCCTTCCACGAAACCGCGGGTGCGCGGTCACGCCTCGTACCGGGGCGCCGGGGTTGGCGCCAGGGGGCGGTAGGGCGCTGACGTGCTGCTCCCGTGCGGCCTGACGCGTCGTCGATGGGTGGGGGCGACGGGCGTCCGGACGGGGCTTTGGACAGAAGCATGACAATGCAGGTCGTGAAAGGACAGGGTGCCGCCGGGGATTGGCCAGGTCTCGCCAAGTCCCTTACGGGTGATGGGGGGTGGGACAGGTGACCGGTATGTCCGGATGGGGCCGCTGGCGGGATCCCGCCAGCCGTTGGACTTGTCGACCCGGGCCCGCGTTGCTACGCGGGCGAATGACGAGGCGTCCGGGGCCCGCCTCCCGTCGGGGACCCCGGACGCCTGCCGCGCGGCCGTCAGTTGACGTTGACGCCGCTCCACGCGGCCGCCACCGCGTTGTACTCGGCGCTGCCCGCGCCGTAGAGGTCGGCCGCCGCGCTCAGGGTGCCGGTGCGGGCCGCCTTGTAGTTGGTGGTCGAGGTGAAGTAGACGGTCAGCGCCCGGTACCAGATGGCGGCGGCCTTGTCGCGGCCGATGCCGGTGACGGTCGAGCCGTTGGAGGTCGGGCTGTTGTAGCTGACGCCGTTGATGGTCCTGGCGCCGCTGCCCTCGGCCAGCAGGTAGAAGAAGTGGTTGCCCACGCCCGAGGAGTAGTGGACGTCGAGGCCGCCCACCGAGGAGGACCAGGAGTCGGCCGAGCCGCCGTCCTTGGAGGGCTTGTCCATGTAGCGCAGCGGGGTGCCGTCGCCGTTGATGTCGATCTCCTCGCCGATGAGGTAGTCCGGCGGGTCGGCGGGGAGGTTGGCGGACCACTCGACCATGGTGCCGAAGATGTCCGAGGTGGCCTCGTTGAGGCCGCCGGACTCACCCGAGTAGTTCAGGCCGGCGGTGGCCGAGGTGACGCCGTGGGTCATCTCGTGGCCCGCGACGTCCAGCGCGGTCAGCGGGTTGGTGTTGTTGGCGCCGTCGCCGTAGGTCATGCAGAAGCAGGAGTCGTTCCAGAAGGCGTTGACGTAGTTCCTGCCGTAGTGGACCCGGCTGGTGGCGCCGACGCCGTTGTTCTTGATGCCGTTGCGGCCGAAGGTGTTCTTGTAGTAGTCCCAGGTGGCCGCCGCGCCGAACTGGGCGTCCACCGCGGCCGACTGGCGGTTGGCGGCGGTGCCGTCGCCCCACGCGTTGTCGGTGTCGGTGAACAGGGTGCCGGAGCCGGAGGTCTTGCCCTTGAGGTCGCTGGTGGACTGGCCGCCGCGCGAGGCGTCCTTGAGCGAGTAGGACGAGCTGCCCTGGGTGGTGGTCAGCGGGACGGTGCCGACGAAGACGCCGGTGCCGGTGCCGGAGGCGGTCTGCACCTGCTCGTGGCTGGACAGCACCTGGCCGGTGGCGGCGTCGGTGACCAGCAGCAGGCTGCTGGGGGTGCCGTCGGCGCGCACGCCCTCCACGGTGGTGCGGTAGGCCAGCCGCGGGTTGCCGTCGGCGGCCCAGACGACCAGCTGGGCGGCGCCGGCCCGGTGGACCCGGGTGATCGGGGACTCGTCCTTGTCGGCGGCGATGCCCGCGGTGGACGCCACCGCGCCGGAGGCCTGGTCGGCGGCCCGGTCGGCGGGGATCGCCGGGGTCAGGCTCGGCACCGATATCCGCGCGGCGACGGCCTTGTCGACCGCCTTGACGGCGCCGTCGGCACCCTGGTGCACGACCAGGTCGCCGCCGAGCACCGGCAGACCGGCGTAGGTGCGCTCGAAGCGGAGGTGGCGCGTGCCGTCGGCGTCCACCACGGCGTCCTTGGCGACCAGCTTCTCCTGGCCGCCCAGGCCGAGGGCACCGGTCAGCGGGCCGGCCTGGCCGTTCGCCAGCGCGATCAGGCCGGCGCGGTGCTCCGCGGCCTGCGCCTGGACGGAGGGGGTGGGAGTGGCCTGGGCGGCGGTGCTCACCTGGATGACGCCGGTGAGGAGGGCGGTGGCGGAGAGTACGGCGACGGCTGCGAGCTTTCGCTTCACGTACAGGTCCTTCCGGGAAACCGCGTGTGCGCGGTCGCGCCGCGCTCCGGGGTGCCGGGGTTGGCACCTGAGGGGCGGAACGGGCGCTGACGTGCTGCTCCGTGCGGTCCACGGCGGTCACCGGCGAGTGGGGCGGTGGCCACCGGACGGGGCTGGCGGAAAGCATGACAATCCATCACGTGAAATGACAGGTCTCGTTCATGGATTGGCCAGGTTCCGCCAGTGCGACGGAAGGTGAACGGAGTGACAAAAGGGGTGAATCACCCCGTCCTTCGGCGGGTTACCACCCGAACCGCCGCCCGGCAGCGGGGCGGGCGGCGTCGAGGGGGGTCGATCGCGGCCCCCGCAGGGGAGGTCGGCGCCCGTTCACACCCCCGCAACGTGCTGGTCCGGACCTGACGGACCGCTTGGCGGGTTCCCGCCACGTGTCGCGCTTGTCCACCATCAGGACGCCTGGTAGCCCCCGCCCCGCCCGCCGGTACGGTAAGGAGGTGGCCAAGCCCCTCGCACTCGACTTCGACCCGATCGCCCGTGCCGACGAGCTGTGGACCCGCCGCTGGGGGACCGTCCCCGCGATGGCGGCGATCACCTCGATCATGCGGGCGCACCAGATCCTGCTCTCCCGCGTGGACGCGGTCCTCAAGCCGTACGGGCTGACCTTCGCCCGCTACGAGGCGCTCGTCCTGCTCACCTTCAGCCGGACCGGCGAACTGTCGCTCTCCAAGATCGGCGAGCGCCTCATGGTCCACCCGACCAGCGTCACCAACACCGTCGACCGCCTGGAGCGGGCCGGCCTGGTGGCCCGCCGCCCCAACCCGCTGGACGGCCGCGGCGTGCTCGCCGCGATCACCGACCGGGGCCGCGAGGTCGTCGAGGGCGCCACCCGGGAGCTCATGACGATGGAGTTCGGCCTGGAGGAGTACGACGCCGACCAGTGCCGCGAGGTCTTCGACCTGCTGCGCCCGCTGCGGGTGGCGGCGGGCGACTTCGCCGAGCCGCCGGGCGAGGGGCCTGCGCTGCCGGAGGCGTGAGGGCGGCTACCCTCGTGTGAGCGGTGCGCGGATCAGGACGTACCCCCCCGATGCTGCCGAGCGAGGCGATGTAGACGATGAAGGCGACCCCCCTGCTGGGCTGGTACCGCGCCCTGGCCATTGCGACCGGTGTGGCGCTGCTGGTGTTCTGCGGCTTCATGGTCGCGAAGTACGGCTTCGACGCGGCCGAGGACCTGACCACCTACGTCGCGATGCTGCACGGCTACCTCTACATCGGGTACTTCGTGGTGACCTTCATGCTCGGCCAGAAGCTGAAGTGGCCGCTGGGCCGGATGGTCTTCTTCCTGGCCGCCGGCTGCATCCCGTTCGCCTCCTTCGTCGCCGAGCGCAAGGTGGTCGCCGAGGCCGCCGCCAAGCTGCCCTCCGGCGACGCCGCCCGCCAGCCGGCCGGCGTCTGAGCCGCGGAGCCCTCGGGGCGCCCTTCCCCGCACGGGGGAGGGCGCCCTTTCCGTTCGTCCCGGCACTCCGGGCGCGGTGTCCGTCGACAAGTACTAGGACGTCCGAGTAAATTAGTAGGACGTCCTAACAGCTGTGCCGCCCGCTGGCGTGGCGGCCGTACGGAGCGGAGTTCGGGGTCATGGACGCCGAGGAGATCGAGCGCGGACGGCAGCGCTGGCAGCAGCGGTACGACAGCGCCCGCAAGCGGGACGCGGACTTCACCACCCTCTCCGGGGACGAGGTCGAGCCGGTCTACGGCCCGGCCCCCGGGCAGGCCCACGAGGGCTTCGAGCGGATCGGCTGGCCCGGCGAGTACCCCTACACCCGCGGCCTGCACCCGACCGGCTACCGCGGCCGGACCTGGACCATCCGCCAGTTCGCCGGCTTCGGCAACGCCGAGCAGACCAACGAGCGGTACCGGATGATCCTGGAGGCGGGCGGCGGCGGCCTCTCGGTCGCCTTCGACATGCCCACCCTGATGGGCTACGACTCCGACGACCCGCGCTCGCTCGGCGAGGTGGGCCACTGCGGCGTGGCCATCGACTCCGCCGCCGACATGGAGGTGCTGTTCCGCGGCATCCCGCTCGGCGAGGTCACCACCTCGATGACGATCAGCGGCCCGGCGGTGCCGATCTTCTGCATGTACCTGGTGGCCGCCGAGCGGCAGGGCGTCGACCCGGCGGTGCTCAACGGCACCCTGCAGACCGACATCTTCAAGGAGTACATCGCCCAGAAGGAGTGGCTCTTCGCGCCCGAGCCGCACCTGCGCCTGATCGGCGACCTGATGGAGTACTGCGCCGAGGGGATCCCGGCGTACAAGCCGCTCTCGGTCTCCGGCTACCACATCCGCGAGGCCGGGGCGACGGCCGCGCAGGAGCTGGCGTACACCCTGGCCGACGGCTTCGCCTACGTCGAACTGGGCCTGTCCCGCGGTCTGGACGTGGACGTCTTCGCGCCGGGCCTGTCCTTCTTCTTCGACGCGCACCTCGACTTCTTCGAGGAGATCGCCAAGTTCCGCGCCGCCCGCCGGATCTGGGCCCGCTGGATGCGCGACCGGTTCGGCGCGAAGAGCGACAAGGCCCAGTGGCTGCGGTTCCACACCCAGACCGCCGGGGTCTCGCTCACCGCCCAGCAGCCGTACAACAACGTGGTCCGCACCGCGGTCGAGGCGCTCTCGGCGGTGCTCGGCGGCACCAACTCGCTGCACACCAACGCCCTGGACGAGACCCTGGCGCTGCCCTCCGAGCAGGCCGCCGAGATCGCCCTGCGCACCCAGCAGGTGCTGATGGAGGAGACCGGCGTCACCAACGTGGCCGACCCGCTGGGCGGTTCCTGGTACGTCGAGGCGCTGACCGACCGGATCGAGCAGCAGGCCGAGGAGATCTTCCGGCGGATCCTGGACAAGGGCCGCGAGGACCACCCGATCGGCCCGATCACCTCCGGCATCCTGCGCGGGATCGAGGACGGCTGGTTCACCGGCGAGATCGCCGAGGCCGCCTTCCAGTACCAGCAGGCGGTGGAGAAGGGCGAGAAGCGGGTCGTCGGCGTCAACTGCCACCCGCGCAGCGTCACCCCCGAGCTGGAGATCCTGCGGGTCAGCCACGAGGTGGAGCGTGAGCAGGTCCGGGGGCTGGGTGCGCGCAAGGCGGCCCGGGACGAGGCCGCGGTCCGGGCCGGGCTGGACGCGATGCTGGCCGCCGCGCGGTCCGGCGCGTCGATGATCCCGCCGATGCTGGACGCGGTGCGGGCCGAGGCCACCCTGGGCGAGATCTGCAACGCGCTGCGCGAGGAGTGGGGGATCTACCGGGAGGCCGCCCGGTTCTGAGCCCGTCCCCGCGTGCGGAGGCCGCCCGGCACCCCTCCGAGGGGCGCCGGGCGGCCTCGGTGCGTTTCCGGGCCGCCCCCGGTCGTACCGGCCGCCCTCAGCCGGTCGGCGGGACCGGGAAGGTGCCGAGCAGCAGGCTTGTGAAGCGCCGGGTCCACTCGGGGGTGATCGGCTCGCCGCTGACCAGCACCCGGTGCTCGACCGTCCCGGCGATGGTGTCGAAGATGATGTCGACCTCTTCGCGGGCGGCCGCCTCGTCGCCGTCCGGGGCCAGCTCGCCGCGTGCCTGGGCGGCCGCGCGGCCCTGCCGGACGAGCCGCTTCTGCGGATCGACGATCGCCTCCCGGATCCGCCGGCGCAGCTGCCGGTCGCGGGTGCCCTCGGCGAACAGGGCGAGCAGCGCCGCCTGGCTCTCCGGGCGGGCCAGCAGCTCGGCGAACTGGGCCACCACCGCCTCGATGTCGGCCTGGAGGCTGCCCAGGTCGGGCATCACCAGCTCGTCGAAGAGGCTGGCGACCGCGTCCACCACCAGTTCGTTCTTGGACGGCCAGCGGCGGTACAGGGTGGTCTTGGCGACGCCGGCGCGGGTCGCCACGTCGCCCATGGTGAGCCCGCCCCAGCCGAGTTCGGCGAGGGCCGCGCGGGTGGCGTCCAGGATGGCGCGGTCGGCGGCGGCGCTGCGCGGGCGGCCCTTGGTCCGGGGGGCGGCTTCCGGGCTCTCCGGGACGGGTGGCTGGGGGGCCGGCACCGGGCCTCCTTGCGATTTACCGGTAAGTAACTTGGGTGGGGCTGGTAACGGTAGCGACTGTTGCGTGTCCAGGTCAGCCGGGCCGTGCGGGAAAGTGGCCCACCTCACGTCCGGCGGGGGCGGGCAGGGGTTGCGGTGGGTGCCCGGGGTCCAGTTACGCTACGACTCGTAGCGAAAGCGACGACCAGGCGCCGCGTCCCCGTGGGACGGGAGCGGCGCGGGCGCGGATGGGGATCCGCGCCGAACGGTTCAGGCTATCGGGGAGCGGCTCCGCCACTCCGGGAATCGGTACCGCGCAGCCCGCGCGGGGCGTTTTCCGGGAGGTTGGTGCCCACCAGCGGCGCGGGCGGGGGAGGATGGTGCCATGCAGCCACGGAATTCTCGTCTCAACAGTGCCGCCCTGCGTGGTGCGGTCGACCTCGCCGCGGTGAAGGCAGCCGGCGAGGCTGCCCAGAAGGCCGAGCAGGCCAGGGCCGAGCGGGCCCGCCAGGCGGCCGCCGGCGAGGCCGGGGACGCCCCGGCCGGAGCGGCCGGATACCCGCTCGTCATCGACGTCACCGAGGACACCTTCGAGGCCGAGGTGGTCCAGCGGTCCGCCGAGGTGCCGGTGGTCGTCGACTTCTGGGCCGAGTGGTGCGGGCCCTGCAAGCAGCTCAGCCCGATCCTGGAGCGCCTGGCCGAGGAGTACGCCGGCCGGATCGTGCTCGCCAAGATCGACGTCGACGCCAACCAGCTGATCGCCCAGCAGTTCGGCATCCAGGGCATCCCGGCCGTGATGGCCGTGGTGGCCGGCCAGCTGGTCCCGCTGTTCCAGGGCGCCGAGAACGAGGCCAACGTCCGCAAGGTGCTGGACCAGCTGATCCTCGTCGCCGAGCAGCGCTTCGGCATCGTCGGCACCGGCGGCGCGCCCGTCGAGGGCGGCGCGGAGGCCGCCGCCCCGCGCCGGCCGGAGGACCCGGCGCTGGCCGCGGCCCACGACGCGCTCGACCAGGGGGACCTGGGCGGGGCGATCCGTGCCTACCAGAACGTGCTGGCCGACCAGCCGGGCAACACCGAGGCCAAGGTCGGCCTCGCCCAGGCCCAGCTGCTCCAGCGGGTCGAGGGCCTGGACCTCCAGGCCGTCCGGGCGGCCGCCGCGGCCGACCCGAAGGACGTCGGGGCCCAGCTGCGGGCGGCCGACCTGGACCTGGTCGGCGGCCACGTCGAGGACGCCTTCGGCCGGCTGGTGGCGACGGTCGGCAAGACCTTCGGCGAGGACCGGGACGCCGCCCGGCTGCGGCTGCTGGAGCTGTTCGAGGTGATCGGCCCGGAGGACCCGAGGGTCACCGCGGCGCGCCAGGCGCTGGCCCGGGTGCTGTTCTGAAGTCCCGCCGGTGACACGGCTGATGACCTGCGGTGCCGCTGGTGATTTGGCGACAATCCGGTCATCGGCTCTGAGGTTTACCAAATCTTGACAACACCCGTGGACGGTCACGACATGTGACCGTCCACGGGTGTTTCACTGATGTTTCCGAGGGATTTCGCCCCCACGAATCCTCCATTTCGTCACTCTGCGTGCCCGTGGCGCCGATTTCATGATCATTCGCGCCCGTGTGGGATTACCCGTCAGTAATGCGACCTCTTGTGCTTCGTCCGGGATTCGAGCAGCATCGGCACGCCCGGTCCCCACACTTCGACCCCCGCCGGCAGCCGGTCGGCGGACCCGGAGGAGGGGATCCCCACCGGGCGGCCGGCGGTCCTGCCGCCGGCGAGAGGGCAGGGGGGTGTCCGCTCCCACGGCGGTTCCTGTCCTTCGCACGGCCGCGCTGCCCGCGCGGTCGCTGGTTGTCGCTCGGGGGGACCGTCCGTGTCGTCACGGCGCTCTCCGCTACCGAGGACGTAGCTCTCTCCCATCCCAGGCCCCCGTCGGTGCGGATCCCGCCACCGGGGGGCCGGAGATGTACGTCCCAGAAGGAGGACACGCATGTCCAAGACCTACGGCAAGACCCGCTGGAAGCGCTTCGCCCTGGTGATGGTGCCGAGCCTCGCGGCCACCGCCGCCGTCGGCGTCGGCCTGGCGAACAGCGCGCTGGCCGCCTCGTTCAGCATCTCGGGCCAGCAGTTCAAGGTCTCCGCCAAGGAGCTGCACGGCACCAACTTCGCGCAGTTCGGCTCGATCGACGTGCAGACCGACAAGACGACCCACCCGGTCGCGGTCTCGGCCTTCGACACCGCCCGGATCAAGGGCCTGTGCCAGTCGCTGGTCACCGACCCCAACGTGATCCCGCTGCCCTTCAAGCTCCCGAAGGTCACCCTGCGCCTGGAGGCCGGCGACAGCGACCAGAAGGAGCGTCAGGTCGACGCCGCCAACCTGCTGATCGACCTCGACTCCCTGGAGGCCGACGCCGAGTTCGGCAACATCAACATCGGCCAGGACGCCTCCACCCTCAAGGGCGAGGCGACCAAGCACTGGACGTCCGCGCTCGGCTCCGGCCTGCCCAGCGGCAAGACCGGTTTCGCGCAGGCCGCCGACACCGCCGACCTGACCGGTGTGAAGCAGACCGCGTGGGCCACCTCGGCGGGCACCTTCAAGCTCCGCGGCCTGAAGCTCAACCTCTACACCGACGACAGCCACGAGTGCTTCTGAGCCGGCTCCTCGGTTGACCGGCTGACCGCCTGACGGCGGGTCGGGGGCCGGGGGCGGTGGCCACGGGGCCGCCGCCCCCGGGCTCCCCCTTTCTGTTTCACCTCGTCACACCATCGAGGAGCTGCTCCGTGTCCAGCACCCTTGCCGAGCCGCGGCCCGTCGAACGCGAGAACCCCCTGAGGTGGGCGCGCCGGGTGTTCCGTGACTTCCGCCGCTCCCGGCCGTTCTGGGGCGGGCTGCTGGCCGTCCTCGCCGGCGTCCCGATCATGTACTTCCCGTACGCCAACCTGTCGTTGAACGGCATGACGATCGCGATGGCCACCACGGCCGGCGCGGGGTCGCTGATCATCGGGGTGCTGCTGGTCGTGCTCGGGCTGACCGGGTGGTTCCAGCCGGTCGTCCGGGTCTTCGCGGGGATCGCCACCACACTGCTCACCCTGGTCTCCATCCCGGTCTCCAACCTCGGCGGTTTCGGGCTGTCGATCCTGCCGGGCCTGATCGGCGGCGGCCTGATGATCGCCTGGGCGCCGCTGCCGGAGGCCGACCCGGCCGAGGCCGACGCGACCGCCTCCGGCGCGACCGCCGCCGACACGACCGTCCTCGCCGCGACCGCCGCCGGGGAGCCGGCCGTCGCGGCCGTCGCGGACCACCCCTCCGTCGAGGAGCCCGCCGCCCAGCAGCCCCCGGCCGCCGCCGGGGAGACCGTCCCGGCGCAGCAGGCCGGCGAGCCGAAGGAGATCCGGTGAGCGAGCCGCGCGAGGAGCTTCCGCAGGCCCCGGCGCAGCGCTCGCCCCGGCACGCGGCGCCCCGCACACCGGTGCGGGTCCGGCTGCGCGGACGGGCGCTGGCGATGGCCGCGGTGCCGACCGCGCTGCTGATGGCCGCCGCCTACACGCCGAACCCGGCGATCGCCGAGTCCACCGCCGGCAAGCCGTGCGCCACCGCCCCGGACACCGTGCCGCAGGCCCCCGCGCCGGCCGAGACGCCGGTGCCGAAGAGCGAGCTGCCGCCGCCGGTCCCCGGGCCGTCGGTCCCGCTGCCCGGGGCCCCGGCCACCGCGGCGCCCGCGCCGGCCGGAGATCCGGCCGCCACCCCGGCTGCCACCCCGACGGCCACCCCGACGACCGCACCGGAACCGACCGCGCCCGAACCGGGCGCGACCGCACCGGCGACGACGGCGGCCGCGCGCACGACCGACGGCGGCGGGGTCGTCCGGGCCGGTCTCATCGACGACCTCGTCGGCGGCATCACCCACCTGGTCACCCCGGGCGGCACAGCGAGCCCCACCGCCACCGCGGGCCCGTCCACCGGGGCGCGCGCTGCGGCCCCGGCCCCGACCGCCGAGCCCCCGGCTCCGGCGCTCACCCCGAGCACCCAGGGCACCCCGACGGCCGCCCCGAGCGCCCCGGGCGCCGAGCCCACGGGCACACCGGCCGGCACCACCGCGCCCACGCCCCCGACCACCCCGGGGACGACCGCGCCGACCGCGCCGACCGCCCCGGCCACGCCGCCCGCCTCGACGGCCCCGGCGGGCCCGAAGGCCTCCGGCACGCCGTCCGCGTCGGCGAAGCCGTCCGCCGCCGCGAAACCGACCGCGTCCGGCAGCCCCTCGGCCACCGCGTCGAAGGACCCGAACTGCCTGGTCGACACCAAGGCGCTCGCCCCGACCGGCAAGCCGGCCGACAACCCGATCCTGGTCCCGGACCAGAACTGGACCCTGCAGACCACCCGGCTCGCCCTGAACCACGCCGTCCTGCTCGGCGTGGTCGACGTCCGGTCGCCCACCGGCACCAAGCGGGTGCTGAAGTTCGAGGTGGAGAGCGTCGACATCGAGAACCTGCACATGTCGACGCTGCAGGGCAACGGCAAGACCTTCCACGTGAAGGGCGCGCCCGGCTCGGTCTCGACCATGCGCAAGGGCCCGGTCACCATGTACGTGGAGCGGCTCTCCGGCCACCTGGCCAAGGTGCTGGGCCTGCCGGTCCCGATCGACCTCGGCGAGCTCACCCTCACCCCGGACGGCCCGCTGCCGCAGTGGCTGTACGACCTGATCGGCCAGCTCCAGGTGCCGCTGTGGATCGAGCTGACCGGGGTGACCGCGATCCAGTCGGGCCAGTTCGGCGGCACCCTGAAGATCCCCGGCATGCGGCTCTACAACGACGACCTGCCCTACCCCGGGAACGCCTGAGCCGGGGCCCCGGACGCCCGTGGGGCGGCCCCTCCCGTCCGGAGGGACCGCCCCACGGGCGTGTTCCGCGCGGCCTCAGGCCTTGCGGGTGCCCAGGTGGTGCACCTGGACCATGTTGGTGTTGCCGGGGATGCCGGGCGGCGAGCCGGCCGTGACGATCACGGTGTCGCCCTCGCCCAGCTCGCTGATGCGCAGCAGCTCGCGGTCGACCTGCGCGACCATCTCGTCGGTCGTCTCCACCTGCTCGGTGACATGGGCCTCGACGCCCCAGCTCAGCGAGAGCTGGTTGCGGGTGGCGTGGTCCGGGGTGAAGGCGATCACCGGGATCGGCGAGCGGTAGCGGGAGAGCCGGCGCGCGGTGTCACCGGACTTGGTGAACGCGACCAGCGCCTTGCCGTTCAGGAAGTCGCCCAGCTCGCACGCGGCGCGGGCGATGGAGCCGCCCTGGGTGCGCGGCTTGCGGCCCGGGTTGAGCGGCTGGAGGCCCTGGGAGAGCAGCTCCTCCTCGGCCTTCTCGCAGATCCGGCTCATGGTGCGGACGGTCTCGACCGGGTACTTGCCGACGCTGGACTCGGCGGACAGCATGACCGCGTCGGTGCCGTCCAGGATGGCGTTGGCGACGTCGGAGACCTCGGCGCGGGTCGGGCGCGAGGCGTGGATCATCGACTCCATCATCTGGGTGGCGACGATGACCGGCTTGGCGTTCCGGCGGGCCAGGGTGATCAGCTGCTTCTGGACCAGCGGCACCCGCTCCAGCGGGTACTCGACGGCCAGGTCGCCGCGGGCCACCATGATCGCGTCGAAGGCGAGGACGATCTCCTCCATCGCCTCGACGGCCTGCGGCTTCTCGATCTTGGCGATGACCGGCACCCGGATGCCGACCTCGTCCATGACCTCGTGCACGTCCTTGATGTCCGCGGCGTTGCGGACGAAGGACAGGGCCACCATGTCGACGCCCAGGCGCAGGGCGAAGCGCAGGTCGTCCTTGTCCTTCTCGGACAGGGCGGGCACGTTCACGGCCGCGCCGGGCAGGTTGATGCCCTTGTTGTTCGAGAGCACGCCGCCCTCGACGACCACGGTCCTCACCCGCGGGCCGTCGACGCTGACGACCTCCAGGGCGATGACGCCGTCGTTGATCAGGACGGGGTCACCGGGCTTGACGTCGCCCGGCAGGCCCTTGTACGTGGTTCCGCAGATGTGCTGGTCACCGGGGACGTCCTCGGTGGTGATGGTGAACTCGTCGCCGTTGTCGACGGTCACCGGACCGTTGGCGAAGGTCGCCAGACGGATCTTGGGGCCCTGGAGGTCGGCCAGAACGCCGATGGTCTTGCCGGTGTCCTCCGAGACCTGGCGGACCTTGCGGTACCGCTCCTCGTGGTCCGCGTGGGTGCCGTGGCTCATGTTCAGTCGGGCGACGTTCATGCCCGCTTCGACGATGGCCTTGAGCTGTTCGTAGGAGTCCGTCGCGGGACCCAGGGTGCAGACAATTTTCGCTCGGCGCATATCGATCAGTCTATCCGTTCGTGTTATTGGTGCATTCGGCGCGAATGGAGAGGAATCGCCGGCCGGGAGTCCGCGGACCGAGACGACGAGGGGTCAGTTTCCGGACAGCTGGTGCACCAGGGCGAAGGCCTGCCGGGCGATCTCCAGCTCCTCGTCGGTGGGGACGACGGCGACCGTGACCCGCGCACGGCCCCCCGAGGGGAGCAGGGCGGGGGAGATGATCCTCGGCTCGCGCGAGCGTACCGAGTTGAGCTCCGGGTCGACGGCGATGCCGAGCTCCTCCAGCCCGGCCGTGGCGGCCGCCCGCACCGGCGCCGCGTTCTCCCCGACGCCCGCCGTGAAGGCGATCGCGTCCACCCGGCCGAGCACCGCGTAGTACCCGCCGATGTACTTGCGCACCCGGTGGACGTACGTGTCGAAGGCCAGCTTCGCGTCCGCGTCGCCGTCGTCGGCGCGGCGCATGATCTCGCGCATGTCGTTGTCGCCGCACAGGCCCAGCAGGCCGCTGCGGCGGTTCAGCAGGTCGTCGATGCCGTCGATCGACAGCCCGCCGACCCGGTGGAGGTGGAACACCACGCCCGCGTCGATGTCACCCGAACGAGTGCCCATCACCAGGCCCTCCAGGGGGGTCAGGCCCATCGAGGTGTCCACGCAGCGGCCGCCGCTCACCGCCGACGCGGAGGCGCCGTTGCCCAGGTGCAGCACGATCACGTTGACCTCGGCCGGGTCCTTGCCGAGCAGCCGGGCGGTGGCCCGCGAGACGTACTGGTGCGAGGTGCCGTGGAAGCCGTAGCGGCGCACCCGGTGCTCGTCCGCCACCGCCTTGTCGATCGCGTACCGGGCCGCGTGCTCGGGCATCGAGGCGTGGAAGGCGGTGTCGAAGACGGCCACCTGCGGCAGGTCCGGCCGCAGCGCCCGGGCCACCTCGATGCCGGTGATGTTGGCCGGATTGTGCAGCGGCGCCACCGGGATCAGCCGGCGGATCTCCTTGAGCACGTCGTCGGTGATCACGGTCGGCTCGGTGAAGCGCAGCCCGCCGTGCACCACCCGGTGGCCGATCGCGGCCAGCTGGGGAGAGTCCAGCCCCAGCCCGTCGGCGGCCAGCTCCTCGGCCACCGCCTTGAGCGCCGCGCCGTGGTCGGGGAAGGCCTGGACGGTCTCCCGCTCCGCGCCGCCGCGAGGGGCGTGCAGCAGCCGGCCGCCCGCCTCGCCGATCCGCTCGACCAGCCCGGAGGCGAGCCGGTCGCCGTCCAGCATGTCGATCAGCTGGTACTTCACCGACGAAGAGCCGGCGTTCAGCACCAGGACCCGCGTGCCCGCGCTCATGCCGTGCCCCCTTCAGCGCGCGGCTGGGACCCGCGCTCCTGCGACTGGATGGCGGTGATCGCCACCGTGTTGACGATGTCCTGCACCAGCGCGCCGCGCGACAGGTCGTTGACCGGCTTGCGCAGCCCCTGCAGCACCGGGCCGACGGCGACCGCCCCGGCCGAACGCTGGACCGCCTTGTAGGTGTTGTTGCCGGTGTTGAGGTCCGGGAAGATCAGCACGCTCGCCCGGCCGGCCACCGGCGAGCCCGGCAGCTTGGTCGCCGCGACGCGCGCGTCCACCGCGGCGTCGTACTGGATCGGCCCCTCGACCAGGATGTCCGGGCGCAGCTCGCGCACCAGCTCGGTGGCCTTGCGGACCTTGTCGACGTCCGCGCCGGAGCCGGAGGTGCCGGTCGAGTAGGAGAGCATCGCGACCCGCGGCTCGACGCCGAACTGGGCGGCGGTGGCGGCCGACTGGATGGCGATGTCGGCGAGCTGCTGGGCGTCCGGGTCCGGGTTGACCGCGCAGTCGCCGTAGACCAGCACCTTGTCCGCGAGGCACATGAAGAAGACGCTGGAGACGATGGCCGCGCCCGGCGAGGTCTTGATCACCTCGAAGGCGGGCCGGATGGTGGCGGCGGTGGAGTGCACCGCGCCGGAGACCATGCCGTCGGCGATGCCCTCCTGGACCATCAGGGTGCCGAAGTAGGAGACGTCGGTGACCACGTCCAGGGCCAGCTCGACGGTCATGCCCTTGTGTGCCCGCAGCTTCGCGTACAGCTCGGCGAACTGGCGGCGCAGCGGACTGGTCGCCGGGTCGACGATCCGCACCCGGGCGCGGTCGCCGGCCGGGGCCTCGGCCGGCAGGTCGATGCCGAGGGCCGCGGCCTTGCGGCGGACGGCGTCGGCCTCGCCGAGCAGGGTGAGGTCGCAGATGTTGCGGCGCAGCAGGATCTCGGCGGCGCGCAGCACCCGCTCCTCGGTGCCCTCCGGCAGCACGACGTGCCGGCGGTCCGCCCTGGCCTGCTCCAGCAGCTCGTGCTCGAACATCATCGGGGTCACCCGCTCGGACCGGCCGGTGTCGATCAGCTTGGTCAACTCGTCGGTGTCCACGTGCAGTTCGAACAGGCCGAGGGCGATCTCGGCCTTCCGGGGGCTGGCCGCCGAGAGCTTGCCCTCCAGGTGGGTCAGCGCGGCGGCGGTGAGCCAGCTGCCCTCCGGGACGACCGCGACCGGGGTGCCGGGGGCGAGCCGGGCGGCCAGTGCCATCACGTTCGGGCCGGGGTGCTGGCCGAGGGTGAGCAGCACCCCGGCGATCGGCGGTGCGCCGGCGGCGTGCGCGGCCAGCGCGCCGATCACCAGGTCGGCGCGGTCGCCGGGGGTGACCACCAGGGCCCCCTCGGTCAGCGCGTCCAGGAAGGTCGGCAGCATCGCGCCGCCGAAGACGAAGCCCCGGACGTCGCGGGCCAGGCCGGCCGCGTCGCCGATCAGCACCTCGGCGCCGGTCGCGTCGACCAGCTGGGCGACGGTCGGCGCGGCCAGCGCCGGCTCCTCGGGGATCACGTAGGCGGGGATCGGCAGTTTCTCGGCGAGCTTGCGCCGGACCGGCTGCTCGGCGGCCGGGGCGACCCGGTTGGCGATCATCGCCAGGGTCTCGCAGCCGAGGTCGGTGTAGGCGCGGTGGGCGTTGCGCACCTCGGCGACGACCGTGTCGGCGTCCTCGCCGTGGCCGCCGACCACCGGCAGCACGGCGGCGCCGAACTCGTTGGCCAGCCGGGCGTTGAAGGCCAGCTCGTCGGGGATGTTGGTGCCGGCGAAGTCGGTGCCCAGCACCAGGACCGCCTGGCAGCGCCGCTCCAGCGCGTGGAACCGGTCCACCAGCACCGAGACCAGCTCGTCCTGCCCCTGCGCGGCCTGCAGCGCGGCGGCCTCCTCGTAGGTGAGGCCGTAGAGCTCGGTGACCGGCAGGTCCAGCCGGTACCGGGCGCGCAGCAGCTCGACCACGTGGTCGGAGCCCGCCTCCCCCGGGGACGGGGCGTGCACCAGGGGGCGGAACACCCCGACCCGGTCCACCCGGCGGGTGAGCAGTTCCATGACCCCGAGCTCCACCGCCTGCCGGCCGTCCCCGCGGTCGATCCCGGTCACGTACACGCTGCGCGCCACGTGGCTCTCTCCGTCCCGTCGTCTCAGGAAGTGGTCATATCGACCATACCTTCGCACCGTGAACCCCCGTCCGCGAGCAGAACGGCCCGGCGGGGGGCAAGGGGCCGAAGGTCCCCGGGGCGCGGCTCACGGGGAGCGGTCGGGGCCGGTGAGCCGGACGGTCACCGCGGCCGGCTGCTCGGTGAGGAAGACCTGGGTGATCCGCTTGTCCAGCAGCCAGCCGTGCCGGTGGACCAGGCTGCCGCCCGGGCCCGGCGACCAGCCGTCGGCGGTCATCCGGGCGCGCAGCCGGCGGGCCGCCTCGGCACCCGGCAGGCCCTCGGTGCTCACCACCACGAGGTCGCGGCGGCAGGCGTGCAGGCCGCAGCTGCGGTCCGGACCGGTGTCGTGCTCGACGGCGAGGCCGGGCGGCAGTGACAGCTCGGAGCGCTCGGGGGAGAAGGGTTCGTGGACGGCGAGCTGGTAGAGCAGTCCGATGACCAGGCCGACCAGGGAGTGGGCGGCGATCACGATGGTGGCCCCGGCGGCCGGCTGGCCGGACCCCCGGGCGGGCCGCGGGCCGCACCGCCGCCGCTCGGCCAGGGTGCCGAGCAGGACCACCAGCCCGGCGACGAGCGGGTAGCCGGACTGCGACTCCGCGACGGCCCGGCTGTGGAACCACTCGCGTTCCAGTCCGACCGGGATCACCGCCAGGGCGACCAGGACGACGGCGACCACCACCCCGGCCGTCCGGGTGCGGGCCAGCGCGGCCCAACAGGCCAGTGGCAGCAGAACGTAGCCCCAGCCCAGCACCAAACCCACAGAAGGCCCCCCGCCCGCTGTCGACGTCTCAGGCGGGGAGCCTAGAACGTCACGCCGGACGGAGCCAGAGGGTCGCGAGCGGCGGGAGAACCAGTTCGGCACTGCGGGGCTGGCCGTTCCAGGGTGTCGATTCGGCTTTCACCGGACGGGAGTTGGCGGTTCCGCCGCCACCGTACTCGACGGCGTCGGTGTTGAGGGCCTCCTCCCAGAGCTGGTCGCGGCCGTCCAGTTCGGGCAGGCCCACCCGGTGGGCGTGGCGGACGACGGGGGAGAAGTTGCAGACGGCGACCAGCGGGGTGCCGTCGGCGGCGTACCGGACGAAGGAGAGCAGGTTGTCCTCGGCGGCGCCGCCGTCCAGCCAGCGGAAGCCGTCCGGGGTGGTGTCCTGCTCCCAGAGCGCGGGGGTGGCGAGGTAGCACCGGTTGAGGTCGCCGACCAGCCGGCGCACGCCCCGGTGCTCCTGGTGGGCCGGCCACTGCTCGTCGAGCACCCACCACTGCGGGCCCTGCTCGTGGTGCCACTCCGCACCCTGCGCGAACTCCTGCCCCATGAAGAGCAGTTGCTTGCCCGGGTGGGCCCACATGAAGCCCAGGTAGGCGCGGTGGTTGGCACGCTGCTGCCACCAGTCGCCGGGCATCTTGGCGACCAGCGCCTGCTTGCCGTGCACCACCTCGTCGTGCGAGATCGGCAGGATGTAGTTCTCCGAGTAGGCGTACACCATCGAGAAGGTGATCTCGTTGTGGTGGTACTTGCGGTGCACCGGGTCCTTGCTCATGTAGACCAGGGAGTCGTGCATCCAGCCCATGTTCCACTTGAGGCCGAAGCCGAGGCCGCCCTGGTCGGTGGGCCGGGTGACGCCGTCCCAGGCGGTGGATTCCTCGGCGACGGTGATCACGCCGGGGCAGCGCCGGTAGACGGTGGCGTTCATCTCCTGAAGGAAGGCGGCCGCGTCGAGGTTCTCCCGCCCGCCGTACCGGTTGGGGGTCCAGTCGCCGCTGTCGCGCGAGTAGTCGAGGTAGAGCATCGAGGCCACGGCGTCCACCCGCAGGCCGTCGACGTGGAACTCCTCGCACCAGTAGACCGCGTTGGCGACCAGGAAGTTGCGCACCTCGACCCGGCCGTAGTCGAACTCCAGGGTGCCCCAGTCCGGGTGCTCGGCGCGCTGCGGGTCGGCCGGCTCGTACAGCGGCTCGCCGTCGAAGCGGGCGAGCGCGAAGTCGTCCTTGGGGAAGTGCGCGGGCACCCAGTCGACGATGACGCCGATGCCGTGCTGGTGCAGGGTGTCGACCAGGAAGCGGAAGTCGTCCGGGCCGCCGAGCCGGGCGGTGGGGGCGTAGTAGCCGGACACCTGGTAGCCCCAGGAGCCGCCGAACGGGTGCTCCATGACCGGCATGAACTCCACGTGGGTGAAGTCCAGCTCCTTGAGGTACCGCGGGAGCTCGGCGGCGATGGCGCGGTAGCTGGTGAGGTCGGGGCGCCAGGACGGCAGGTGCAGCTCGTACACCGACATCGGGGCGCGGTGGTGCGCGGTGCGCGCCCGGCGGGCCATCCACTCGCCGTCCTGCCAGCGGTGGGTGGAGGCGGTGACGACCGAGGCGGTGCCGGGGGGGACCTGTGCGGCGCGGGCGAGCGGGTCGGCCTTGTCCAGCACCCAGCCCTGCCGGGTGTGGATCTCGTACTTGTACTGCGCGCCCTCGCCGAGGTCCGGGACGAACAGCTCCCAGACGCCGGAGGAGCCGAGCGAGCGCATCGGGTGGCCGGTGCCGTCCCAGTGGTTGAAGTCGCCGATCAGCCGGACGCCGACGGCGTTCGGCGCCCAGACGGCGAAGGCCGTGCCGGGCACGCCGTCCACGGTGCGCAGGTGCGAGCCGAGGGCGCGCCAGAGCTGCTCGTGCCGGCCCTCGGAGATGAGGTGCAGGTCGAGTTCGCCGAGGGTGGGCGGGGTGCGGTAGCCGTCGTGCTGGCGGATCGGTTCGCCACCCGGGTAGCCGACCAGCAGCCGGTAGTCGGGGGCCTGCGGGGCGGCCAGCAGGCCGGTGAACAGGCCGCCCTGCTGGTGGGTGAGCTCGACGGGGCCCTGCCCGGTCTCCACCACCACCCGCTCGGCGAACGGGCGCAGCACCCGGATCGCGGTGCCGCCGTGCACCGGGTGGGCGCCGAGCAGGGAGTGCGGGTCGTGGTGCTGGCCGCGCACCAGCCGGTCCACCTCGCCGGGCGGCAGCGGTGCCTCGGGCAGCCGCAGCGCCCCGGCGGGGACCGGGCCGGGGGCGGCGGCGGGAAGCGGGTCCGGGTCGGCGGGCCCGGCCGGGTCGGACGCGGCGGGCGCCGGCTCGGCCCGCCGGACGGTCGCGGGCTCACTCTTCGGGGAGTCCGGGCCGGCCAGGAAGGTGGCCGGCACGGAGCGGGTGGTGCGGCCTGGCGGGTCGAGCGGCGTCACGTCGGGGACCTCTCTGGAGCGGGGCGGCGGAACGGGGGACGTCAGACGGTGAGCGCCAGCCGGTTGATCGCGGCCAGCGGGATCGGCAGCCAGCTCGGCCGGTGCCGGGCCTCGTACACCACCTCGTACACCGCCTTGTCGATCTCCAGCGCGCGCATCAGCTCCGGCGAGGCGGCCGGGTCGGTGCCGCCGCCCGCCGTGTAGCCGGCGCAGAAGGCGGTGCGGTTGCGCTGCGCCCAGGCGGCGGCCAGGTGCGCCAGCTCCGGGTCGGGCGGCCCGCCGGCCAGCAGGTGGGCGGCGGCGTAGTCGAAGGAGCGGAGCATCGCGGCGACGTCCCGCAGCGCGGTCTGCGGTTCGCGCCGTTCGGCGACCGACTTGGCGGGCTCGCCCTCGAAGTCCAGCAGCACCCAGCCGTGCGGGGTGCGCATCGCCTGGCCGAGGTGCAGGTCGCCGTGGATCCGCTGGACCGGCAGGCCGTCCGGGTGGGCGTCGGCCATCTGCCGGAAGGCCGAGCGCAGCGCGCCCCGGTAGCGCGTCAGCCCCGGGACGGCGGCGACCGCGCTGTCCAGCCGGTCGGCCATCGCGGTGGCCAGCTCCCGGGTCTGGGTGCGGTCCAGCCGGGCGACCGGCATCGAGCGGGCGAGCACCCGGTGCACCTCGGCGGTGGCCCGGCCGAGCCGGTGCGCCTCGATCGCGAAGTTGCCCGGCGACGGGTCGCCCTTCAGCCGGCCGACCTGGTCGAGGGCGAGCTCCCAGCCGTCCTCGGCCTCGGGGAGGTAGCGCTGGAGCAGCCCGAGGGTGGCCGGCTCGGCGCGCTCCAGGCGGCTCTCGAACCAGGCGGCGACCCGGGGGATGCGGGTCGAGCCGGCCCGGGAGAGCGCGAGCGACAGTTCGAGGTCGGGGTTGGTGCCGGGGTGGACGCGGCGGAACAGCTTGAGGATGTACGAGGTGCCGTAGATGACCGAGCTGTTGGACTGCTCGGCGGTGGAGGCGCGGCCGGGCAGGTTGGTGGGGAGCCCGGAGCCGGGGGTGCGGCGGAAGGACAGCGAGCCGAACCGGTCGCCGGTGGCCAGGTGCTCCAGCAGCCGCCCGGTGAGCTCCGGGTCGTGCACCGCGTCGTAGAGCGCCGCCCCGTCGTACGGGCCCTGGGTGAGCCGGCCGAGGACGGCGGCCGGCTCGATGCCGGCCGGGCCCTGCGAGCGGATGCCGAGCAGCAGTTGGTACAGGTCGCCGTGCGGCGCGCCGGCGGTGGCGGCGTGCTCGACCCGGAGCAGCAGGTGCAGCAGGGCGGGGTCGCCGACCTGTAGGGGGGTGCCGACCAGCGGGGTGAGGCCGGTGATCGGCCGGCCCTTCCCGGCGTACCAGCGCTGGGTGGGGAGCCACTCGGCGATCAGCGGCAGCGCCGCCTGGACGAGTTCGCTGACCCCCAGGGCGGTCCTCCGGACCCCGGTGCCCCGTGTGACGGCCGCCGCGGCGGGGCCGGCGGGGGCGTCACGGTGCAGGGGGGCTTGCGAACGGGAGGTTTCGGACATGACTCCCTTTCCCCGGAAGAGCTGGGCGGACCGCCCGACGGGTCTGGCCGGGTCCGTCAGTCTTCCGGATTGCGGCGGCGCGGCGGCGGCGGCACGCGAGCGGTGGGCCCGGGTGTCACGCCTTCGTGTGGGTGGCCGTTGGGCTGTTCTCCGTACGCGGTGGTGCAGAGACGACCGGGGGCGCGGGGTGCGAACTCGCGCCCCCGGAGGCTTCGGTGGGGCCTGCGACGGGTGCCGGATCGTTACTTCGACCGCCTGGTTCCGCTCAGCCTGGAGGGCCTGCGGAGCTGGAACCAGTAGAAGCCGTGGCCGGCGAGGGTGAGCAGGTACGGCCACTCGCCGATCGAGGGGAAGCGCACCCCGCCGATCAGCTCGACCGGATACCGCCCGCCGTACTGCCTCAGGTCCAGTTCGGTCGGCTGCGCGAAGCGGGAGAAGTTGTTCACGCACATGACCAGGTCCCCTTCGTGCTCGCGCACGAAGGCCAGCACCGCGGGGTTGCTGGAGGGCAGTTCGGTGTAGCTGCCGAGGCCGAACGCCGGGTTGAGCTTGCGGATCTCGATCATGCGACGCGTCCAGTGCAGCAGCGAACTCGAACTGCTCTGCTGCGCCTCGACGTTGGTCACCTGATAGCCGTACACCGGATCCATGATGGGCGGCAGACTGAGCCTGCCCGGGTCGGCGGAGGAGAAACCCGCGTTGCGGTCCGGGGTCCACTGCATCGGGGTCCGGACGCCGTCGCGGTCGCCCAGCCAGATGTTGTCCCCCATGCCGATCTCGTCCCCGTAGTAGAGCACCGGCGAGCCGGGCAGGGAGAGCAGCAGGGCGGTGAAGAGCTCGATCTGGTTGCGGTCGTTCTCCAGCAGCGGGGCGAGCCGCCGGCGGATGCCCACGTTGGCGCGCATCCGCGGGTCCTTGGCGTACTCGGCGTACATGTAGTCGCGCTCCTCGTCGGTGACCATCTCCAGGGTCAGCTCGTCGTGGTTGCGCAGGAAGATGCCCCACTGGCAGCCGTGCGGGATGTTGGGCGTCTTGGCGAGGATCTCCGAGACGGGGTAGCGGGACTCCCGGCGGACCGCCATGAAGATCCGCGGCATCACCGGGAAGTGGAACGCCATGTGGCACTCGTCGCCGCCGGAGGCGAAGTCGCCGAAGTAGTCGACGACGTCCTCCGGCCACTGGTTGGCCTCGGCGAGCAGCACGGTGTCCGGGTAGTTGGCGTCGATCTCCTTGCGGACCCGCTGGAGGAACTCGTGGGTCTCCGGGAGGTTCTCGCAGTTGGTGCCCTCCCGGGCGAACAGGTACGGCACCGCGTCCAGCCGGAACCCGTCGATGCCGAGGTCCAGCCAGAACCGCAGGCCCGCGATCATCTCGTCCTGGACCCGCGGGTTGTCGTAGTTGAGGTCCGGCTGGTGGGAGAAGAACCGGTGCCAGAAGTACTGCTTGCGCACCGGGTCGTACGTCCAGTTGGAGGTCTCGGTGTCGACGAAGATGATCCGGGCGTCGGGGTACTGCTTGTCGTCGTCGGCCCACATGTAGAAGTCGCCGTACGGGCCGTCCGGATCCTCCCGGGAGGCCTGGAACCACGGGTGCTGGTCGCTGGTGTGGTTCATGACGAAGTCGATGATCACCCGCATGCCGCGGGCGTGCGCGGCGTCCACGAACTCCATGAAGTCGGCGAGGTCGCCGAACTCCGGCAGCACGGCCTTGTAGTCGGAGACGTCGTACCCGCCGTCGCGCAGGGGGGAGGCGAAGAACGGCGGCAGCCAGAGGCAGTCGACGCCGAGCCACTGCAGGTAGTCGAGTTTGGACGTGAGCCCCTTGAGGTCCCCGACCCCGTCGCCGTTGCTGTCCTGGAAGGACCGCACCAGCACCTCGTAGAAGACCGCACGCTTGAACCACTCCGGGTCCAAGTTCTTCTCGGAGGTCTCGGGGAAGGTGTCGGGGACGGGCTCGTTCACTGTCACGCTGGGTTCCTCCGAACCGTGAGGAGGTGGGCCGGCTCGGCTGAGGGGTCGAGCCGGACGTAGTTGTGCCGGCCCCACGTGTAGGCGGCACCGGTGAGCTCGTCGTGGACCGCGAAGGGCCCGTCCCCGTCCAGGGTGACGGTGGCCTCCTGGGCGTGATGGGGATCCAGGTTGACCACGGTGATGAGGTGGTCGGTGAGGCCGTCGGGAGTCAGGGCGGTCTTGGAGTAGGCGAGCACCTGGTCGTTGTCGGTGGGGTGGAAGCGCAGCGAACGCAGCTGCTGGAGGGCCGGGTGACGGCGGCGCAGCCGGTTCAGGACGGTGAGCAGCGGGGCGAGGGTGTCGGTGCGGCTCCAGTCCCGGGGGCGCAGTTCGTACTTCTCCGAGTGGAGGTACTCCTCGGATCCGGGGTGGGCCGGCTCGTTCTCGTAGAGCTCGTAGCCGGCGTACACGCCGTAGCTGGGGGAGAGGGTGGCGGCCAGCACGGCGCGGATCGCGAAGGCGGCCGGGCCGCCGTGCTGGAGGAAGGCGTGCAGGATGTCCGGGGTGTTGGCGAAGAGGTTGGGCCGCATGTGGGCGGCCGCCTCGCCGGTCAGCTCGGTGAGGTACTCGGTGAGTTCCGCCTTGCCGGTGCGCCAGGTGAAGTACGTGTACGACTGGTGGAACCCGATCTTCCCCAGGGTGTGCATCATCGCGGGGCGGGTGAAGGCCTCGGCGAGGAAGAGGACGTCCGGGTCGGTGCGGGCGATGTCGGCGAGCACCCGCTCCCAGAAGACCACCGGTTTGGTGTGCGGGTTGTCGACCCGGAAGATCCGTACGCCGTGCGCCATCCAGAACCGGAGGACCCGGATCGTCTCCTTGACGATTCCGTCCATGTCCTGGTCGAAGTTGATCGGATAAATATCCTGATATTTTTTCGGCGGATTTTCGGCGTAGGCGATGGTGCCGTCCGCGCGGTGGCTGAACCATTCCGGGTGCTTGTTCACCCACGGGTGGTCCGGCGAGCACTGGAGCGCGAAGTCCAGCGCCACCTCCAGGTGCAGCGCGCCGGCCTCGGTCACGAAGTGGTCGAAGTCCTCGATGGTGCCGAGGTCCGGGTGGACGGCGTCGTGACCCCCCTCCGGCGAGCCGATCGCCCAGGGCGAGCCGACGTCGTGCGGACCGGCCGTCAGGGTGTTGTCCGGACCCTTGCGGAAGGCTCGCCCGATCGGGTGGACCGGGGGCAGGTAGACCACGTCGAAGCCCATCGCGGCGATCGCCGGCAGCCGCTCGGCGGCGGTCCGCAGGGTGCCCGAGCGGGGCGGCTCCACCCCGGCCGGGTCGACCACCGCGCCCTCCGAACGGGGGAAGAACTCGTACCAGGAGCCGAACAGCGCCCGCTCCCGGTCCACCTGGAGCGGCGCCGGCCGGGAGGCGCTCACCAGCTCGCGCAGCGGGAAGCGGCCGAGCAGCTCCAGCACCTCCGGGGCGAGCGCGGCGGCCAGCCGGGACAGCGGCGGCAGGCCCGGGTCGCGCAGCGCCTCGGCGGCGGCCAGCACCACCGCCCGGCCGTCCTTCTTGGGCACCCCGGCGGCGGCGCGCTCCAGCAGCTGGGCGCCCTCCTCCAGGACGAGCGCCGTGTCGATCCCGGCCGGCAGCTTGACCGCGGCGGCCCGGCGCCAGGTGGCCAGCGGGTCGGACCACGCCTCCACCAGGTACGACCAGCGGCCCGGGGCGGTCGGGGTGACGTACGCGCCCCACCGGTCGGTGCCCTCGGCCAGCTCGCGCATCGGCGTCCAGGGGCCGCTGCGCCCGCGCGGGTCGCGCAGCACGACATTGGCGTTCACCGCGTCGTGGCCCTCGCGGAACACGGTCGCGCTGACCAGGAAGGTCTCGCCCACCACGGCCTTGGCCGGGCGGCGGCCGGCGTCTACGAGGGGGCTGACGTCCAGGACGGGGATGCGGCCGATCACGGTGTCGCTCTCTGTCGTCGGGCGGGCGGTCTTGCGGGGGGCGGCGGGCTTGGCGCGGGCGCGCCCGGCCGCGGGCCGTGCCGCGGCGGGGTCGGCGGCGTTCGCGCTGCGGCGGGTGGTGGTGCGCTTGCGCGGGGCCTCGGCCCGGTCCGGTCCCGGTGCGGTCCGGCCCTCCCCGGCCCCGGGTTGCCGGGCCGGTTCGTCCGGTCGCTCCGTACGGATAGCCCCGGCACCCCGGGGCCCCGGCATCGCCGCGTCTGTCCGAGTGTCAGAATCCATCCGTCCGGCGGATTCCGCGACCGCTGCGTCGAGGGTGTCGGCCACCGGTGTGGACTGGTCCCGCGTGTCGCCGTGCATGCCAAACTCCTGCCCGAGATCGGCGGCAGCTCCCGCGGGCCGGCACGGCCAGGGGAGTACCGGGAGGACTGCTGGGTGGGGAGGACGTGCGACCGGAAGCCTGCCCGCGCCGCCGTTCCGGGCAACCTGCCCCGCTCCCGCTCGGCCCGTGACGGAGAGCCCGAGAGCCCGCGCGCGTTCCGGCGCACGCCTCCGCGGGCGCGCCTCCGGACGACCCAGCCCACCCGTGAACGAGCAGGGCCGGGACGAGGACACGCGGCGGCCCTCGATGGGCGCCGAATGGACCAATCAGGATGAGGAACGGTCAATGCGAAAAGGTTTCGGACGTGCTGCTTCGCGGGGGAACGCCACCCGTCTCCGCACACCCCGCAGCATCGACGACCGTGCTTCATCCTCGCACTGGTGACCCCGATTCCGCAGCGGTACGGCAGGAGTTCCAGAGACGATCGGGCGCGGGTCCGCCGGCGGAAATGGAGCGGTTCCGCGGTGTTCACGTATTGGTGGCGCGGCCCTGCGGAAAGTGCGCCTCGCGCGCCCCCCGTGCAGACCAATGCGCCGAATGCGATCTCATCAATAGGCCGAACGGATGCCGAATAGCCCAACTGACGCACCATCATGCCATCCGCCGAGGCTACGCTTCACGCCGTGAAGGCAATCCGCAGATTCACCGTCCGCACCGTCCTGCCCGAACAACTCCAGCCGTTGCACGAGCTGGCCCTCAACCTGCGCTGGTCCTGGCACCCCGAGACCCGGGACCTCTTCCGGTCCGTGGACCCGGACGTCTGGGCCGCGACGGGCGAGGACCCGGTGCGGCTGCTCGGGGAGGTCCCCGCCGCCCGGCTCGCCGCGCTCGCCGCCGACCGCCGCTTCCTGCGCCGGCTCGGCGACCTCGCCGACGACCTGCGGGAGTACCTGGCCGGCCCGCGCTGGTACCAGGGCGCCGGGCAGCAGGCCGCCGCCCCGCTGCCCGCCGCCATCGCCTACTTCTCGCCCGAGTACGGCATCGCCGCCGCGCTGCCCCAGTACTCCGGGGGCCTCGGCATCCTGGCCGGCGACCACCTCAAGGCCGCCAGCGACCTCGGCGTCCCGGTCATCGGCGTCGGCCTCTTCTACCGGCACGGCTACTTCCGGCAGTCCCTCGACCGGGACGGCTGGCAGCAGGAGCGCTACCCCCTGCTGGACCCGGACGAGCTCGCCGTCACCCTGCTCCGCGAGGGTGACGGCACCCCCAGCCGGGTCGACCTCGCCCTGCCCGGCGGACGCACCCTCGCCGCGCACATCTGGAAGGCCCAGGTCGGGCGCGTCCCGCTGCTGCTGCTCGACTCCGGCATCGAGGCCAACTCGCCGGCCGAGCGCGACGTCACCGACCGCCTCTACGGCGGCGGCAGCGAGCACCGGCTGCTCCAGGAGATGCTGCTCGGCATCGGCGGCGTCCGGGCGGTGCGCGCCTACCAGCGGCTCACCGGCCACCCCGCCCCCGAGGTCTTCCACACCAACGAGGGCCACGCCGGCTTCCTCGGCGTCGAGCGGATCCGCGAACTGGTCGCGGACGCCGGCCTCGACTTCCCCGCCGCCCTGGAGGCGGTCCGGGCCGGCACCCTGTTCACCACCCACACGCCGGTCCCGGCCGGCATCGACCGGTTCGACCGGGAGCTGGTCGCCCGGCACTTCGGCGGCGACACCGCGCTGCCCGGCGTCCCGGTCGACCAGGTGCTCGCGCTCGGCGCCGAGACCTGGCGCGGCGGCGACCCCAAGCTGTTCAACATGGCCGCGATGGGCCTGCGGCTCGCCCAGCGCGCCAACGGCGTCTCCACCCTGCACGGCGAGGTCAGCCGCTCGATGTTCAACGGCCTCTGGCCGGGCTTCGACGCCGCCGACGTCCCGATCACCTCGGTCACCAACGGCGTGCACGCCGCCACCTGGATCGACCCGGCCGTGGTGCGGCTCGGCGCCGCCGAGCTCGGCGCCGACCGCGCCGAGGAGGCGATGACCACCGGCGGGACCCAGCGCTGGACGGGGCTGGAGAGGATCGGCAACAGCGAGGTCTGGGACCTGCGCCGCACCCTGCGCGCCCAGCTGGTCGACGAGGTCCGCGACCGGCTGCGCGCCTCCTGGCGCCAGCGCGGCGCCGGCGAGGCCGAACTCGGCTGGGTCTCCTCGGTGCTCGACCCGGACGTGCTCACCATCGGCTTCGCCCGCCGGGTGCCGTCCTACAAGCGGCTCACCCTGATGCTCCGCGACCAGCAGCGGCTGCGCGCCCTGCTGCTGCACCCGACCCGGCCGGTGCAGATCGTGGTCGCCGGCAAGGCCCACCCGGCCGACGACGGCGGCAAGCGGCTGATCCAGCAGATGGTCGCCTTCGCCGACGACCCGGCCGTCCGGCACCGGATCGTCTTCCTGCCGGACTACGACATGGCGATGGCCCAGCACCTCTACCCGGGCTGCGACGTCTGGCTGAACAACCCGCTGCGCCCGCTGGAGGCCTGCGGCACCTCCGGCATGAAGGCCGCCCTGAACGGCTGCCTGAACCTGTCGGTGCTGGACGGCTGGTGGGACGAGTGGTTCGACGGCCAGAACGGCTGGGCGATCCCCACCGCCGACACCGGCGAGGGCGTGCTCGACCCGGACAGCCGGGAGGCCGAGCGGCGCGACGACATCGAGGCGGCCGCGCTCTACGACCTGATCGAGGACCAGGTGGCCACCCGGTTCTACGACCGGGGCTCGGACGGCCTGCCCCACCGGTGGATCGCGATGGTCCGGCACACCCTGGTCACCCTCGGGCCCAAGGTGCTGGCCGGGCGGATGGTCCGCGAGTACGTCGAACGGCTCTACGCCCCGGCCGCGCTGGCCCAGCGCGAGCTGGCGGGGACGGGCGCCTTCCGGGCCGCCCACGAGCTGGCCGCGTGGAAGGCCCGGGTGCGCGAGGCCTGGCCGGTCGTCCGGGTGGAGCACGTCGAGGCGGACTGCCCGGACGAGGCGCAGGAGCTGGGCAGCGCGCTGGCGCTGCGGGTGCAGGTGGCGCTCGGCCCCCTGGAGCCGGCCGACGTCGAGGTGCAGGTGGTCTCCGGCCGGGTCGACGAGTCGGACCGGATCTCCGACGCCGGCGTGCTCGCGCTCAAGCCGGTCGGCGGGCCCGACCTCGACGGGCGGACCAGGTACGAGGGCTCCCTGGAGCTCGGCCGCACCGGACCGTTCGGCTACACCGTCCGGGTGCTGCCGGCCCACCCCCGGCTGGCCTCGCCCGCCGAGCTGGGCCTGGTGGCGCTGCCGGCCGAGGTGGCGGGGATGGACGCCGGGCTGCTGCGCTGAGCGGAGTGCGGGAGGGGGGGCCGGCGCGGGCCGGCGCCCCTCCCGCACGTGTTCAGCGGACGGCGGCCACCAGGGCGTCGGTGACCGAGCGCCAGGCCACCCCGGCCTCGGCGAAGCCGGCCTCCCGCAGCCGCTCGACGTGCCAGCCGGCCGGGTGCGACTCGCCGTCGCCGTGCGAGCCGTACATCCGGTTGCGGACGGCCACCTGCTCGGCGAGCAGCGGGTCGGCCGCGGCGGCGAGCCACCAGCTCTCCCAGTCCAGGACGCCCTCGGCCTTCTCGCGCTCCTGCCGGCCGTGCCGCAGGGCGCGTTCGGCGGCGTTGAGCAGCGGGACGGCCGGGTCGGGCATGTGGTCGGCGTTGAGGAACACCCCGCCGGGGCGGACCAGGCCGGCCAGGTCGCCGAAGAGCCGGACCAGGGCCGTGCCGGGCAGCCAGTGCAGCGCGGTGGCGGTCACCACCGCGTCGAACGGGCCGGGCGGCAGGGCGTCGGCCCACCGCGGGTCCTTCAGGTCGGCGGTGACCAGGGTGAACCGCTCGTCGTCGCCGAGGACGCCGCGGGCGATGGTCATCAGCGCCGGGTCCTGGTCCACGCCGACGGCGGTGGCGCCGGGCAGCCGGGCGAGCAGGCGCTCGGTGATGCTGGCGGTGCCGCAGGCGAGGTCGAGGACGCGCGGCGCGGGCCCGGTCACCGCCTCGACGACGTCGAGCATCACCCGGAACCGTTCCTCGCGGTCGGGCAGGTACCACTCCTGCTGGCGGTCCCAGCTGCGCTGCCACTGCTCCCAGTGGTGACGGTCGACCATGGTCGCTCCTCTCGTGGGCCGGGGGGCGGTCCGCCCCGGGAACGACCCTAGGCCCTTTCGGTAATGGACGAAAGGGCCTAGTGTCTCTTACGTGGGGTGTGTCGGGGTCAGACCAGGCTGTCCCGCCAGGCCTGGTGCAGCTGCGCGAAGCGTCCGGCCCCGTCGATCAGCTCGCGCGGGGTGCCGTCCTCGACGATCCGGCCCTGGTCCATCACCAGCACCCGGTCCGCGATCTCCACGGTGGACAGCCGGTGGGCGATGATCACGGCCGTCCGTCCGGCCAGCACCGTCCGCATCGCCTGCTGCACGGCCCGCTCACCGGGCACGTCCAGCGAGCTGGTGGCCTCGTCCAGGATCAGCACCGCCGGGTCGGCGAGCAGCGCGCGGGCGAAGGCGACCAGCTGCCGCTGGCCCGCCGAGATCCGCCCGCCGCGCTTGCGCACGTCGGTGTCGTAGCCGTCCGGCAGCTCGGCGATGAAGGCGTGTGCGCCGATCGCCCGGGCGGCCTCCTCGACCTCGGCGCGGGTGGCGTCCGGCCGCCCGATGCCGATGTTCTCGGCGACCGTGCCGGAGAACAGGAAGGACTCCTGGGTCACCATCGCCACCCCGCGCCGCAGCTCCGGTCCGGCCAGGTCGCGCAGGTCCACCCCGTCCAGGGTGATCCGGCCCTCGGTCGGGTCGTAGAACCGGGCGAGCAGCTTGGCCACCGTGGACTTGCCGGCGCCGGTCGCACCGACCACGGCGACGGTCTGCCCGGCCGGCAGCAGCAGGTCGAACGTCGGCAGCACCTCCTTGCCGGTGCGGTAGGCGAAGCTGGTCTTCTCGAAGTGCACCTCGCGGCCCTTGACGGCCGAGGCCGGCAGCTCGCGGGGCTCCGCCGGCTCGGCCACGGTGGGTTCGTGGGCGAGCAGGCCGGCGATCTTCTCCAGCGCGGCGGCGGCCGACTGGTAGCTGTTCAGGAACATCGCCAGCTGGTCGATCGGCTCGAACAGCCGGTGCAGGTAGAGCACGAAGGCGGTCAGCACGCCCAGCTCGGTCGAGCCGTCGGTGACCAGGTAGGCCCCGAGCAGCACCACGCCGGTGGTCCAGATGTTGGCGGTCATCCGGGACAGGCCCCCGTACCGGGCGACCTCCAGCAGGCTGTCCGCGGTCGCGTCGGCCGACTGCCGGTTCACCACGTCGAACGCGGCGTCGTTGGCCCGCTCGCGGCGGAACGCCTTCACCGGGCGGATGCCGTTCATGGTCTCGGTGAAGCGGACGATCAGCGAGGCCGCCGCGGTGCGCGAGCGCCGGTAGACCAGGCGGGACCGGCGCCGGAACGACTGGGTGATCACCCACAGCGGCAGGAAGGCGAGCAGCGCGGCCAGGCCGAGCTGCCAGTCCAGCACCAGCAGGATCACCGAGATGGAGCAGACCGACAGGGAGACCGTCAGCAGCTCCTGGAGCCCCTCGGAGAGCAGTTCGCGCAGCGCCTCCACGTCGCTGGTGGCGCGCGAGATGATCCGGCCCGAGGTGTAGCGCTCGTGGAAGTCCAGGCTGAGTCGCTGGGTGTGCCGGAAGATCCGGCCGCGCAGGTCCATCAGGACGTCCTGGTTGACCCGGGCGCTGATCCTGATGAACGTCCACTGGAACAGCGTGCCGAGCAGCGCGCAGCCCAGGTAGGCGACGACCACCGCGATCAGCGGGCCGGCGTCGTGGTCGCGCAGCGCCGGGATGCCGCGGTCCATCGCGAGGGCGACCAGCAGCGGTCCGGACTGCAGGGCGGCCTGCTGGAGCAGGATCACCGTCATCGCGGCGGCGATCCGGCCGCGGCGCGGGCCGAGCAGCGAGCGCAGCAGGGCGCCGGGTGCGCCGGACGGGACGGGGATGTCCTCCTCGTCGGCCGGCGGGGGCGGCAGCTCGTCCTCGGACAGACCGGCCGGTTGCGTGCGGACGTCCTTCGTCCGGGTGTCGACGGGCTCGCAGGCGGTGGTCATCGGGCGGTGCTCCCCTCGGGGGCGAGGGTGGCCTCGCCCGACATGAGTGCGCGGTAGCGCGCAGAGCTCTGCAGCAGTTCCTGGTGGGTGCCGACCGTCTCGATCCGGCCGTCGGCGAGGACGGCGACCCGGTCGGCGAGCAGCACGGTGCTCGGGCGGTGGGCGATCACCAGGGCGGTGGTGGAGGCGAGGACCCGGCGCAGGGCGCGCTCGACCAGCGCCTCGGTGTGCACGTCCAGCGCGGAGAGCGGGTCGTCGAGCACCAGGAAGGCGGGGTCGCCGACCACGGCGCGGGCCAGTGCGAGGCGCTGGCGCTGGCCGCCGGAGAGCCCCTGGCCCTGCTCGCCGACCGGGGTGTCCACACCCTCGGGCAGCTGGTCGACGAATCCGGCCTGGGCGGTGTCGAGGGCGGCGCGCATCCGGTCGTCGCCCGCGTCCGGGGTGCCCATCAGCACGTTCTCGCGGATGGTGGCGGAGAACAGGATGGGGTCCTCGAAGGCGACCGCGACCAGTTCGCGCAGTCGTGAGCGGTCCAGCTCGCGGATGTCCCGGCCGTCCAGGGTGATGGTGCCGGCGGTGGCCTCGTAGAGGCGGGGGAGCAGGGCGGTCAGCGTGGTCTTGCCGCTGCCGGTGGCGCCGACCAGGGCCATCGTCTCGCCGCTGCGGATGTGCAGGTCCACTCCGCGGAGCAGGTCGGGGGTGCCCGCGGGGGCGTCGGGGTAGCGGAAGCGGACGCCGGTGAACCGGATGCCGTCGGGGGTGGTGACGGTCTTCGGGGCGGTCCGGGGGGTCGGGACCGTGGTCAGGGTCGGGCGGACGGGCTCGGCCGGTTCGGCGTCGGGCTCGTCCAGCACCTCGAAGAAGCGGTCGGTGGCCGTGGCGGCCTCGTTGGAGTAGGCCATCAGCCAGCCGAGCGACTCGATCGGCCAGCGCACGGTCAGCGCGGTCGAGAGGAAGGCGACGAGGGCGCCGGCGCTCAGCTCGTCGTGCGCGACCAGGTAGGCGCCGACCGCGAGGGCGCAGCCGAGCGCGAGTTCGGGCAGGCCGATGACGATCGACCAGAGGTTGGCGAGCATGCCGGCCTTGTCCAGCTCGGTGCGGCGGAGCACGGCGGACTGCTCGTGGAACCGCTCGGCCATCGAGCGGTGGCGGCCGAAGGCCTTGAGGATCCGGATGCCGAGGACGGACTCCTCGACGAGGGTGGTGAGGTCGCCGTTGCGGTCCTGCGTCAGGCGGGTGGCCAGGGAGTAGCGGGACTCGAAGCGGCGGGTGAGCAGGAAGAGCGGGAGGGCGGGGCCGAGGGTGATGAGGGCGAGCCGCCAGTCCTGGGTGAACATCAGCGCGATGCCGGCCAGGAAGGTCAGCGTGTTGACGACGAGGAAGATCAGCGGGAACGACAGGAACGTCCGCATGACATGCAGATCGGACATCGCCCGCGAGAGTAACTGGCCGGAGCCCCAACGGTCGTGGAAGGAGACCGGCAGGCGTTGCAGCTTGCCGAAGAACTCTCCGCGCATCGCGGTCTCGACGTCGGCCAGCGGCCGGGCCAGCACGACGCGGCGGGCGTGGAAGAAGGCGGCTTCGGAGAGGCCGAGCAGGAGCAGGAGGGCCGCGAGGGGCCAGAGGGCTTCGAGGTCGTGCTCGGCGATCGGGCCGTCGACGATCCTGCCGAGGACGATCGGGACGAGCAGAGTGCTGAGGGAGGCGAGCAGCGCGGCGGCCACCGAGACGGCCAGGCGCGTGCGGACCGGACGGACGTAGGGCCACAGCCGGAGGAGGGATCGCACAGTCGAACGGCGGGGCGCGGGAGGCGCGGTGCCGGGCACTGCGACGGAATCGGTGGCTGTGTCAAGGACTGGGTTCTTGGCCATCGTGGCGAGAATAGGCCGGATACTCCCTATCGCTCAGCCGCATATCGAACGCACCGTCGATTACCGGCCAAGTGCGCGGCCGGATCAGGGTGTCGCCCGGAAAAGTCGCAGCGAGCGGCCGGTGAGCAGCACGGTGTCGCTCGGGAGGTGTAGACCGGTGGGGCCGGCGCCGTCCTCGGCGGAGGTGTCCACGACCGCCTCGAAACGGGTTCCGTCGGCCGTCCAGGGGGCACCCGGCAGGACGAACGGAAGGGGGCGCGCACCCGCGTTGAGGAGCAGCAGGAAGCTGTCGTCGACCACCGGACGACCGTACGCGTCGCGTTCGGACATCGCGGTTCCCGACAGGAGCATGCCCAGCGATGCGGACGGCGTAAACCAGTCGGTCTCGGTCATGTCCCGGCCAAGCGGGGTGAACCAGACCAGATCGGGCCGGCCCCCCGGCGCGGGGGCCCGGCCGGAGAAGAACGCCCGCTGCCGGAGCACCGGGTGGCGGCGGCGGAGCCGGACCAGGGCGGCGGTGAACGCGCGCAGGTCGCGCCAGGCCGGGTCGTCCAGCAGCGACCAGTCCAGCCAGCTCACCTCGTTGTCCTGGCAGTAGGCGTTGTTGTTGCCGCCCTGGGTGCGGCCGAACTCGTCCCCGGCGGTGAGCATCGGCACGCCGGCGGAGAGCAGCAGGGTGGCGAGGAGGTTGCGCAGCTGGCGGCGGCGCAGGGCGGCGACGGCGGGGCCGGCGCTCTCGCCCTCGGCGCCGTGGTTCCAGGAGCGGTTGTCGTCGGTGCCGTCCCGGTTGGCCTCGCCGTTGGCCTCGTTGTGCTTGCGGTCGTAGGAGACGAGGTCGCGCAGGGTGAAGCCGTCGTGCGCGGTGACGTGGTTGACGGAGGCGTACGGGCGGCGTCCGGCGTGCTGGAAGAGGTCGGAGGAGCCGGAGAGGCGGTAGCCGAGCTCCCGGACGTCGGGGCGGGCGCCGCGCCAGAAGTCGCGCACGGTGTCGCGGTAGCGGTCGTTCCACTCCGCCCACGGCGGCGGGAATCCGCCCACCCGGTAGCCGCCCGGCCCGACGTCCCAGGGCTCGGCGATCAGCTTCACCCGGTTGAGCAGCGGGTCCTGGGCGATGGCGGCGAGCAGCGGGTGGTCCATGGTGACGTCGCCGCCGTCGCCGCGGGCCAGGGCGGTGGCGAGGTCGAAGCGGAAGCCGTCCACGCCCATCTCGTGCACCCAGTAGCGCAGCGAGTCGGTGATCAGCCGGATCACCTGCGGGCGGCGGGTGTCCAGGGTGTTGCCGCAGCCGGTGTAGTCGGCGTAGCCGCGCGGGCGGTTGGGCGGCAGGCGGTAGTGGCCGGCGTTGTCGATCCCGCGCAGGAACAGCGAGGGGCCCAGCTCGGAGCCCTCGGCGGTGTGGTTGTACACGACGTCGAGGATCACCTCGATGCCGGCGGCGTGCAGCGCGCGGACCATCCGCTTGAACTCGCCGACCTGGCCGCCGCGCGAGCCGGAGGAGGAGTAGCCGGCGTGCGGGGCGAAGTAGCCGACGGTGTTGTAGCCCCAGTAGTTGACCAGGCCGCGGGCCTGGAGGTGGTCCTCGCTGACGTGGTGGTGGACGGGGAGCAGCTCGACCGCGGTGACGCCGAGCCCGGTGAGGTGGGCGACCGCGGCGGGGTGGGCCAGACCGGCGTAGGTGCCGCGCAGGGCGGGCGGCACGCCGGGGTGGCGGAGGGTGAAACCGCGCACGTGCAGCTCGTAGAGGACGGTCTCGGCCCAGGGGGTCTTGGGGCGGTGGTCGTCGGACCAGTCGTCGTCGTCCCGGACGACGACGGACCGGGGCACGTACGGGGCCGAGTCGCGGTTGTCCCGGACGGTGTCGGCGACGTCCGCCTCGGGCCAGCCGCGGACGGCGGCGCAGGTGGCGTCGTGGGAGGTGTAGGCGCCGTCGACGGCGCGGGCGTAGGGGTCGAGCAGCAGCTTGGCCGGGTTCCACCGGGCGCCGGTCCACGGGTCCCAGCGGCCGTGCACGCGGTAGCCGTAGCGGGTGCCGGGGAGCACGCCGGGGACGAAGCCGTGCCAGGTCTGGGCGTCCTGCTCGGTGAGGCGCAGACGGGTCTCGTGGCCGTCGTCGTCGAACAGGCAGAGGTCGACGGCCTCGGCGCCGGCGGCCCAGAGCGCGAAGTTGGTGCCGGGGCGGCCGTCCGGCCCGGGGTGGAAGCGGGCGCCGAGCGGCCGCCGGCTTCCCGGCCACGGCACCGCGCCGCCGGGCTGCGCACGTACGGCGGTCGCCGACTCCTGCCCTGACGCCATGGCGGTGCCCTCCCTGACGGGGTGTCCCGGACCCCGTGCGGTCTCTCATTCCCTGTTCGCGCCGGACGGAAGCGGCTGAACACCGTCTTACCGGCAGATGGCGCCCCGGAACCCCACCCGCGGAGCGGGCCCCGCCGGCCTGCCGCCCCGCGGGCGGGGGCGGCGTGTCCTGGGCGGAGCGGCCTCGTTGTGGGGGGTGTCGGACGGAGAGGGCGGGAGGCCCCGGATGTGGGTACGGCGGCTGGCGGCGCTGGGCTGCTGCCTGGCGGTGCTGGCCGGGTGCGCCGTCGGTGGCGGCGTGCCGGAGGGCGCGAGCGGGGACGCCGCGGCGAGCGGGCCGGCCGGTCCGCCGCCGGCCTCCCGGGCGACGATCACCGTGGTGCCCGCCGACGACGCCCAGAACCTGCCGCCCGAGGGCCCGGTCCGGGTGACGGTCGCCCAGGGCCGGCTGGTCTCCGTCCGGCTGGCCGACACCCGGGGCACCGAGGTCCCCGGCACGCTCCTCGCCGACGGCACCGGCTGGACCCCGGACGGCCCGCTGCCGCCGGCCACCGCGTTCACCCTGGACGCCGTCGCCGAGGACGACCAGGGCCTGCGGGCCGCCCAGCACACCGACTTCTCGACGATGGCCCCCCTGCACACCTTCGTCGCCTTCTTCACCCCCGAGGACGGTTCCACGGTCGGCGTCGGCATGCCGGTCTCGCTGCGGTTCAGCCGCCCGATCACCGACCGGGCCGCGGTGGAGCGCGCGATCGCGGTGACCGCCGACCCCCCGGTGGAGGTGGCCGCGCACTGGTTCGGCGGCCGGCGTCTGGACTTCCGGCCCCGGGACTACTGGGAACCGGGTACCAGGGTGTCGGTCGCGCTGCGGCTCAAGGACGTGCAGGGCGCGCCGGGCGCGTTCGGCACCCAGAGCAAGGACGTCCGGTTCACCGTCGGCCGGGCCCAGGTCTCCACCGTCGACCTCGACGCCCACACCCTCACCGTCCGGGCCGGGCGGGGCGGGGCGACGGTGAGCACCCTCAAGGTGTCCGGCGGCGACGCCAGGCACCCGACGTACCGGGGCGTGCTCGTGGTGTCCGAGAAGTACAAGGTCACCCGGATGAACTCGCAGACCGTCGGGATGGGCGACGAGTACGACATCAAGGACGTGCCGCACGCGATGCGGCTGACCGGCTCGGGCACCTTCCTGCACGGCAACTACTGGGCCGACCCGTCGGTGTTCGGCACCGCCAACACCAGCCACGGCTGCATCGGCCTGCCCGACGCCAAGGGCGCGACGAGCGGCGAGACCCCGGCGGGCTGGCTGTTCGAGCACACCGTCCCGGGGGACGTGTTCGAGGTGAAGGCCTCGACGGGGGACGTGGTGCCGCCGGACAACGGGCTGAACGGATGGAACCTGCCCTGGGCGCAGTGGGTGGCCGGCAGCGCCCTCCGGTCCGGCGCGACCCCGACCCCGAGCCCGAGCCTGACCCCGAGCCCGACCCCGAGCCCGACCCCCGCCCCGAGCCCGTCCGCGACGACGGCCCCCTGACGGCCGTTCCCCGACGGCCGTTCCGCGAGAGCCGGTGCCCGACGGCCGGCCGCGGACGTTCTCCACCGCCGTTCACCACCGGCCTCCCCAGGATTCACCCGTTCGGCCCCGCTATCCTGCTTGCCGCGCCGAACCCCGGCGCGAAAGACCGCCGCTCCGGTGCAACCCGTCCGGGCGATCAGCGCGTCCATCAGGATGAACACCGGGAGGGGAGAGACCGTGAAGCCGGTTAGGGCGGCCGACGCCGCGATACGCACCACCGTCACCCGCCGTCGCATGCGTCAGAGCGCGGTGGCGTTGGCGATGGGCGGGGTGCTGCTGCTCACCGCGGCCTGCAACGGCGGCGACGACAAGGACACCGCGGGCGGCGACGCGGCGGCGACCGCGGGGGCCGCCGCCGGGGGAGACACCGGCAGCGGGACCCCGGCACCGGGCCAGTCCGCGGCCACGCCGAAGACCTCGGCCGCCGTGGTCACCGTCGAGCCCAAGGACGGCGCCCAGGACGTCGCTCCGGACGGCGCCCTCAAGGTCTCGGTGGCCAACGGCAAGCTCACCGCGGTCGAGGTGACCGACAAGGAGGGCAAGCCGGTCGAGGGCGCCATCGCCGCGGACGGCAGCGGCTGGAAGCCCAGCGCCGCCCTGGCCGTCGGCATGGCCTACAAGGTGAACGCCCAGGCCGCCGACGCCGAGGGCCTGGTGGCCGCGTCCACCACCTCGTTCACCACGCTGACGCCCGCGAAGAAGGTCTCCACCAACGACAACATCGCCGACAACGCCACCTACGGCGTCGGCATGATCGTCTCGGTGGTCTTCAACAAGGACATCAAGAACAAGGACGCCGTCGTCCAGGGCATCACCTTCGAGACCAACAACGGGACGACGGTCAAGGGCCACTGGTTCGGATCCAGGCGCCTGGACTTCCGCCCCGAGAAGTACTGGGCGCCCGGCACCAAGGTCACCATCAAGTACCGGCTGAAGAACGTCGAGGTCGCCCCGGGCATCTACGGCGACATCGACAAGGACGAGCCGTTCACCATCGGCCGCTCCCAGGTCTCGGTGGCCGACTCCGCCACCCACCAGATGACGGTGACCAGGGACGGCGCGAGCCACACCGTGCCGGTGACCCTCGGTGACGAGAAGAACCCCTCCTGGAACGGGACCATGGTGGTCATGTCCAAGGAGAAGGTCACCCGGATGAACTCGCAGACCGTCGGCCTCGGCGGCGAGTACGACATCCCGGACGTGCCGCACGCGATGCGGCTGACCACCTCCGGCACCTTCGTGCACGGCAACTACTGGGCCAACCCGTTCGGCAAGACCAACGCCAGCCACGGCTGCATCTCGATGCAGGACGAGAAGGGCGGCAGCGACAGCTCGGTGGCGGGCAAGTTCTTCAACGACTCGATGGTCGGCGACGTCGTCGTCATCAAGAACTCCAAGGAGAAGACCGTCTCCCCCGACAACGGCCTGAGCGGCTGGAACATCGGCTGGGCGAACTGGTAGCGGGTCGGCGCGTCCGTCGGGCCCACCGGCCCGGTCCCCGCTCACGGGGACCGGGCCGGTCCGCGTTCTCCGGGCGGGGCGTCCCCCGGACGGCGCAACCTTTTCGCCGGGTGGCGCGTGTATCTGTCGGACACCGCGACACGAGGGAGGGACTCGACGTGAAGTCGATACGCACGGTGGTGGCCGCCGGTCTGGTCGGGGGAGCGCTGGTGCTGACCAGCGCCTGCGGCGGCGGTGGCGGTGGCGGAGGGAACGGCGGCGCGGGCGGGGCCGCGGCCAAGGCGGAGCTCGGCGCGGGCGGGGCCGCGGCCAAGGCGGAGCTCGGCGCGGGCGGGGCCGCGGGGGCCCCGTCGGCGCCGTCCGCGACGGCCCCGGCGGCGCCCGCCACGAGCGCCGCGCCCGCGGTGTCGCAGGCGGTGGTGGACATCCGGCCGAAGGCGGGCGCGGTGGACGTCGCGCCGGACGGCGCGCTCAAGGTCGCGGTCTCCGGCGGCAGGCTCACCACCGTCAAGGTGAGCGACCGGGCCGGCCGGGAGGTGGCGGGCACCATCGCCGCCGACGGCGCGAGCTGGACGCCGTCCGCCCCGTTGCAGGTCGGCACCGCCTACCAGGTGAGCGCGCTGGCGGCGGACGCCGGCGGCGTGGTCGCCTCGGCGGACAGCAGCTTCACCACGCTCACGCCCGAGCGCGAGGCCAAGGCGGGCGACAACGTCCAGGACGGCGCCACCTACGGCGTCGGCATGATCGTCTCGGTCTCCTTCGACAAGGACGTGAAGAACAAGGAGGCGGTGGCGAAGGGCATCACCTTCGAGACCAGCGACGGCACCGTGGTCAGGGGCCACTGGTTCGGCGACCGCCGGCTGGACTTCCGCCCCGAGAAGTACTGGACGCCGGGGACGACGGTCACCGTCCGGTACCGGCTGAAGAGCGTGGAGATCGCCCCGGGGGTCTACGGGGGAGTCGACCGGGACGAGCCCTTCACTATCGGGCGATCCCGGATTTCGACGGTTGACGCCAGGACGCACCTGATGACGGTGGTCGAGGACGGCCGGAGCTCGGTCGTCGAGATCACCTCCGGCTCGCCCGAGCACCCGACCTGGAACGGCACCATGGTCGTCATGTCGAAGGAGGGCGTGGTGCGGATGCGGTCCAGCACCCTGCCCGGGATGACCGGCGAGCCCTACGACCTCCAGGCCCCGCACTCCATGCGGCTCACCGACTCCGGCACCTATGTGCACGGCAACTACTGGGCCGACCCCCTGCCCTTCGGCAAGACCAACGTCAGCCACGGCTGCGTGGGCCTGAAGGACGTCGAGGGCGGCGCCCCGGGCACTTCGGCGGGCACGTTCTACGACGGCTCGCTGATCGGGGACGTCGTCGGCGTGCAGAACTCCACGCGCGGCCGGGTCGCGCCGGACAACGGCCTCAGCGGCTGGAACCTCGACTGGAGCGCCTGGTGACCCGCCACCACGCGTGAGGGCCCGGACCTGGCCGAACGCGGGTTCGGGCGGCATGCGGCATATGCCGAAACACCCCGTGATCGTTTGCT
Source organism: Kitasatospora sp. NPDC058115 (assembly GCF_042884635.1). Lineage (NCBI taxonomy): Bacteria > Bacillati > Actinomycetota > Actinomycetes > Kitasatosporales > Streptomycetaceae > Kitasatospora > Kitasatospora sp. NPDC058115. The sequence continues at coordinate 122,736 of NZ_JBHVTL010000021.1, forward strand.
CATTGTCCGTACGCGGCCGCTTGCGTTCCGCAATGATGGGGCGCATGGCGGGTTGGGGCGAAACAGATCAGTCATCACTTCCGGGATCCAGCTTGGTCGCTGACGCGTCGTGGGCACCGTTCCAGGACGTCCTCGCGGCCCTGGAGCGGCTCAGCTCCGACGAGCTGGAGCAGTTGTACGTCGGGAGATTGTGCGACCGGGACTCACCGCGGGAGGTGCGGCTGCCCTCCCGGCCGTCGACCGGGCCGCTGGCGCGCCGGCTGGTGCTCGCGGCCCTGGAGACCTGGGACCTGCACCAGCACCTGGAGGTCGGCGAGTTACTCACCAGCGAGCTCGTCGCCAACGCCGTGCGGCACGCCGCCGGCCGGACGATCGGACTGCACGTGGTGCGCAAGCCGGGCTGGGTCCGGGTGGAGGTGCGGGACTCCTCGCGGGCGCTGCCGTGCATGATCCTGGCGGAGCCGCTGCCGGCCAACGAGCGCGGGCGCGGGCTGCAGGTGGTCGACGACCTGGCGGACCGCTGGGGCGCCGACCTGCTGCCGCGCGGCAAGGGCGTCTGGTTCGAGCTGAAGGTCCGCGAGCGGGTCTGAGCCGGCGGCCGGTCCCGGGTCGGCGGGTCCGGTCGGGTCGGGTCGGGGCGGGGCCGGTGGCCCGGTCCGGGAAAACACGCGGGGCCCCCGGTGTCACCGTGGTCCGGTGGCTGGGGGCCCCTGCAAGTCATCGCGCCGGCCAAGGGGGTGCGTGCCGCGCGATGGACGTCGGCCGTGCCAGGTCGGGCGGGCCGAAGTTCCTCGTGCCGCGACGGGGCGCGTCAGCTGGTGACGTCCGCCGTCGGACAGGTCGACTATCGCACGGATCTCAGCATGTGGGCAAACCGGATGACTTCGATTTCAAGGTTTGTAACTTAGTTCACCTTGGGAATTTGCATAGGTTCACGCTTCGGCCTGAGATTATTCATGATCGGCACGATTCTCCGGGCTCCGGAGGCCGACCGGCGACGGCCGGCGCCGGGGCGCGCCCGGGTCAGGTGCGCGGGGGCGGGACGTTCTCCGCGTACTCGGAGGAGATGTTGCCCGGCGGGCTGTAGGTGCACACGATGTACGTCTCGTACCAGGTGCCGCCGCGGCCGTGGGCGCGGGCGCAGCCGAGGCGGGTGGAGGACTTCCAGACCACCTGGGTGAACAGGCCGGTCGCGGCGGAGAAGCCGGGGGCGTCGTAGTCGTAGTCCCCGGCCTGCGCGTACCAGGCGTCGACGGCCCGGCGGCAGCCGGCCCGGTCGGGGGCGGTGGAGGCGAACCAGGACTGGTTCTCGCCGTACGCGGGGTCGAGACCGGCGTGGCCGCCGGAGAGGCGCTCGTACGTCGAGAGCCGGGCCGCCCGGGCCCTGGCGTAGTCCTGGAGGGCCGGGTCGGGGGACAGCGCCGGGACGCCGTGGCGGGCGCGGTACTCGTTGTGGGCGCGCAGGCAGTCGTCGGCGAAGGCCGCGTCGGTGGCGTCGGGCAGCGCGGTCCGGGCCGCGGCGGGGGTGGTGGCCGCCGCGGCCAGCGCGGCGGCGAACAGCAGGGTGGTGAGGGTACGGACACCGGTTCCGGTGTTCTTCATCCGCGCTCCGGGGGCTCGTGGGGACGCTCTGCCGGCCACGATGGCAGCCGCCGGGGGCCCGGACGGCCCGATCCGGCGGGGTTCACCCGAGCGGGTGAGGGGCCCGGCCGGCGCGCCCCGCCGCACGGCTACGGTGGAGCCGGCCCGAGGGTTCGCACCGCAACGGCCGCGCCCCCGCCGGAGGGGCGGGGGCGCGGCCGTCGGCGGGGAGGGGTCAGCACTCGATGACGTTGACGGCGAGGCCGCCGCGCGAGGTCTCCTTGTACTTGATCTTCATGTCGGCGCCGGTCTCCTTCATGGTCTTGATCGCCTTGTCGAGGGAGACGTGGTGGCGGCCGTCGCCGCGCAGGGCCATCCGGGCGGCGGTGACGGCCTTGACGGAGGCCATGCCGTTGCGCTCGATGCAGGGGATCTGGACCAGGCCGCCGACCGGGTCGCAGGTGAGGCCGAGGTTGTGCTCGATGCCGATCTCGGCGGCGTTCTCGACCTGCTCGGGGCTCCCGCCGAGGACCTCGGCGAGGCCGCCGGCGGCCATCGAGCAGGCGGAGCCGACCTCGCCCTGGCAGCCGACCTCGGCGCCGGAGATGGAGGCGTTCTCCTTGAAGAGCATGCCGATGGCACCGGCGGCGAGCAGGAAGCGGACGATGCCGTCCTCGTCGGCGCCCGGGATGAAGTTCAGGTAGTAGTGCAGGACGGCGGGGATGATGCCGGCCGCGCCGTTGGTCGGGGCGGTGACCACCCGGCGGCCGGAGGCGTTCTCCTCGTTGACCGCCATCGCGTAGAGGGTGACCCACTCCATCGCGTTGGCCGGGCCGATGCCCTCGGCGCGCAGCGCGCGGGCGGCCGCGGCGGCGCGCCGGCGCACCTTGAGGCCGCCGGGGAGTATGCCCTCGCGGGACATGCCGGCCCGCACGCACTCCTGCATGACCCGCCAGATCTCCAGCAGGCCGGCCCGGATCTCCTCCTCGGTGCGCCAGGCCTTCTCGTTCTCCAGCATCAGGCCGGAGATCGACAGGCCGGTCTCCCGGGTGAGCCGCAGCAGCTCCTCGCCGGTGCGGAAGGGGTACTTCAGCACGGTGTCGTCGGGCTTGACCCGGTCGGCGCCGATCGCGTCCTCGTCGACGACGAAGCCGCCGCCGACCGAGTAGTAGGTCTTCTCCAGCACGGTGGAGCCGTCGGCGCGGTAGGCCCAGAGGGTCATGCCGTTGGCGTGGTAGGGCAGCGAGCGGCGCCGGTGCAGCACCAGCTGGCTGTCCGGGTCGAAGTCGATGGCGTGGACGCCGAGCAGGTTGATCCGCTTCTCGGCGGTGATCCGCTCGACGTCGCGGTCGGCCTGGTCGACGTCGACGGTGCGGGGGGAGGCGTTCTCCAGGCCCAGCAGCACCGCCTTGGGGGTGCCGTGGCCGTGGCCGGTGGCGCCCAGCGAGCCGTACAGCTCGGCGCGGACGGCCGTCACCTCGGTCAGCAGGCCCTCCGACTTCAGGCGGCGGGCGAACATCCGGGCGGCCCGCATCGGGCCGACGGTGTGGGAACTCGACGGACCGATGCCGATGGAGAAGAGGTCGAAGACGCTGATGGCCACGGAGGGACGTCCTTGTCTGGTCTCGTGGGTGGTGCCGGCAGGGAGGGAGGACGGCGGTGGCGGGAGGGGGAGGGTCGGGCGCGGTCGGCGGGCTGACACGGGACGGGGCACCGCGCGCACTCTCCAGTGTGCGCGGTGCCCCGGAATCCCCGGTGTCCGGACGGCGTGAGCCCGGTCACCGGCCGCCGAACGACAGGACCTACAGGTTCGGGTAGAGCGGGTACTTCTCGGCCAGGGCGGTGACCCGGGCCTTGAGCGCCTCGGCGGTGCCCTCGTCGAAGGCGGGCTTCAGGGCCTCGGCGATGATGTCGGCGACCTCGCGGAAGTCCTCGGCCAGGAAGCCGCGGGTGGCGAGCGCCGGGGTGCCGATCCGCAGGCCGGAGGTGACCATCGGCGGGCGCGGGTCGTTCGGGATGGCGTTGCGGTTGACCGTGATGCCGACCTCGTGCAGACGGTCCTCGGCCTGCTGGCCGTCGAGCCGGCTGTTGCGCAGGTCGACCAGGACGAGGTGGACGTCGGTGCCGCCGGACAGCACGGAGACGCCGGCCTCGGTGACGTCGGCCTGCAGCAGGCGCTCGGCGAGGATCCGGGCCCCCTCCAGGGTGCGCTGCTGGCGCTCCTTGAACTCCTCCGAGGCGGCGACCTTGAAGGCGACCGCCTTGCCGGCGATGACGTGCTCCAGCGGGCCGCCCTGCTGGCCGGGGAAGACCGCGGAGTTGATCTTCTTGGCGTGCTCGGCCTTGGAGAGGATGACGCCGCCGCGCGGGCCGCCCAGGGTCTTGTGGGTGGTGGTGGTGACCACGTCCGCGAACGGCACCGGGTTGGGGTGCAGGCCCGCCGCGACCAGGCCGGCGAAGTGCGCCATGTCGACCATCAGCAGCGCGCCGACCTCGTCGGCGATCCGGCGGAACTCGGCGAAGTCGAGCTGGCGCGGGTAGGCGGACCAGCCGGCGATGATCAGCTGCGGCCGGTGCTCCTTGGCGAGGCGCTCGACCTCGGCCATGTCGACCTGGCCGCTCTTGTCGTCCACGTGGTACGGCACCACGTTGTAGAGCTTGCCGGAGAAGTTGATCTTCATGCCGTGGGTCAGGTGACCGCCGTGGGCCAGGTTCAGGCCCAGGATGGTGTCGCCCGGCTTGATCAGCGCGAACATCGCGGCGGCGTTGGCCTGCGCGCCGGAGTGCGGCTGGACGTTGGCGTGCTCGGCGCCGAACAGGGCCTTGATCCGGTCGATCGCGATCTGCTCGACCACGTCGACGTGCTCGCAGCCGCCGTAGTAGCGGCGGCCGGGGTAGCCCTCGGCGTACTTGTTGGTCAGCACCGAGCCCTGGGCCTCCATGACCGCCACCGGGGCGAAGTTCTCGGAGGCGATCATCTCCAGGGTGGTCTGCTGGCGGTGCAGCTCGGCGTCGACCGCGGCGGCGATCTCCGGGTCGAGGGCGTGCAGGGACTGGTTCAGAACCGTCATGGTGGGGTCTTCCCGGGAGGAGGGGGGAGGAGGCGCGGGACGGCCGCGGTGCGGCGGCCGTCCCGGCGGTGGCTCAGGCCGAGGGGTTGGTGAGCGCGGTGTACTCGTCGGCGCTCAGCAGCGGGCCGGTCGACTCGACGCGGACCTTGAACAGCCAGCCACCCTCGAACGGCTCGCCGTTGACCAGGCTGTTGTCGTTCTTGACGTCCTCGTTGACCTCGGTGACCTCGCCGGTCACCGGGGAGAACAGGTCGCTGACCGACTTGGTCGACTCCAGCTCGCCACAGGTCTCCCCGGCGGTCACGGTGGCGCCCACCTCGGGGAGCTCCACGTAGACGATGTCACCGAGGGCGTCGGCGGCGTGCTGGGTGATGCCGATCGTGGACACACCGTCGGCGTCGGCGGCGGTCAGCCACTCGTGCTCCTCGGTGTACTGCAGGTGCTGGGGGTTGGTGCTCATGGCGTCATTCTCCAGGATGGGAAGCGGGTACGACGAAGCGGCCCGGCGCGCGGACGTTCCTCGCGGGGGAAACAGGTGGGGAAGGGTCAGCGGGCGCGCTTGTAGAACGGCAGCGCCACGACCTGGACCGGCTCGTGCTTGCCGCGCACGTCCACCGCGACGGTGGAGCCGGGGGCGGCGTGGGCCGCGTCCACGTAGGCCATCGCGATCGGCTTCTCCAGCGTGGGGGAGGGCGCGCCGGAGGTGATCCGGCCGATCGGCTCGCCGTCGGCGGAGACCACGGTGTACTCGGCGCGCGGCACGCGCTTGCCCTCGGAGACCAGGCCGACCAGCACCCGCGGCGGGTTGGCCTCGGCCTCGGCGGCGGCCCGCTCCAGGGCCTTGCGGCCGACGAAGGCGCCCTCGTTGGTGGTCTTGTCGAAGCGCACGACCCGGCCCAGGCCCGCGTCGAACGGGGTCAGGTCGGTGGACAGCTCGTGGCCGTACAGCGGCATGCCGGCCTCCAGGCGCAGCGTGTCGCGGCAGGACAGGCCGCAGGGGACGAGGCCGCGGCCAGCGCCGGCCTCGGTCAGCGCCTGCCAGATCTGCTCGGCGTCGCCCGGGTTGCAGAAGATCTCGAAGCCGTCCTCGCCGGTGTAGCCGGTGCGGGCGAGCAGCACGTCGCGGCCGGCCACCTGGGCCGGGAGGATCGCGTAGTACTTCAGGCCCGGCAGGTCGGCCTCGGTGGTGCCGGCCAGGATCGCGGTGGACTCCGGGCCCTGGACGGCGATCAGCGCGTAGGCGTCGCGGTCGTCGGAGACGACGGCGTTGTAGCCCTTGGCGCGGGCGATCAGCTCGTCCAGCACCAGCTGGGCGTTGGAGGCGTTGGCGACGACCAGGAAGGCGTCCTCGCGCAGGCGGTAGACGATGAGGTCGTCCAGGATGCCGCCGTCCTCGGCGCAGATCATGGTGTAGCGGGCGCGCAGCTCGCCGAGCGCGGAGACGAAGCCGACCAGCGCGTGGTCCAGCATCTCGCCGGCCTGCGGGCCGGTGACGGTGATCTCGCCCATGTGGGAGAGGTCGAACAGGCCCGCCCTGGTGCGGACGGCGAGGTGCTCCTCGCGCTCGCTGCCGTAGCGCAGCGGCATGTCCCAGCCGGCGAAGTCGGTCATGGTGGCGCCGAGGGCGCGGTGGAGCGCGTCGAGCGCGGTGAGGCGGAGGGACGACATGGCCAGGAACTCCTCGGTCGGGGCACTCAGGGGTGCGCACGCCGGGACCGGCCCTGTCTCGGGGGCGGCGGACCCTGCGCGCGGGCATGCGGCGGCTGGGTCTCCCCATCTGTCGTCGAACCTGAGAGCTTCACCGTCCACTGCCCTGTAGGGGACCAGCATGGCGGCTTGCACCGTGGGTGGGCGTACGGCAGGGCCGTGCGCCGCTTTCCAGATGTGCCTAACCCGTGCGGTAGGGGTGCCTGAGAGATTCCGGGGAGGACTTGCTCCTTCGGCGCCGGCTGTGCCGCCTGGACGGGGCACTCCGGACTCTCCCGCGCGGGTTCGAGCGGCCGGTATGGAGTTGGCGGGGCCTGGGTGGATGCCACCGCAGACGCGCACATCATGGCACGTCCGCGGGAATGAGGGGAGGGGGGCCTCCGTCACCGCGGGCCTGACCGCCCGGTGCGGGGCGCCGGAACGCTAGGCTGCGGGCATCGGTGAGCAGAGGACGGTACGGCGGCGGATGGAGTACCCGGTGGAGCAGCAGGGGTGGGGCGGGGCGGAGGCGGCGCCGCCGGGCGGCACGTGGCCGGCCAACGAGCTGGAGCAGGTGCTCACCGCCGCGCTCGGCGACCCGGGCGCGACCCCCCGGGTGATCGAGGTGCTGGCGCGCGGCCAGGTGTGGATCCCGCTGCCGTCGGGCGGCGACCCGCAGGGGCGGTCGCTGGACCTGCCGACGATCGAACTGGCCGGCGACCCCTATGTCCCGGTGTTCTCCTCGCAGGAGGTGTTCCTCCAGCAGGCGCCCGGGATGCCGTTCGCGGTCGCGCCGGTGTGGGAGTTCGCCCGCGGCCTGCCGCTGGGCGTGGGCATCGCGGTCAACCCCGGGGCGGCGGTGGGCATCCCGGTGCCGCCGGAGGGCGTGGCCGAGCTGCGCCGCGGACCGCGCGAGGACCGCTGGGACGCCGGCCCGGATGCGCCGGAGGCTCCCGGCGGCGGCCGGGTGGCGCTGCGCGAGCCGGTGCCGGGCGAGGACCCGGAGGCGTTCCTGACCGCCTGCCGCGGGGAACTCGCGGCGCTGCCGGGAGTGCTGACCGCGCGGCGGGCGCTGGCGAGCGTCGAGGGCGAGCCGACCGTGATGTTCGTGGGCGTCCAGCTGGACCCGCTGGCCCCGGCCGACCCGGGCGCGGTGAACGAGGCATTGGGGCGAGCGCTGGGAACCGCGCCGCTGCCCGGAGGCGTCCACCTCGTACTGCTCGACCTCGCGGACGATCCGGTGGTCGACTGGTTGGTGAACCGGGTCGCGCCGTTCTACGTGCGGGGCTGATCCGGCCCCCGTCCGTCCGTCCGGCACCCGCCGGACGGGGTGCGGGCGGGGCGGCGGTACGAACCCTGGCACGTCGGCGTGGCGGCGGTCGGCGGCCGCCCCATAGGGTGCGTGCTGACGGCCGCCGGGCCGCCGGTGACGGACGAGGAACGAAGAAGCGCAGCGAGGTGGGCGCATGAGTGCGGGATCGGTAGCTGGCGGTGCACCGGGGCCCTGGGGCCAGGCGCCCACCGGACGCCCGGATCCGGGCGCGCTGGAGCGCGCGCTGCGCGAGGTGGCGCCGGAGCGCTACGAGGCCTACGAGACGATGCTGCACGCGCTCGCCGAGGGCCGGGTCTGGATGCTGCTCTGGCACGGCACGCCGGGCAGCGCGGACGCCCAGTACGGGAACATGGAGATCAGCGGCCACGGCTACGCGCCGGCCGTCACCTCGCCCGAGCAGCTGGCGGCCTCCGGCTGGGCGCGGGCCCACGAGGTGATCTCCGGCAAGGAGGTCGCGGCCTCGCTCTACCGCACCCGCTGGGGCCTGTGGCTGAACCCGCACGCCCCGGGCGGCGGGGTCGGCGTGCCGTGGGCGGACCTGCGGCGGGTCGCGGCGGGCCTGGACCGGCTGCCGGCCGGGCCGCTGAAGCTGAGCGAGCCGCAGGTGCCGGCCCAGCAGTTCTTCGCGCTGCTGGAGCGCCAGGCGGTCGAGGTGCGCGCGGTGAAGGCGCTGCGCCGGGCCTGGGTGCGGCCGTCGGTGGGCGAACCGTACCTGGCCATCGGCCTGGACCTGTACGAGAGTTCACCGCCCACGGTGGAGGCCGTGCGGGCGCTGATGCAGCGGGCGATCGCGGTCGCTCCGGAGGGCCTCGCGGTCTCGACGGTGGCGATGGCGGACGAGTACGACCCGGTGGCGCTGTGGATGCGGGCCAACGCGCGCCCGTTCTACGACCGCGAGGCGGGCGGGCACGGCCGGGCGCAGACGGGCCCGTACCCGCCGGTGCCCCCGCCGCCGTACACCGCGCAGCAGGGCCCGGCGCAGGGTCAGGGCTTCGGCTACGGCACCCATCCGCCGGCGCAGGGCTGGCCCGGGCAGCAGCCGCCGCCGCAGCAGCCGTGGCCCGGCTACCCCGGTCGCTGACCGGCGGAACGCGCCCGGAACCGCCCACAGGAACCGGCTTGACGTCACGTCAGGCCGGTTTTTGCGTTTTTCCGGACGATCTCGCCGAAGGGGGTGGCAGACATCTTGACATGGCTGTTACAGCTGTGTGAAGAGGGATATGCCGAAGATCGTGGAGGTGCATGCGGACAGATCACAGTTGGGCATCTGTCGGTTGGCAGGGCTGGCGCAAGCCAGTTCGGATGGCAGAGAGTTCTGCAACAGCCCACCGCGCGTGGTTGGCGCCTCACAAAGGCGAACGCGCTGGCGGACCGCATGATCCACGTGACGCCCATCCCGCGTGGCAGCAGTACTGAGCACGCCGTACCGCTGGGAACACCCCCGTACCTGCACTTCCGCACGTCCGCACCCAAAGCACGTCCGCACCAGCCGAGCCGCCGATCCCGGCGTCCGGCACCCGTGGGCCGGCCACCGTCGGCGAGGGGACCGAACTGACCATGACCGCACCCATCAAGACCGCCGGCAACGCACCGGAGGCAGACGCCGCCGCGAGCCCGGCCAAGAAGATCGAGGGCCGCTCGCTCGGCCAGATCGCCTGGACCCGCTTCAAGCGGGACAAGGCCGCCGTCGCCGGCGGCATCGTGGTGATCCTGCTGATCCTGCTCGCCGTGCTCGCCAAGCCGATCGAGTCGATCTTCGGCCTGGATCCCGACGCCCTCCACCAGGACCTCCTGGACGCCGACCTCGGCGGTCTCCCGCTGGGCGACTGGGGCGGCATGAGCTGGGACCACCCGCTCGGCGTCGACCCGCTGCAGGGCCGTGACCTGCTGACCCGTGTGATCGAGGGCTCCTGGGTCTCTCTGCTGGTCGCCTTCGGCGCGACCGTGCTGTCCAACACCATCGGCACCGTGCTCGGCATCATGGCCGGCTACTACGGCGGCTGGGTGGACGCCGTGATCAGCCGGGTGATGGACGTCTTCCTCGCCTTCCCGCTGCTGCTCTTCGCCATCGCGATCTCCACGTCGCTGCAGGGCGGCGCGTTCGGCCTGCACGGCCTGCCGCTGCACATCCTGGTGCTGATCTTCGTGATCGGCTTCTTCAACTGGCCCTACATCGGCCGCATCGTGCGCGCCCAGACCCTCTCGCTGCGCGAGCGCGAGTTCGTGCACGCGGCCCGCAGCCTGGGTGCCCGGGGCCCGTTCATCCTGTTCAGGGAGCTGCTGCCCAACCTGGTCGGCCCGATCCTGGTCTACGCGACCCTGCTGATCCCGACCAACATCCTCTTCGAGGCCGGTCTGAGCTTCCTCGGCGTCGGCATCCAGCCCCCGCAGGCCTCCTGGGGCGGGATGCTCCAGGACGCGATCCGGTACTACCAGGTGGATCCCCAGTACATGGTGGTCCCCGGTCTGGCGATCTTCATCACCGTGCTCGCCTTCAACCTGCTCGGCGACGGGCTGCGTGACGCCCTCGATCCCAAGAACAACTGACCGAGCGTCAGGATCCCTCGTACAGCCACCACTTCCCCAAGGGGTTGATCTCACCCATGCGTAGGTCCCGTACCGTCGCGCTGACCGCCATGGCCGCTGCCGCGGTCCTGGTCGTCACCGGCTGCTCGTCGAGCTCGAAGAGCGGCGACGCCAAGTCCACCGCCACCGGCACCGAGGCCGCGGGCGGCTCCGGGGCCAACGCGGCCACCAAGAACATCGTCAACGCCTCGGACAAGAAGGGCGGGACGGTCACCTTCGAGATGAAGGGCACCCCGGACTCGCTCGACCCGGGCAACACGTACTACGCCTACATCTACAACTTCTCGCGCCTGTACGGGCGTCCGCTCACCACCTTCCAGCCGGGCGCCGGCGAGGCGGGCAATAAGCTCGTCCCGGACCTCGCCGAGTCGCTCGGCCAGGTCAGCGCGGACGGCCTCACCTGGACGTACAAGCTGCGCAAGGGCCTGAAGTACGACGACGGCACCCCGATCACCTCGAAGGACGTCAAGTACGCCGTCGAGCGCTCCAACTTCGCGCCGGACGTGAACTCCAACGGCCCGACGTACTTCAAGGAGCTGCTGGTCGACAACGAGGGCACGCCGTACGCGGGCCCGTACAAGGACAAGACCGGCGACCTGAAGTCGATCGAGACGCCGGACGACACCACGATCGTCTTCCACCTGAAGCACGCCTTCGCGGACTTCGACTACCTGGTCAGCGCCCCGCAGACGGCCCCGGTGCCGCAGGCCAAGGACACCGGCGCCGACTACGTGAAGAAGATCGTCTCGTCCGGCTCCTTCAAGTTCGAGTCCTACGAGGACGGCAAGCAGGCCGTCCTGGTCCCGAACACCAACTGGGACCCGAGCACCGACCCGATCCGCAAGCAGCTGCCGGACAAGATCGTGCTCAAGATGAACATCGACCAGTCCACCATCGACAAGGACCTGCTGGCCGGCAACGCCCAGGTCGACCTGGTGGGCGGCGGTGTCGACCCGCAGACCCAGGCGCAGATCCTGCAGAACCCGAAGCTCAAGGCGAACACCGACAACGCCTACGGCGGCCGCCTGGTCTACATGGCGATCAACACCGACGTCGCGCCGTTCGACAACATCGAGTGCCGCAAGGCCGTGCAGTACGCGGTCGACAAGGTCTCGGTGCAGACCTCGCTCGGCGGCCCGATCCGCGGCCAGGTCGCCAACACCGTGCTCCCGCCGGACATCCCGGGCCACCAGGACTTCAACGCCTGGGAGACCAAGGACAACAAGGGCGACGAGGCCAAGGCCAAGGAGGCCCTGAAGGCCTGCGGCAAGGACGGCGGCTTCAGCACCGTGCTCTCCGCCCGCACCGAGCGCGCCACCGAGGTCGCCGCCGCGACCTCGATCCAGGCCGCGCTGAAGAAGGTCGGCATCAACGCCGAGATCCAGCAGTACCCGCAGGGCAAGTACCTGGCCGACAGCGCGGGCGCCCCGGCGTTCGCCAAGGAGCACAACATCGGCCTGATGATGATGCAGTGGGGCGCCGACTGGCCGACCGGCTACGGCTTCCTGCAGCAGATCGTCGACGGCCGCGCGATCAAGGCCTCGGGCAACAGCAACCTGGCCTCGCTGAACGACCCCGCGGTCAACAAGCTGCTCGACGACGCCGCGACCAACCCGGACCGGGCGGCCCGCGAGAAGATCTACGGCGACATCGACAAGAAGGTCATGGACCAGGCGGTCTACGTCCCGCTGACCTACTTCAAGGTCTTCCTGTACCGCCCGGACAACGCCACCAACCTCGCGTCCACGCCGGCCTTCTCGGGTGAGTACGACTACCTGAACATCGGCACCAAGTAAGAGCCTGGCTCCGCATCCCTGAAGGCAGGTGAAGGCAGCGGCGCCCGCCGCCGTCCGGAGGACCCCGGACGGCGGCGGGCGGCCGGAGCCGACCAACTGTGTTTGCCTACATCATCCGCAGGATCCTCGCGGCCGTGGTGCTGCTGCTGGTCGTCAGCGCGGTCACCTTCGCGATCTTCTTCCTGCTCCCGCGCCTCGCCGGCGAGACGGTCGACCAGCTGGCCACCCAGTACATCGGGAAGAATCCTTCCCCCGAGGCGGTCCAGGCGGTCAAACAGAACCTCGGCCTCGACCAGCCGCTGTACACGCAGTACTGGAACTTCCTCAAGGCGCTGGTCACCGGTGCCGAGTACAAGTTCGGCCCGGAACCGGCCACCTGCCACGTGCCCTGCTTCGGCTACTCCTTCAAGAACCACCTGGAGGTCTGGCCCGAGCTGTCCAAGCGGATCCCGGTGACCCTCTCGCTGGCCATCGGCGCCGCGGTGATCTGGCTGGTCTCCGGCGTCGCCACCGGTGTCGTCTCCGCGCTCAAGCCGCGCTCGATCTTCGACCGGCTCTCGATGGGCATCGCGCTCGCCGGCGTCTCGCTGCCGGTCTTCTTCACCGGCGCGCTGCTGCTCACGGTGTTCAGCTACGAGTGGCCGATCCTGGACAACCTGGAGTACACCAACTTCACCGACAACCCGGTGATGTGGGCCCGCAACCTGATCCTGCCGTGGATCTCGCTGGCCTTCCTCTACTCCGCGCTCTACGCCCGGCTCACCCGCGCCGGGATGCTGGAGACGATGAGCGAGGACTACATCCGCACCGCCCGGGCCAAGGGCCTGGCCGAGTCCAAGGTCGTCACCCGGCACGGGCTGCGCGCCGCGCTCACCCCGATCGTCACCATCTTCGGCATGGACCTCGGGCTGCTGCTCGGCGGCGCGCTGATCACCGAGCAGGTCTTCTCGCTCCAGGGCGTCGGCCAGTTCGCCGTCCAGGCGATCACCGACAACGACCTGCCGAAGATCCTCGGCGTCACGCTGCTCGCCGCCTTCTTCATCGTCCTCTGCAACCTCGTGGTTGACCTCCTGTACGCCGCTGTCGACCCCCGGGTGAGGCTGTCGTGACCGAGCTCCAGAAGACCCCGGCCCGCGCGGCCGCCCCGGGCGGCCAGGAGCCCTTCCTCTCGGTGCGGGACCTGCGGATCCACTTCGACACCGACGACGGCCTGGTCCGTTCCGTCGACGGGGTCAGCTTCGACCTCGCCAAGGGCCGCACCCTCGGCATCGTCGGCGAGTCCGGCTCCGGCAAGTCCGTCACCTCGCTCGGCATCATGGGCCTGCACCGCTCCAAGCGGGCCCGGATCACCGGCGAGATCCGGCTCGACGGCGAGGACCTCATCGCGGCCGGACCCGAGCGGGTCCGCGAACTGCGCGGCCGGCAGATGGCGATGATCTTCCAGGACCCGCTCACCGCGATGCACCCCTACTACACGGTGGGGCAGCAGATCGTCGAGGCCTACCGGGTGCACCACCCGCAGGCGAGCAAGAAGCAGGCCCGGGCCCGCGCCGTCGAGATGCTCGACCGGGTCGGCATCCCGCAGCCCGACCGCCGGGTCGACGACTACCCGCACCAGTTCTCCGGCGGCATGCGCCAGCGCGCGATGATCGCCATGGCGCTGGTCAACGACCCCTCGCTGCTGATCGCCGACGAGCCCACCACTGCCCTGGACGTCACCGTCCAGGCGCAGATCCTGGACCTCATCCGGGACCTCCAGGAGGAGTTCGGCTCGGCGGTCATCATCATCACCCACGACCTCGGGGTGGTCGCCGAGCTCGCCGACGACATCCTCGTCATGTACGGCGGCAAGTGCGTCGAGCGGGGCCCGGCCGAGACGCTCTTCGACGCGCCCGAACACCCCTACACCTGGGGCCTGCTGGGCTCGATGCCGCGCCTCGACCGGGAGCTGCAGGACCGGCTCGTCCCGGTCAGGGGCACCCCGCCCAGCCTGATCAACGTGCCGTCCGGCTGCGCCTTCCACCCGCGCTGCCCCTACGCCGGGCTGACCGGCGGGCGCTCCTCGGAGGAGACCCCGGGCCTCACCGAGGTCGCGCCCGGACACCACGCCGCCTGCCACCTCGCACTCGCCGAGCGGCACCGCATCTTCGCCGAAGAGATCGCGCCCCGGCTGTGAGCCCGGCCTCGTACCACCATTCTGGAGAGAACCGATGACGGACACTCAGGCGGCGGGCCCCGACCCCATGAAGAAGGTGCCCGCGCAGGCGCCCGCCCCGGACCGGCAGCCGCTGCTCAAGGTGACCGGCCTGGTCCGGCACTTCCCCATTCACAGCGGCCTGCTGCGGCGCCAGACGGGCGCCGTCCGGGCGGTCGACGGCATCGACTTCACGGTCAACGCCGGCGAGACCCTGGGCGTCGTCGGGGAGTCCGGCTGCGGCAAGTCGACGATGGGCCGGCTGGTCACCCGGCTGGACGAACCGACCGGCGGGAAGGTCGAGTTCGAGGGCACCGACATCACCCACCTGGGCGTCGGGGCGATGCGGCCGCTGCGCCGCGACATCCAGATGATCTTCCAGGACCCGTACTCCTCGCTGAACCCCCGGCACACCGTCGGCACCATCGTCGGCGCGCCGTTCAAGCTGCAGAAGGCCGAGCCCGAGGGCGGGATCAAGAAGGCCGTCCAGGAGCTGCTGGAGCTGTGCGGGCTCAGCCCCGAGCACTACAACCGCTACCCGCACGAGTTCTCCGGCGGCCAGCGCCAGCGCATCGGCATCGCCCGGGCGCTCGCCCTGCGGCCCAAGATGATCGTGGCGGACGAGCCGGTCTCCGCGCTCGACGTCTCGATCCAGGCCCAGGTGGTCAACCTGCTCGACGACCTCCAGCGGGAGCTCGGCCTGACCTACCTGATCATCGCGCACGACCTCTCGGTGGTCCGGCACGTCTCCGACCGGGTCGCGGTGATGTACCTCGGCAAGATCGTCGAGATCGCCGACCGGGACTCGCTCTACCGCACCCCGATGCACCCGTACACCACCGCGCTGATGTCCGCGGTGCCGGTGCCCGACCCGCGCCGCCGTCAGCGCGCCGGGCGCGAGCGCATCCTGCTCAAGGGCGACGTGCCCTCGCCGATCAACCCGCCCAGCGGCTGCCGCTTCCGCACCCGCTGCTGGAAGGCGCAGGAGATCTGCGCGAGCCAGGAGCCGCCGCTCGCCGCCGGCAGGGAGGGGCACCAGGTGGCGTGCCACTTCCCGGAGAACGCCGTCCCGGGGGAGAAGCTGCTCGCCTCCGCCTGACCGTCGGACCGGAGGGGAGGCTCGGCCGGGTCACACTGGTGCGGTGACCTCGCAGATCTTCCCCTCCGACGTGCAGCAGTCGCTGGACCTCGTCGGCATCTTCGTCTTCGCCCTCTCCGGGGGGCTGCTCGCCGTCCGCAAGAACATGGACATCTTCGGCATCTGTGTGCTCGCCGAGGTCACCGCGCTCGGCGGCGGCGTGATGCGCGACCTGGTCATCGGGGCCACCCCGGTCGCCGCCTTCACCAACCTGGGCTACTTCGTCGACCCGCTGATCGCCGCCCTGGTCGTCTTCTTCCTGCACCCCGAGGTCGAACGGATCAACCGCGCCGTGCAGACCCTCGACGCGCTCGGTCTCGGCCTGTTCTGCGTCACCGGCACCGCCAAGGCCCACGACTACGGCCTCGGCGCCGTCTCCGCCGTCGCCCTCGGCATGGTGACCGCCGCCGGGGGCGGCGTGATGCGTGACGTCCTGGCCGGCGAGATCCCCTCGCTGCTGCGCTGGGACCGCGAGATCTACGCCGTGCCCGCGCTGGTCGGCGCCGCGCTGGTCGCCGTCCTGATCGCGCTCGACAGCCTCACCGCCGTCACCGGCACCGCCGCCGCGCTCACCGCGTTCGTCCTGCGGATGCTCGCCCTCAAGTACGGCTGGCGCGCACCGCGGGCCTGGCACCGCAACGGTTCTCGCACCAGCGAGGAGTAGGCGAGCCGCCGTAGGCCAGCGAGATCGCCTCCGCCGTGCAGAGCAGCTCGGGCACCAGCCGCACCAGCTCCGCCGGCGACACCCGGTCCGTCGGCGCCGAGATCGCGCACGCCGCGACCGCCCGCCGGTCGCTGCCCGCCACCGGCGCGGCGACGCAGGTCACCGCCTCCAGGTGCTCGGCCGACTCCGCCGCCCAGCCCCGCCGGCGCACCGCCGCCAGATCGGCCGAAAGCTCCTCCTCGGCCAGGCCGTCCTGCGGCAGCCCCGCCAGCAGCACCCGGCCGATCGCCGTCCCGTTGGCCGGCGCGCGCCGCCCGATCCGGGTCGGCCGGCCCGCCGCGCTGCTCCACCGCCCCGCCAGCTCGTCCAGGTACAGCACCTCGTCGTCCTGCAGCACCGCCAGCTGCACCGTGCAGCCGCAGCGCTCGTGCAGCGACGCCAGGAACGGTGCGGCGACCTGCCGGACGTCGATCTCCTGGAGGGCCCGCTGCGCCAGCGACAGCACCCGTCCGCCCAGCCGGTAGCGCCGGTCGGACAGCCGGTGGACGAACCCGTGCTCCTCCAGCGTGCGCAGCAGGCGCAGCGCGGTGGACTTGTGCACGCCGATCGAGGTGGCGGCCTGCTCCAGGGTGACCGGGCCGTCGCCGAGCGACCCGAGCAGGGTCAGCGCGCGATCGACCGACTGCGACATCCCGTCCCCCCGACTCCCGGTTCCGCTCACGCCGCGTGGTGGTGGCCGTCAGGCTAACCGCTCGCGGGCCCCGCGCCGTACCGGGGCTGCCCGGAGGGGCAGCGTCGCGGTGCGCGGCGTCCGGTGGCCGGATCGGTGCGCTGTGGCGTGACGCGGCCGACCCGTGCGTCCGTGCCGGTCCGGCTCCGGCCGGGGGGCCTCTACAATCGGATGGTTATGCCATACCTGGACCATGCGGCGACCACGCCGATGCTGCCCGAGGCGATCGCCGCGATGACGGCGCACCTGGGGGTCGTCGGCAACGCCTCCTCCCTGCACGCGTCCGGCCGCCGGGCCCGCCGGGTGGTCGAGGAGGCCCGCGAGTCGCTGGCCGACTCGCTCGGCGCCCGGCCCAGCGAGATCGTCCTCACCGGCGGCGGCACCGAGTCCGACAACCTGGCCGTCAAGGGCCTGTACTGGGCCCGCCGCGGCGCCGACCCGGCCCGCACCCGGGTGCTCTGCAGCCCGGTCGAGCACCACGCGGTGCTGGACGCGGTGCACTGGCTCGCCGAGCACGAGGGCGCCACCGTCGACTACCTGCCGGTGGACGCGCTCGGCCGGGTCCACCCGGCGGCGCTGCGCGAGGCGATCGAGCGCGATCCGGGCTCGGTCGCGCTGGTCACCGTGATGTGGGCGAACAACGAGGTCGGCACCGTCCAGCCGGTCGCCGAACTCGCCGCCGTGGCCGCCGAGTACGGCATCCCGGTGCACGCCGACGCGGTGCAGGCGCTCGGCCAGGTCCCGGTGTCCTTCGCCGACTCCGGGCTGACCGCGCTCACCGTCACCGGCCACAAGATCGGCGGCCCGTTCGGCATCGGCGCGCTGCTGCTGTCGCGCGGTGCGGCGCCCGTTCCGCTGCTGCACGGCGGCGGCCAGGAGCGCGACGTCCGCTCCGGCACCCTGGACGCGCCCGGCGCGGCCGGGTTCGCCGCCGCGGCGACGGTCGCCGTGGAGCGGCGCGCGGAGCACGCCGTGACGCTGGGCGCGCTCCGTGACGAGCTGGTCGCCTCGGTGCTGGCGGCCGTCCCGGACGCGGTGCTCAACGGCGACCCGGCGGCCGAGGGGCGGCTGCCCGCCAACGCGCACTTCTCCTTCCCCGGTTGCGAGGGCGACGCGCTGCTGATGCTGCTCGACGCCCAGGGCATCGAGTGCTCCACCGGCTCGGCCTGCTCGGCCGGCGTCCCGCAGCCCAGCCACGTGCTGCTGGCGATGGGCGTCGACCCGCTGCTGGCCCGCGCCTCGCTGCGGTTCTCGCTCGGCCACACGTCGGGCCGGGAGGACGTCACCGCGCTCGCCGGGGCCATCGCCCCGGCCGTCCAGCGCGCCCGCAACGCGGGCCTGGCGGCCGTCCGGCGGTAGGTACGCTTGGTGGCATCATGACTGACTTCCCGGGTGCCCCGACCGCTCCGTCCGCCACTGGCCGCCTGCGCGTGCTCGCGGCGATGTCCGGCGGGGTGGACTCCGCCGTCGCCGCCGCCCGCGCCGTCGAAGCCGGTCACGAGGTGACCGGCGTGCACCTGGCGCTCTCCAGCAACCCGCAGTCCTTCCGGACCGGTGCGCGCGGCTGCTGCACCATCGAGGACTCCCGGGACGCGCGCCGGGCCGCCGACGTGATCGGCATCCCGTTCTACGTCTGGGACCTCGCCGAGCGCTTCCGGGAGGACGTCATCGACGACTTCGTCGCGGAGTACGCCGCCGGCCGCACCCCCAACCCGTGCCTGCGCTGCAACGAGAAGATCAAGTTCGCCGCCCTGCTGGACAAGGCGATCGCGCTCGGCTTCGACGCCGTCTGCACCGGCCACTACGCCCGCATCGTCGACCTCCCGGACGGCTCGCGCGAGCTGCACCGGGCCGTGGACGCCGCCAAGGACCAGTCCTACGTGCTCGGCGTGCTCGACGCCGACCAGCTCGCCCACTCGCTGTTCCCGCTCGGCGACACCACCAAGGACGTCATCCGCGAGGAGGCCGAGCGGCGCGGCCTGGCCGTCGCCAAGAAGCCGGACTCGCACGACATCTGCTTCATCGCGGACGGCGACACCCAGGGCTTCCTGGCCAAGCACCTCGGCACCGCCACCGGCGACATCCTGGACGTCGACGGCACCAAGCTCGGCGAGCACGACGGCGCGTACGGCTTCACCATCGGCCAGCGCAAGGGCCTGCGGATCGGCCGCCCGGCCGCCGACGGCAAGCCGCGCTACGTCCTCGACATCTCCCCGGTGAACAACACCGTCACCGTGGGCCCGGTCGAGGGCCTGGACGTCACCGCCCTCACCGCCATCCGCCCCCGCTGGTGCGGCACCGAGCCGCTCGCCGACGGCCGCTACACCGCCCAGCTCCGCGCCCACGGCGAGGAGGTCCCCGTCACCGCCTCCGTCGTCGACGACACCCTCCACGTCACCCTCGACACCCCCGCCCGCGGCATCGCCCCCGGCCAGGCCGTCGTCCTCTACGACGGCCCCCGCGTCATCGGCTCCGCCACCATCGCCACCACCCACCGCCCCACCGTCACCGCCTGACCCCGCACTCGGATCGGCACCGCCCGCGCCGCCGGCCCGGCGGCGCGGGCGGCGTTCAGCGAGCGCGGTTGATCAGCACCAGAGCCGCAGCGAGGACGTGGAGAGCGGCCGCCACCGAAACTCCGTACGCGGCCCAGACCCGGACGGATTCGGTGTCGGGGTCGTCATCCGACGGCTTCACCGGGTGGTCGTCAGGTCGGCGTGGACGACCTTCCCGGCCGGTTCGAGGGTCGCGCCCCAGCGACCGTCGGTCAGGCGATCCACCAGGGCCAGGCCGCGGTGGCACTCCTCCTCCGGGGAGGCGCGAATCAGGACCGGAAGAACACACGAGCCGTCGCGCACCGTGATCCGCAGGGTCGTCCGCGAGAGCTGCCGGACCGCGACCGTCATCTGCTGCCGGCATCCGGTCTTCGCGGCATTGGTGACCAACTCGCTGCCGACCAGCACGGCCGCGTCGACCAACCCGTCCAACCCCCACCCCGTGAGCGTCGTTCGGAGGAACCGGCGCGCCTGACCGGCCGCTTCCGGGAGATAGGGCAACAGCACTTCGGCCGGTGCCGGGAGTGAGGTCGGGGAGGCATCGGAAGACGCCTGAGTCTCCAACAGGACGTGCTGCATGAGAACTCCAAGGTGCAGGCCCTCGCAGGCCATCTCCTCTAGATGAGGCTCTGCCATGCACTCATGTACATGAGTGCATGGCAGAAGGGTGCCCGACTCCTGTACATGAGTCAACCTGTCGCGGGAGAATCCCGCGACAGGTTGCCGGAGCCGATTGCTCCTCAGTCCCGCGCGGGGAAGCGGTAGTCGAGGACGAACTGGTCGGCGGCCATGACGGTGTCGCACACCTCCACCACTCGGCCATCCGTGGAGATGGCGTCGCGCACGAGGTGGATCACCGGCGCGCCCGGGCTCAGGGCGAGGGCCTTGGTCTCGGGCTTGGTCGCGAGACGGGCCCGTACGGACTCGGTGAACTCGGCGAGGGAGTACCCGTGTTCTTCGAGCCGGGCGTAGATGCCGCCGCCACCGGGGTTCTCGGCGAAAACCTCCGGAATGTCCTTGGCCACGTCCCACGGGAGGTAGGAGGTGGCTTCCTCTGTCGGGACGCCGTCCCGGAAGTACCGGCGTTTGCGGGCCAGTACCTGGGTGCCGACGGGAAGGTCGAGGCGCTCGGCGATCTCCGGCGGTGCGGGTGTGGGTCCCACGAACAGCACTGCCACGGACGGGACACCGCCCGACGCCTCCGCCTCGGCGAGGTAGGCGGCCTTGCCGGCCTTGCGGTGGGTGCGGCGGAAGCGGTCCGCGGACTTGCGCTGAACCGGTGGGCGGGAGCGGACGAAGGAGCCGCGGCCGTGGTGCGTTTCGATCAGCTGGGCTGTTCGAAGCTCTGCGATGGCCTTGCGCACTGTTCCGGACGCCACTCCGTACCGTTGCATGAGTTCGGCTTCGCTGGGCACGGTCGCGCCGGGCGCAAGCACTCCCGACGTGATCTGCGCGGCGAGATCGGCCGCGATCTGCAAGTACTTCGCTGTGGCCGCCGAGGCCACGTCACCATTCGCCATAGTCCTTCAAGGCTCCTATTCTCCTGCACATGAGTAACAGCGCCGGGAAGTCCGAGTCAACGCCGCTCCACTCGGTGTCCGTCGCGGGGGTGGTGGTGCGGGAGGACGGCAGGGTGCTGGCGATCCGGCGGGCCGACAACGGGACGTGGGAGCCGCCGGGCGGGGTGCTGGAGGTGGCGGAGACCGTCGAGGACGGCGTGCGGCGGGAGGTGTTCGAGGAGACCGGGATCAAGGTCGGCGTGCAGCGGCTGACCGGCGTCTACAAGAACGTGAGCCGCGGAATCGTCGCCCTGGTGTTCCGCTGCCGCCCGGAGAGCGGCAGCGAGCGGCTCTCGGACGAGTCGACCGCCGTCGACTGGCTCACGCCGGGCGAGGTCTCCGACCGCATGGCCGAGGTCTACGCCGTGCGCGTGCTGGACGCGCTCCGGGACGGCGCGGTACCGGTCGTGCGGGCCCATGACGGGCGGCAGGTGCTTGGCTGACGGTCGTGAGCCGCGTGGAGGGTGCGGTACGAGCTTCTACGAGCGGTACCACGACTTCGTCGAGGAGGCGGAGCGGATCGCCCCGGAGGGCGTCCGGATCGAGTGGTCCGGGGACGTTCTGCTCGTCCAGGCGTCGCCGCCGAACGTGCACCAGCTCGACCTTGCCTTGCTGCGCGGGCAGTTCGAGCGGCATGCCCCCGATGGGCACCTCCCCGGTGAACGTACGAGGATCGTCAGCCCGGACGTCTCCAAGGGGCGTGAGCCGGACCTCACCTACCTGCCGGTGGAGGTGCTCTCCGAGCCGGGCAACCGGGCGCCGGCGGCCGAGGCGCTGATCGCCGTCGAGATCGTCTCGCCGTCGAACCCGGGCAACGACTGGATGGACAAGCTGCACGACTACGCCGTGATGCGTGTCCCGCTCTACCTGATCGTGGATCCGCGCCGGCACACCGTGACGTTGTTCTCCGAGTCCGGCCACGACCGGTACCACACCCGCAGTGACCGGAAGTTCGGCGACGAGATCCACATCCCGGAGCCCTTCGGGTTCACGCTGAGCCTGGCGGCGCTGCTGCCGTACAAGGACTGACCCGCCCCAGGGTGGTGCCCCAGCGGTCGGCGATGGCGGTCGCGTGGGCGAAGTGGGCGGCCGCCTCGGTGTCGCGGCCGAGGAGGCGGGCGAGTTCTCCGAGGGTCCGGGCGACGGGGCGGACGGCCAGGGTGAAGCCCGCGGTGGGCGGGGGTGCGTCGCGGTGGGGGAGGAGGGTGCGGTACAGCTCCTCGGCCCGCGCCCGGTCGGCGAGGGCCACCGCCGCCATGGCGCGGAAGGTCGCGCAGACCGTGAGGAGGTAGTCGGTGCGCAGCGGACCGACCCGGGCGAGGACGGCGCGGGCCTCCTCCCGCTCCCCGGCGGCGCACAGGGCCGCCGCGAGGAGGTCCGCCATCGGCGGGCCGTACTCCTCGGTCAGCCGCCGGGCCTGCGGGACGAACTCGCCGAGCCTGCCCTGGGCGGCCCGGATCGTCGCCGTCGCGACCTGGAGGAAGCCGTCGGCGTGCGGGGAGCCCTGCCGGGCCATCCCGGCGGTGGCTTCGGCGTACAGCCGCTCGGCGTCCTCGCCGCGCCCCTCGATCAGCGCTCGCGTCGCCAGCGCGGTCCGGCCGACCACGACGGGCCCCGGCATGCGGTACGTCCGGGCCAGTTCCACGCAGGTGTCGATGTGGCCGTACGCGCCGGCGACGTCGCCTTCGGCGGCCGCGGCGGTCGCCAGGCTGGACAGGCCGAACCAGCGGAGGGCGGGCAGGTCGTGTGCCGTGGCGAGCCGGACGAGCTCCGCGCTCCGGACCGCCAGTTCGCGTCCCTCGCGGTCGGCGTCGAGCTCGCGGACCAGGGCCGCGAGCGCCCGCGCGCGCAGGCCGGGGTCGCCCGCGGCCGTCGCGAGGTCGACGGCCTCCTCGGCGGCGGCCCGCGCCCGCGGGTCCCGCACGTCGGACAGTTCGGCGCAGTAGGCGAGCAGCAGCCCGCACCGGGCGGACGGGGTGGGGAGGGGCCGGTCCAGCGACCGGCGGAGCAGGGCGACGACGGGCTCGTCGACCGCGCCGTACGGCCGGGTCTGCCACGGTGTCGGCTCGGACCACGCGGTGAGCGCGCGGATCAGCAGTTCGCTCCGTCCGGTGCCGACCGCGTGGTCGATCGCCCGCTGCCGGGTCGCGCGGGCGGCCATCACCGCCCCGGCCCGGACCTGGGCGCGCAGCAGCCTGCCCAGCAGGTCGACGCGTTCCGCCTCGCGGTCTGCCGACGGGTCGGCCGGGGTCCGTTCGAAGCAGTCCAGCGCGGTGGCGAGCAGCTCGGCCGCCGTGTCGTGGGCGTAGCGGCCGGCCGCCAGCCCGGCCGCGCGCAGGCAGTGGTGCACGGCCTTGGCGGCCGTGGCCGACGCCGCCGACCGCGCGAAGTGGTGGGCCAGCGCCGAGACGTCACCCGAACCGAGCCGCTCCAGCCCGGCCGCTATCCGCCCGTGCATGCGCCGGGCCCGCAGGCCGCTCAGATCGGCGAGCAGCGTGTCGCGCACCAGCGCGTGGGCGAACCGGACCCGGCCCGGGGCGGGTTCGGTCAGCAGTCCGGCGACCAGGCCGCAGTCCAGCGCGCCCAGGACCCCGTTCTCGTCGGTGTCCGCGGCGTCGACCAGCAGCTCGACGTCCGCTTCGCGTCCGACGACCGCGGCCAGCCGCAGGACCGGCACCACCGCCTCGGGGAGACGTCCGAGCCTGCGGCGCAGCACGTCCCGGACGCCTTCGGGGACCTCGGACAGGGCCACCAGCGCGCCTTCGCCGCTGAGCAGCCGGGCGCTCTCCCGCAGGTAGAAGGGGTTTCCGCCGGTGCGTTCGGCGAGCGCGGCGACCGTCCCGGCGTCCACCGGCCCGCCGCCCGCGGCCTCGATCACCGCGGCGACGGCCGACGCGGGCAGCCCCGGCAACGGCAGCCGCAGCGGCGAGCGCCGGGCGAGCGCGGCGAGCCGGTCGGTGAGCGGGCCCCCGGTCTCGTTCGGCCGGTAGGCGGCGACGATCAGGACCGGTGTCGCCGGGGGCAGCTCGGTCAGGGCCGTCAGCAGGGCGAGCGTCTCGGCGTCGGCCCCGTGCAGGTCGTCCAGCAGCAGGGCCAGCGGCCGCTCGCGGGCCACCGCCGCGAGCCACCGTGACACCGCGCGGTGGAGGCGGAACCGGCCGGCGGCCGCGTCCTCGTCGGGCTCCCGGCCGGACGGGCGGTCGGACAGCAGCGGGGCGAGGACCTCGGCCGACCCGGCCGGGGGCGGCGCGGCGGCGGCGATCGTGCGCAGCGCCGTCACCCAGGGCCACCCGGGCGGCGCGCCCTCGTCGTCGGGTGCCCGGCCGGCCGCGACCAGCCAGCCGTCAGCCTGCAGCCGCTCGCCGAGCCGCTCCAGCAGCGCCGACTTCCCCAGCCCCGCCTCGCCGGTGACCAGCGCGACGCCGGGCCCCGCGCCGGCCGCCCGGCCGGCGGCCTCCAGCAACCGGGCGAGTTCGGTCTCGCGGCCGACGAACAGCGGTGCGTCGGTGCCGGGCCGGCGGGGCGGTGCCGGGGCCTCGCGCCCTTCGGCCGGGGCCGGCGCCCGGCGCCCCGGTGGCTCCGTCGCGGCGCGCAGCACGGCGGTGCGTCCGCCCAGGACGGCCGCTTCGAGCGCGGTCAGCGCCGGCCCCGGATCGAGGCCCACCTCTGCCGCCAGGACGGCGCGGGCCCGGCGCAGCGTCGCCAGCGCGTCGGCCTGGCGGCCCGCCGCCCACAGCGCGAGCGCGTGCAGGCGCCAGCCCTCCTCGCGCAACGGCTGCTCGCGGGTGAGCAGTTCGGCCTCGGGGACGGTCACGGCGGCCTGCGCCGAGCGCAGTCCGGCGGCGACGTTCAGCTCGCGCGCCACCAGCCGCAGCTCGTCCAGGCGGGCGATCTCGGCGCGGGCCCAGGAGTCGTCGGCGAACTCGGCGTACGCCCCGCCCCGCCACAGCGACGGCGACAGCGCCTCGCCGAACAGGCGCCGCGCGGTGTCCGGCTGCCGCGGTGCGGCGTCGCGCGCCTCGCGCAGCAGCCGCTCGAAGCGCCCGGCGTCGACGGCCTCGCCGGGCAGCCGCAGCGCGTATCCGGGGGGTGCGCTGACCAGCAGCGCGGCCGGGGTGCGCGGTGCCCGGCCGGGCTCCAGCAGCCGGCGCAGGTTCGACACGTACGCCTGCAGCGACGTCACCGCCCGGGCCGGCGGGGCCCCCTGCCAGACCTCCTCGACCAGCCGGTCGACCGAGACGACCTCGCCGCGCGCCACCACCAGCCGGGCCAGGACCGCGCGTTGCCGCCGGCCGCCGAGCGGGAGGGGCCCGCCGTCCAGCTCGGCGGCGAAGGAACCCAGCACGCGTATGGAGACCGTCACCCGGCACAGCGTAGACGGCCCGATCTCCTCCAAGTCGCTTCCAAACGGCCTCCATGCGCCCCCGGCGAGGCTTCTCGCACGGACACCGGGAAGGCGCCGGCGCCGACCCGTCCGGACCTCCTCCTCGAACCTCCTCACGAAAGGCAGGAAGGCCATGAAGCGCTTCACCACCGTCCTCTCCGTCCTGAGCGGCCTGTTCCTCCTCTACATCGGCCTCCTCTTCCTGCTGGACCCGCAGGGGTCCGCGGCCGGGTTCGGCCTGCCGAGCTGGCCCGAGCACGAGGGCACCGGCTTTCTCACCGTGAAGGGCGGGCGCGACATCGGGATCTGCCTGGGCGTCTTCGCGCTCCTGCTGACCGGCCACCGCAAGGCCCTCGGCTGGGTGCTGCTGGGGCTCACCTTCGCGCCCCTCACCGACATGCTGACGGTCCTCGGCAACCACGGGTCGACCGCCATCGCGTTCGGCGTCCACGGCGCCGCGGCCGCGACGGTCGCCCTGAACGCCGCCCTCCTCCTGCGCGAACGCCCCGCCGCGCCCGCCGTCCGAACGGGGGCCGTCCACCGCTGAACGAGACCTCCGGGGGCGTCGGGGGCACCCGCCCGGGACCGGCCCCGGGCGGGGCCAATTCGGTCGTGGGCGGGTCGGCGGGCGTGATAGACCGGGGGGACTATGAATATCTGTGTCTTCTGTTCCGCCGCCTCGCTCGACGACCGTTACTCCGCCCCCGCCGCCGAGTTCGCCCGGCTCCTCGGGGAGGGCGGTCACACCCTCGTCTGGGGCGGCTCGCACGCCGGGCTGATGGGGGAGCTGGCGGACGGGGTGAAGGCGGCCGGCGGGCAGCTGGTCGGGATCTCCGTCGAGTTCCTGAAGCACAAGGCGTACGAGGGGGCCGACGAGCTGGTCACCACGGCCGACCTCGCGGAACGCAAGGCGCTGCTGCTGTCGCGGGCGGACGCGGTCGTCGTCCTCGTCGGCGGGCTGGGCACGCTGGACGAGGTGACCGAGGTGCTGGAGCTCAAGAAGCACGCGCTGCACGACAAGCCGGTGGTCGTGCTGGACACCGAGGGCTTCTACGCGGGCCTGCGCACCCAGATGGAGCGGATGGACGCGGAGGGCTTCCTCCCCCGCCCGCTCGCGGAGCTGATCACCTTCGCCGACACCCCGGCCCAGGTCTTCGAGCAGCTGAAGGCCTGAGAGGATCGGACCCATGGCCACTCATCTGATCACCGGCGCCGGCTCCGGCATCGGCGCCGTCCTCGCCGAACGTCTCGCCGAGCGCGGCGACGAGCTCTGGCTGCTGGCCCGGGACGCCCGCCGGGCCGCCGAGCTGCGCGAGCGCTTCCCCGGCGCGAAGACCCTGGTCGGCGACCTCGGCGATCCGGCGAAGCTCTCCTGGGCCTTCGGCCACCAGGCGCTGCCGGTCGAGCTGGACTCGCTGCTGCACGTGGCCGGCGTGGTCGAGCTCGGCCCGGTCGGCGAGCTGCCGGTCAAGGCCTGGCAGGACACCCTGAACGTCAACCTGGTCGCCCCCGCCGAGCTGACCCGGCTGCTGCTGCCCTCGGTGCGGCTGGTGAAGGGCCACGTGGTGTTCGTGAACTCCGGCGCGGGTCTGCGCGCGAGCGCCGACTGGTCGGCGTACGCGGCGGGCAAGCACGGCCTGAAGGCGCTCGCGGACGCGCTGCGGCTGGAGGAGCACGGCAACGGCGTGCGGGTCACCTCCGTCTACCCGGGCCGCACCGCCACCGCGATGCAGGTCAAGGTGCACCAGCAGGAGGGCAAGGCGTACGACGCCGGGCAGTGGATCGAGCCCGAGTCGGTGGCCAGGGCGGTCCTGGCGGCGCTGGACGCCTCCCGGGACGCGGAGATCACCGACATCACGGTCCGCCCCGGGCGCTGAGCGAGCCGGGGCGGCGCGCGCACTAGGCTCGGGCGGGTGAGCAACGGACACCCCTTCCCCGACCTGGTCGGCGCCGCCACCGGCGTCGGCTCGCTGCCCGGCACCGACGCCCGGGAGGCCGCCAAGACGTCCACCGGCGCGCTGGAGCACCTGCCGTTCCTCCCGGAGCTGCCCGCCCGCGGGCCGGGCGCCGACATGATCGGCCGCTCCGCCGGCCTGCTGGTCGAGCTGTTCGCGCAGACCGAGCCGAGCGGCTGGCGGTTCACCGACCGCCCCGGCCGGGACACCCGGCGCGCGCACTCCTGGCTGGGCGAGGACCTCGACGCCCTGGAGGAGTTCACCCAGGGCTACCGGGGCGCGCTGAAGGTGCAGGCGGTCGGCCCGTGGACGCTGGCCGCGTCCGTCGAGCTCAAGTACGGCGAGAAGGCGCTCGCCGACCCCGGCGCCTGCCGGGACATCGCCGGTTCGCTCACCGAGGGCCTGCGCCGCCACCTCGCCGACGTCCGCAGGCGGGTGCCCGGCGCGCAGGTGGTGCTCCAGCTGGACGAGCCCTCGCTGCCCGCCGTGCTGGCCGGCGAGGTGAGGACCGCCAGCGGCTTCCAGCGGCTGCGCGCCGTCGACCGGCAGCTCGCCGAGGAGGCGCTGCGGGACGTCGTCGGCGCCCTGGACGCGCCGGTGGTGGTGCACTGCTGCGCGCCCCGGGTGCCGCTGCCGCTGCTGCGCCGGGCCGGGGTGGCCGGCGTCTCGCTGGACTTCTCGCTGCTGACCGAGCGTGAGGACGACGACCTCGGTGAGGCGGTCGAGGCGGGCACCGTGATCCTCGCCGGTGTCGTCCCCTCCACTGACCAGGCACTGTCGGACCCGGCCGGTAGTGTCCAGGGTGTCAGGACGTTGTGGCGCAGGCTCGGGTTCTCCCCGGAGCTGCTGGGCCGCCGTGTGCTGGTGACGCCCACCTGCGGGCTGGCCGGGGCCTCCCCGGCCCATGCCCGCGCGGCGTTGTCACTGAGCGTGAAGGCGGCCCGGAGCCTGGTGGACAACCCGGAATGAGAGATTGACGGAGGGCTTGCGGTGGTGGCTGTCGAGGGCTGGGAGGACGTTCCGGCGGAGGTGCGCAAGCGGCACGCCGAGCTGGCGGCCGAGATCACCGACCACCGGGCCCGTTACTACGAGCAGGACGCGCCGGTCGTCAGCGACGCCGAGTTCGACGCGCTGATGCGCGAGCTGGAGGGACTGGAGGCGGAGCACCCGGCGCTGGTCACCCCGGAGTCGCCCTCGCAGAAGGTCGGCGGCGCGCCCACCCTGCTGTTCGCCCCGGTCGAGCACCGGGAGCGGCTGCTCAGCCTGGACAACGCGATGGACGACGAGGAGCTCGCCGCCTGGGCCGAGCGGGTCGCCACCGAGCTGTCCGGCATCGAGTACCACTACCTGTGCGAGCTCAAGGTGGACGGCCTGGCCGTCAACCTCACCTACGAGAACGGCCAGCTGGTGCAGGCGGCGACCCGCGGCGACGGCCGGGTCGGCGAGGACATCACCGCCAACGTCCGCACCATCAAGGAGATCCCGCACCGGCTCCGGGGCGACGACGTCCCGGAGCTGGTGGAGATCCGCGGCGAGGTCTACTTCCCGACCGAGGCCTTCGAGGCGCTGAACGCCTCCTTCTCGGAGGAGAACGAGCGCCGCCGGGTGGAGAACGAGGAGCGCGCCAAGGAGGGCAAGCGCCCCCGGGCGATGATCCGGCTGTTCATGAACCCGCGCAACGCCGCGGCCGGCTCGCTGCGGCAGAAGGACCCGCTGGTCACCGCCTCCCGCCCGCTGCACATGGTGGTGCACGGCATCGGCGCGCGCTCCGGCTTCGACATCGACAACCAGTCGCACGCCTACGACCTGCTGCGCGAGTGGGGCCTGCCGACCGCCCGGCACAACAAGGTGGTCGGCACGCTGGAGGAGGTGCGGGCGTTCATCGAGCACTTCGGCGAGCAGCGGCACTCGGTCGAGCACGAGATCGACGGCGTGGTCGTCAAGGTGGACGAGATCGCGCTGCAGGGCCGGCTCGGCTCCACCTCCAAGTCCCCGCGCTGGGCGATCGCCTGGAAGTACCCGCCGGAGGAGGTCACCGGCAAGCTGGCCGCGATCAAGGTCGGCATCGGCCGCACCGGCCGGGCCACCCCGTACGCGGTGCTGGCCGAGCCGGTGAAGGTGGCCGGCTCGATGGTGCAGTACGCGACCCTGCACAACCAGGAGATCGTCAAGGCCAAGGACGTCCTGCTCGGCGACACGGTGGTGCTGCGCAAGGCCGGCGACGTGATCCCGGAGATCCTCGGCCCGGTGTACGACCTGCGGGACGGCACCGAGCAGGCGTTCGTGATGCCCTCGCACTGCCCCGAGTGCGGCAGCGAGCTGCGGGCGATGGCCGAGGGGGACATCGACCTGCGCTGTCCCAACGCGCAGTTCTGCCCGGCCCAGATCCGTGAGCGGATCGCCTTCCTCGGCGGGCGCTCGGCACTGGACATCGAGGGTCTCGGCTACGTCGCGGCGACCGCGCTGACCCAGCCGCTGCAGCCGGCCGAGGCGCCGGTGGGCAACGAGGGCGACATCTTCGGACTGTCGGTCGAGCAGCTGCTCCCGATCAAGGTGCTGGTGCGCGACCAGAAGACCGGCATGCCGAAGCTCGACGACGAGACCGGCGAGGAGAAGGAGGTGTTCTTCTTCGCCACCACGACCGGTGCGCCGAAGAAGAACACCGGGCTGATGCTGGAGAACATCGAGAAGGCCAAGGACCGCCCGCTCTGGCGGTTCCTCAACGGCCTGTCGATCCGGCACGTCGGCCCGGTGGCCGCCCAGGACCTCGCCCGGGAGTTCCGCGACCTGGACGCGATCTTCGCGGCCGGTGAGGAGCGGCTGGCCGCCACCGAGGGCGTCGGCGCCGGCACCGCGCGCTCGATCATCGAGTGGTACCAGGTGGACTGGCATCGGGAGATCGTCGAGAAGTGGCGCGCCGCCGGTGTCCGCTTCACCGAGGAGGCGGCCGAGGAGGAGGGCGAGCGTCCGCTGGAGGGGCTGACGGTCGTCGTCACCGGCACGCTGGCCGGGCACACCAGGGACGGCGCCAAGGAGGCGCTGACCTCGCGGGGTGCGAAGGTGACCGGCTCGGTGTCGAAGAAGACCCACTTCGTGGTGGCCGGCGACAACCCCGGCTCCAAGTACGACAAGGCGGTCCAGCTGGGGCTGCCGGTCCTCGACGACGCGGGCTTCGCGATCCTGCTGGAGCAGGGGTCGGCCGCCGCCCGGGTCCACCTGGGGCTGCCGCCGGAGCCGGAGGAGGAGCCGGTGAAGAAGGCCCCGGCGAAGAAGGCGCCGGCGAAGAAGAAGGCGGCCGCCGGGAACGCCGCCGAGGGGGCGGAGCAGCAGCCCGCCGCGGAGTCCGCGGAGGAGCCCGCCGAGCAGCCCGCCGCGGAGCCCGTCGAGGACTGACCCCACGCGCGGAAGCCCCGAATCCGGCTTGTTATCGTCCTGATGCAACGTCACCGGGTGCCGCACAGTGTTAGCGGGCATCGTGTCACTGTGCGGCACCCGGGGGGCGTGGCGGCGTATGTCCGGTTGTCTGAAAGTCTGCCCGTCGGGTGAAGCCACGCATACCCTGGAGCGCAACAGAGTGTCAGCAGGGGTGGGGGTACCGGCTGAGCCGGACTCCGCGGGGCCGCTCCCTGCCCGGCAGGCTGCCGGTACCGGTACGGTGCCTCACCGCTAGGCGGCCTGACGGGGCGGGCCCGACGGAGGACAGGGCTTATGGATCGTACGACCGGCGGCGCGCCCACACGCCCGCCGCAGGGGGTGGCGGGGGCCGTCCTGCTGCTCGGCGTGCTGCTGGCAGGCGCGGCGCCGCTCATCCCGCTGGCCGTGCTGGTCTACCGCTACGAGGCCGAACTGCTGCCGCTGTTCGCGGTGCCGCTGGCCGTGCTGGTCGCCGCCTGGCGGATCGCCCGGGACCGCGCGCGCGACCAGCTCACCGATCCGCTGACCGACCTGCCCAACCGCCAGGCCCTGCTGCTCGCCGCCCAGGAGGCGATCGCCGAGCATTCCGAGGGCTACAGCGTCGGTCTGATCCTGCTCGACCTCGACCGCTTCCGGTCGCTCAACGACACCCTCGGCCACACCGCCGGCGACCGGCTGCTCGTGCACATCGCCCGCCGGCTGCACCGCGCCCTGCGCTCCGGCGGGGCGGCCGGCAGCGCCACCCGCGAGTCCATCGACGACGTCTTCGCCGGACTGCCCCGGCACTACCGCGGCCGCCCGATGGTGGCCCGGATGGGCGGCGACGAGTTCGCCGTGCTGCTGCCCGGCATCGGCTGCCCGGACTCGCTGGAGAAGGTCGCCAAGGCCCTGATCGCCGAACTGGCCGCGCCGATCCGGCTGGACGGCCTGCTGCTCGTCCTGGAGGCGAGCGCCGGCGTCTGCGTCTTCCCGCAGCACGCCCAGGACGCCGAGTCGCTGCTGCGCCGCGCCGACGTCGCGATGGGCCACGCCCAGCGCGGCCGCACCTCGGTCGAGCAGTACGACGAGACGCAGGACGCCGACACCCCGTACCGGATCGGCCTGCTGGGCGACCTGCGGCGGGCCCTGGAGACCGGCGAGGTGCAGCTGCACTACCAGCCCAAGGTGGCCTTCGACGGCCGGGTGGTCGGGCTGGAGGCGCTGCTGCGCTGGGAGCGCCCCGGCCAGGGCCGGGTCTCGCCGGACGAGTTCGTCGGCCTCGCCGAGTCCAGCGGGCTGATGCCCCGGCTGACCGACTACGTGCTGGAGGCCGCCGTCGGCCAGCTCGCCCACTGGCGCGAGCAGGGCCTCCAGGTGCAGGTCGCGGTGAACGTCTCGCCGCGCGACGTGCTCAACCCCGGCTTCGCCCAGCGGGTCGCCGGCCACCTCGTGCGCCACCAGGTGCCGGCCCACGCGCTCCAGCTGGAGATCACCGAGCGGCTGCTGCTGGACGACTCCCGGCGGGCCGCCGACACCCTCGCCGAACTGCGCGGCTACGGGGTCGGGATGTCCCTGGACGACTTCGGGACCGGCCACTCCTCGCTGGTGCGGCTGCGCAGCCTGCCGGTCGGCGAGCTGAAGATCGACCGCTCCTTCGTCTCCCGGATGGCCACCGACGACCACGACGCGGCGGTGGTCCGCTGCTCGGTCGAGCTGGCCCACTCGCTCGGCCTGACCGTGGTCGCCGAGGGCGTCGAGGACGACGAGACCTGGGAGCGGCTGAACTGCATGGGCGTGGACGCGGTGCAGGGCTGGCTGGTCTCGGCGGCGCTGCCGGCCGAGCAGGCCACCGCCTGGCTGCGGGTGCACCGCACCGGCGCCCCGCCGGTGGAGCGGCTCGCCGCCGCTCCCGTCGCCGAGCGGCTGCCGCCGGTGATCAAGCCCGCCCTGCCGCCGGTGATCCAGGCGGTGCAGGCCGCCGCGGTGGAGATCCAGGCGCCGCCCCGGCACAGTTGGGCGCCGACCCGCCCGCAGTGAGCGGCGGTGAACGGCGGTGAACGGTGGTGCGCGGCGGCAGTGACCCCGGCCCACCGCTGGTCGTTGGCCGGTGGCCGGGCCGCGCCCCATAGGATGGTCACCACAGACCACGAGGACGGGAGTGCCTGACCGGCCGCTCCCGGCCCGGGCCCGGCGCCGTCGGAAGGCGGATCCGGGCCTCACCAGAACTCACCCTGAGGATCGCTGCATGCCTGGCATCACGCGCGAGGAGGTCGCCCACCTCGCTCGGCTGTCGCGTCTTGAGTTGCAGGCCGAAGAGCTGGACCACTTCGCCGAGCAGCTCGACGTGATCATCGGCGCGGTCGCCCGCGTTTCCGAGGTCGCCGGACAGGACGTCCCGCCCACCTCCCACCCGCTGCCGCTGACCAACGTCATGCGCGCGGACGAGGTCCGGCCGTCGCTCACCCCGGAGCAGGCGCTGGCCGGCGCCCCGGCCGCCGAGGAGCAGCGTTTCCGTGTGCCGCAGATCCTCGGGGAGGACTGACCGAGATGACCGACCTGATCCGTTACACCGCCGCCGACACGGCCGCCGCCATCGCCAAGGGCGAGGTCTCCGCCGTCGAGGTCGCGCAGGCGCACCTGGACCGCATCGAGGCCGTCGACCAGAAGGTCAACGCCTTCCTGCACGTCGACACCGAGGGCGCGCTGAGCGCCGCGCGGGCCGTCGACGAGAAGCGCGCCAAGGGCGAGGAGCTGGGCCCGCTGGCCGGTGTCCCGCTGGCGCTGAAGGACGTCTTCACCACCAAGGGCGTGCCGACCACCTGCGGCTCGAAGATCCTCGAAGGCTGGATCCCGCCGTACGACGCCACCCTGACCTCGCGGCTCAAGGACGCCGGCGTCGTCATCCTCGGCAAGACCAACATGGACGAGTTCGCGATGGGCTCCTCCACCGAGAACTCGGCCTACGGCACCACCGGCAACCCGTGGGACCTCTCCCGGATCCCCGGCGGCTCCGGCGGCGGCTCGGCGGCCGCGCTGGCCGCCTTCGAGGCCCCGCTGGCGATCGGCACCGACACCGGCGGCTCGATCCGCCAGCCCGGCGCCGTCACCGGCACCGTCGGCGTGAAGCCGACCTACGGCTCGGTCTCCCGCTACGGCCTGGTGGCCTTCTCCAGCAGCCTGGACCAGGGCGGCCCGTGCGCCCGTACCGTGCTGGACGCGGCGCTGCTGCATGAGGCGATCGCCGGCCACGACCCGCTGGACTCCACCTCGATCGACGCGCCGGTGCCGGCCGTCGTCGAGGCCGCCCGGATGCGTGACGTCCGCGGCATGCGGATCGGCGTGGTCAAGGAGTTCGCCGGCGAGGGCTACCAGGCCGGCGTCATGCAGCGCTTCGACGAGTCGGTGGAGCTGCTGCGCGAGCTGGGCGCCGAGGTCGTCGAGGTCTCCTGCCCGTCGTTCACCCTGGCGCTCCCCGCGTACTACCTGATCGCGCCCAGCGAGGCCTCGTCCAACCTGGCCCGCTTCGACGCGATGCGCTACGGCCTGCGGGTCGGCGACGACGGCACCCGCTCCGCCGAGGACGTCACCGCGCTGACCCGCGAGGCCGGCTTCGGCCCCGAGGTCAAGCGCCGCATCATCCTCGGCACCTACGCGCTCTCCTCGGGCTACTACGACGCCTACTACGGCTCGGCCCAGAAGGTGCGCACGCTGATCTCCCGCGACTTCGACGCCGCCTTCGCCGGCGTGGACGTCCTGGTCTCGCCGACCACCCCGACCACCGCCTTCCCGATCGGCGAGCGCGCCGACGACCCGATGGCGATGTACCTGGCCGACCTCTGCACGATTCCGTCCAACCTTGCGGGCAACGCGGCGATGTCGCTGCCCTGCGGCCTGGCGCCGGAGGACAATCTCCCGGTCGGCCTGCAGATCATCGCACCCGCGATGGCGGACGACCGCCTGTACCGCGTGGGCGGCGCCGTCGAGGCCGCACTCAACGACAAGTGGGGGCACACCCTGCTGGAGGAGGCACCGGCACTGTGAGCAAGATCGAGAAGGCGAAGGCCCAGTCTGCGTCTTTGAAGGGGTGGAAGCACTCGAAGCCCGGGCTGTGGCTGTCGATCGGGACCAGCGCGTTCGGCGCGATCTCCATCGCCAAGGACGTCCGCAAGGCCCGCGACGAGAGCGACACCCTCAAGCTGGTCAACGCCCTCGTCGGCGCCGCCGCCCTGGTCACCGGCACCGCCCTGCTGGTGCGCGAGCTGCGCCGCCTCGGCGACGACGACGTCCTGCTGGGCTAGCCCGTGGGGCCCGGCCGGTACCGCGGTACCGGCCGGGCCCGCACCACCGAAGACTTTTGAGTGAAGGGGACGCTGTGAGCGTCAAGAACCTGGTCTCCTACGAGGACGCTCTCGCGTCGTACGACCCGGTGATGGGCCTTGAGGTCCACGTCGAGCTCGGTACCAAGACCAAGATGTTCTGCGGTTGTTCGACCGAACTGGGTGCCGAGCCGAACAGCCAGGTCTGCCCGACCTGTCTGGGGCTGCCGGGCTCGCTGCCGGTGGTCAACGCGGTGGGCGTGGAGTCGGCCGTCAAGATCGGCCTGGCGCTGAACTGCGAGATCGCCGAGTGGTGCCGGTTCGCGCGGAAGAACTACTTCTACCCGGACATGCCGAAGAACTTCCAGACCTCGCAGTACGACGAGCCGATCGCCTTCAACGGCTACCTCGACGTGCAGCTGGAGGACGGCTCGACCTTCCGGGTGGAGATCGAGCGCGCCCACATGGAGGAGGACACCGGCAAGTCCAGCCACGTCGGCGGCGCGACCGGCCGCATCCACGGCGCCACGCACTCGCTGCTGGACTACAACCGGGCCGGCATCCCGCTGATCGAGATCGTCACCAAGCCGATCACCGGCGCCGGCGAGCGGGCCCCCGAGGTCGCCCGCGCCTACGTCGCCGAGCTGCGCGAGGTGATCCGCTCGCTGGGCGTCTCCGAGGCCCGGATGGACAAGGGCCAGATGCGCTGCGACGTCAACCTGTCGCTGCGCCCGAACGGCACCGAGACCTTCGGCACCCGCTCGGAGACCAAGAACGTCAACTCGCTGCGCAGCGTCGAGCGGGCCGCCCGGTTCGAGATCCAGCGGCACGCCACGGTGCTCACCGACGGCGGCACGATCATCCAGGAGACCCGGCACTTCCACGAGGACGACGGCTCCACCACCTCCGGCCGGATCAAGGACAACGCCGAGGACTACCGGTACTTCCCGGAGCCGGACCTGGTGCCGATCGCGCCGTCCCGCGCGTGGGTGGAGGAGCTGCGCGCCGCGCTGCCCGAGCTGCCCCGGGTGCGCCGGGCCCGGCTGCAGGCCGAGTGGGGCCTGTCGGACAAGGACATGCAGTCGGTGCTGAACGCGGGCGCCGTCGAGCCGATCCAGGAGACCATCGCCGCCGGCGCCCCGGCCGACCAGGCCCGCAAGTGGTGGATGGGCGAGCTGGCCCGCCGCGCCAACGAGACCGGCACCGAGCTGGCCGAGCAGCCGATCACCCCGGCGCAGGTCGCCCGGGTCACCGCGCTGGTCGCCGAGGGCAAGCTGAACGACAAGCTGGCCCGCCAGGTCATCGAGGGCGTGCTGGCCGGCGAGGGCGAGCCGGACGAGATCGTCGAGAAGCGCGGCCTGGCCGTCGTCTCGGACGACTCCGCGCTGGGCGCCGCCGTCGACCAGGCGATCGCCGAGAACGAGGCCGTCGCCGCCAAGATCCGCGACGGCAAGGTCGCCGCGGTCGGCGCGCTGGTCGGCGCGGTCATGAAGGCCACCCGCGGCCAGGCCGACGCGGCCCGCGTGAAGGACCTGATCCTGGAGAAGCTGGGCGTCTCCGCCTGAGTTTCCAAGGCGTCTAAGGCGGTCTAAGGCCTACTTAGCCGTCCGAGGCCCGGCCTTACCCCCTCCCGGGGGTGAGGCCGGGCCTTCGTCGTGTCCCGGGGCGCCGGCCTAAGGCCCTCCGGCCCCGGAAGATCCGGAAGCCTGCCGATGCCCGCCACCCCCCTGGGGGAGGAGTCTCTACTCAGCGAACGGAACCGACGAAGAACCCACGAGGGGAACCACCGTGATCGAGTACGAGCTCATCAAGCAGCAGGAACTGGAACTCCAGGCCCTGGCCGAGCACCAGCGCCTGGTCCGCGCGGCGAAGCCCGCCAAGCGCACCGGGTGGCGGCCGAACATCGGCCTGCGCGTCCAGCGGCGCACCGCGCGCGTCGGCGAATGCTGACGGACCGGCACCGGGGTGCCGAGCGGGGAACGGAGGGGGAGGCGCGACGGGGGAGCGCCTCCCCCTCCGGGCGTTCGAGGGGCGGGATAACCCCTCGGAGGGCAGCGGACCCGTATGGCATGCTCGCCTCCATGCAGCAGATCTCGGTGAGTCCCGTCTTCGTCGGCCGCGACCCGGAGCTCACCGACCTGGCGGACGCGCTGCGCCGGGCCGGCCGCGGCGAGCCGCAGACCGTGCTGATCGGCGGCGAGGCGGGTGTCGGCAAGACCCGGCTGCTGGAGGAGTTCCTGCGCCGGGCCGACGACCGGGGCGTGCTCACCACCGTCGGCGGCTGTCCGGAGGTCGGCGCCGAGGGACTGCCCTACGCTCCGCTGGCCACCGCGCTGCGCCGGCTGCACCGCTGTCTGGGCACCGAGCTGGAGAGCGCCGCCGCCGGGATGGAGGGCCATCTCGCCCGGCTGCTGCCGGACTTCGGCGAGGCCGACGGCGAGCCCAACGACGAGTACGGCCGGGC
The DNA here is from genome assembly GCF_042884635.1 of Kitasatospora sp. NPDC058115. Taxonomy (NCBI): domain Bacteria; kingdom Bacillati; phylum Actinomycetota; class Actinomycetes; order Kitasatosporales; family Streptomycetaceae; genus Kitasatospora; species Kitasatospora sp. NPDC058115. The sequence continues at coordinate 160,141 of NZ_JBHVTL010000021.1, forward strand.
CCGGCTGTTCGAGCACACCGCGAGGTTGTTCGAACGGCTCGGCGCGGACCGTACCCTCGTGCTCGCCGTCGAGGACCTGCACTGGTCCGACCGCTCCACCCGGGAGCTGTTCGCCTACCTGGTCCGCACCCTGCACCGGGCCCGCGTCCTGCTGGTCGCCACCTACCGCAGCGACGACCTGCACCGCCGCCACCCGCTGCGGCCCTTCCTGGCCGAGCTGGAGCGGCTGCGCACGGTGCGCCGGCTGGAGCTGGAACGGTTCGGCCCCGGCGAGGTGGCCGCCCAGCTGGCCGGCATCCTCGGCACCGCGGCGCCCGACCGGCAGCTGGTCGAGCGCATCCACCGCCGCTCCGAGGGCAACCCGTTCTTCGTCGAGGAGCTCGCCACCGCCCTGCGGGAGGGCTGCTCGGCCGGGCTCACCGACTCCCTGCGCGACATCCTGCTGGTCCGGGTCGAGGCACTGGACGAGGAGACCCAGCGGGTGCTGCGGATCGCCGCCGAGGGCGGCTCCCTGGTCGAACACGCCCTGCTCGCCGCCGTCCTGGAGGACGAGGAGCGGCTGATCGGCTCGCTGCGCGCCGCGGTCGGCGCCAACATCCTGCGCCCGGACCCGGACGGCGACGGCTACCGGTTCCGGCACGCGCTGGTCCGCGAGGCCGTCTCGGACGACCTGCTGCCCGGCGAGCGGCACCGGATCAACCGCCGGTTCGCCGAGGCCCTGGAGGCCGAGCCGCAGCTGGTCGGCGCCGACGCCCGGCCGGCCCGGCTGGCCAACTACTGGTACCACGCCCACGACCCGGCCCGGGCCCTGCCGACCGCGCTGGACGCCGCCCGGGCGGCCCGCCGCCGCAACGCCTTCGCCGAGCAACTGCGGATGCTGGAACGGGCCCTGGAGCTGTGGGACGAGGTCCCCGGCGAGCAGCTGGCCGGTACCCTGCGCCCGTACGACTGGGCCGAGACCTATCCGCCGTGCTCCTGCGACACGGACCTGCACGACGAGGACTGCGACCGGCTCTGCCGGATCGACGTGCTGGCCGAGGCGGTGGTCGCCGCCCGCCGCAGCGGTGACCGGGAACGCGGGCTGAGCCTGGCGAAGCGGGCGCTCCAGCTCGTCGACGAGAACGACCACCCGGCCCGCGCCGCCTGGTTCCGGATCAACCGCGCCCGGATGCTCGGCCACCTGCGCCGCTCCGGTGACACGGAGGAGATCGCCTACGCGCACCGGCTGGTCGAGCACCTGCCGCCGTCCGCCGTGCAGGCCGAGGTGTTCGCGCTCGGGGCGGGCGCCGGGATGCTCTCCAACCCCCGCCCCGAGCTGGTCGCGCTCGCCGAGCGGGCCGCCCGGATCGCCCGCGAGGTGGGCGCGCCCACCGTCGAGCAGCACGCCCTGATGACCATCGGCGGGCTGCGCAACGACCTGGACGCCGATCCGGAGGCCGCGGTGGCCCAGCTGACGGCGGCGGTCGAGGCCTCCCGCCGGCTCGGCGCACCGGACCTGCTGCTGCGCGGCCTCAACAACCTGTCCTCGCTGCTGCGCGGCCTCGGCCGGGCCGAGCAGGCCGCGGAGCTCGCCCGGGAGGGGCTGGACTCGGCCCGCCGCAACGGCCTGCAGCGCAACATCGGCACCATCCTGACCGGGAACCTCGCCGAGGCGCTGATGGACCTCGGGCGGATCGACGAGGCCGAACTGGTGCTCGCCGAGGGCGACCTGACCAGCCCGACCGGCACCCACGCGGAGTTCCTGGACCGGCTGCGCGGGGAGCTCGCCCTGCTCCACGGCGACGTGGCCGGCGCCGGCGCGCTGCTCGCCCAGGCCCGGGCCGCCAACCGGGTCGGCCAGATCCAGCACTCCGTGCCGATCGGCCGGCTCGCGGTGCGGATCGCCGCCCGGGCGGGCCGCCCGCTGGAGGCCCGCGCCGAGCTGCTCGCCGCCCTGGCGGGGGCGTTCCCCTGCGGCTACCTGGCCGACTGCTTCCCGCTGCTGGTCGACGGCGCGGGCGTCGAGGCGGACAGCCGGGGCCTGCCGGAGGCCGAACCGGGCCGGGCCGCGGTGCTGGCCAGGATCGTCGAGGTGGCGTCCGGGCTGACCCCGACGGTGCCGCTGCACCACGGCTGGGCCCGGCTGCTGGAGGGCGAACTGGCCCGGGCCGAGGGGGCGGACACCCCGGCGCACTGGGCCGCCGCGGTCGAACGGCTGCGTCCGACCGGGCTGCCGTACCCGCTGGCGTTCGCCCTGCTGCGGGCCGGCGAGGCCGAGGTGCTGGCCGGGCGCCGCGAGGCGGGGGCCGAACTGCTGCGCGAGGCGCGGGAACTGGCGACCGTCCGGGGTGACGCCGGGCTGCGCGCCGAGGTCGACGCGCTGGCCGAGCGGGCGGGGCTGACGGTCGTCGCGGGCCGTCCCGCACCCGCCGCGGCGGCGCCGGCGGGGGACTCCTTCGGTCTCACCCCCCGTGAGCGGGACGTGCTCCGATTGCTCGCGCGGGGGCGCACCAACCGGCAGATCGCCGAGGAACTGTACATCTCGCCGAAGACGGCGAGCGTGCACGTCTCCAACATCCTGGGCAAGCTGGCGGTCGCCGGCCGGGGCGAAGCCGCCGCGCTGGCGCACCGCTTGCGGCTGTTCCCCGAGGATCTGGCCCCGGCCGGCCGCTGACCGCCCGCCGTCCGCCCGCCGTCCACCCGCCGCGGGCCGGTCCGCCGGGCCGGGGCCGGCCGTCCGCCGGTCCGGCCGGTGTCGCGCGGGCGCCGCCCCGTGCTCCCGTGCGCGCCGCGTGAGCCCCCGCCCGTGCGCCCCCGCCAACCGGCCCGTTCCGGTGGAATCGGGTGTAATTCCCCACCCCGAGGCCATTACTCTAAGTTGAGTGTGCGTGTCATTGAGTGACCGAAGTGGTGTAGGGTCCCGGACGGGAACATCGGTGTGGCGGGACGGCCGGCAGGCCCCCCGCCCCCTGGGCCACCGCCCCGACGGGGCGCCAGGTCACCGCGTACGGCCACCAGGCGCGCGGCCGGTGGTCCGTGACCCGGGCGCGAGGCCCCGGGCCGGAGGGGGAGAGGTCGAGTGAGCTCCACCGACGCGGTGCTGCCCGGAGCCGGACGGCCGGAGGCACCGGACACCGACCTGCTCGCGGGCGGACCGCCGCCCGTGACCGGTCCGACCGCCGGAGCCCCGGCCCCGCCGGTCCCGCCCCCGGGCGGCGCGCCCCGGTCCGCCCTCCGTGCGGCCGCCCCGCCGGCACCCGGGTGCCGCAGACCCGGGCCGCTCCGCCGGGCGCTGCACAGCCGCAGACTGCCCGGGGCCGCCCTCGGCGTGCTCTGCCTCGCCTACGCCCTCGGCGCGGCACTCGGCTGGGGCTCGCGCCAGATCGCCGTCTTCATGGGCGACTTCGGCCTGGCCGCCGCCGCCCTCGCGGCCGCGCTCTCCTGCCTGGCGTACGGCTGCACGGTCGGCGGCCACGCCCGCCCGGCCTGGCTGCTGTTCGGCCTCTCCTCGCTCATGGTCGCCTTCGGCAACGGCACCTGGGGCTGGTACGAGCTGGTCGAACGCACCCCGCTGCCGCCCAACTCGCTCGCCGAGTACGCCTTCCTGCTGTTCGCCCCGCTCGCCATCACCGGCGTCCTGGTGCTCGCCCAGCGCCCGCGCACCGCCGCCGGCTGGCTCTGCCTGCTGCTCGACGGCTGGCTGGTGGCCGGCTCGCTGTTCACCCTCAGCTGGAGCCTCGCGCTCGGCCGCACCGCCGCCGGCGAGGCCGGCTCCCCGCTGCGCCTGGCCCTCAACCTGGCCTACCCGGTGCTGGACATCCTGCTGGTCTCGCTGGTCGTCGGCCTGCGCTTCGGCGGCCGGGACGGCAACCGGGCCGCCGTCCACACCGCCATGGTCGGCCTCGCCGTCACCGTGCTCTGCGACGCCCTGTTCACCTCGCCCGAACTGCGCAGCAGCTACCACTCCGGCGAACTGCTGGACGCCGGCTGGTTCGCGGGCAGCCTGCTGCTCGCCTGGGCGCCGTGGTCCCCGCGCTGGCGCCGCCCGCTGCGCGAGCACCCCGCGCTCGGCGGCCTGCCGCGCCGCCGGGTCGCCACCACCTTCAGCGCGCTCACCCCGTACGCCGCCGCCGCGGTCTGCACCGCCGGGATCCTCTACAACGCCCTCGGCGGCCGCTCGCTGGACCGGGTGGTCGCCTCGGCCGCCTGCACCGTCGGCCTCGCGCTGATCCTGCGGCAGGGCATCATGCTGCTCGACAACCTCTCGCTGGCCCAGGAACTCGCCCACAAGGAGGCGCACTTCCGCTCCCTGGTGCAGGGCTCCAGCGACGTCATCATGATCGCCGGGGCCAACGGGGTGCTCTCCTACGTCTCCCCGGCCGCGCTGGGCGTCTACGGGCGCGATCCGGAGGAACTGGTCGGCGGCAACCTGCTGGACCTCATCCACCCCGAGGACGTCGACCGGGTGCTGCTGGAGGTCCGCCGCTTCCTCGCCCGCGGCCGGCTGGCCGCCCACCGCGACCCGGGCGGCGAGCCGCTGCCCGCGGCCCGGGTGGAGTGCCGGATCGGCTCCGGCGCCGGTGAGTGGCTGCACGTCGAGTCGACCGTCGACCGGTACCGCGACGGCCTCATCCTGAACAGCCGCGACGTCACCGAACGGGTCATGCTCCAGGCCCAGTTGCAGCACAACGCCTTCCACGACCCGCTCACCGACCTGCCCAACCGGGCGCTGTTCACCCAGCGGCTGCGCACCGCGCTGGCCGCCCGCGGCCCGCAGGACGAGGCCGGCGCCGGGGTCGCGGTGCTCTTCCTCGACCTCGACGGCTTCAAGGCGGTCAACGACACCGCGGGCCACCAGGTCGGCGACGAACTGCTCGTCCAGGCCGCCCGCCGGCTCCAGGGCGCCGTGCGCTGCGGGGACACCGTCGCCCGGTTCGGCGGCGACGAGTTCGCCGCCCTGGTCTGCGGCCCGCTCGGCCGCCTCCAGGTCCAGGAGCTCGCCGACCGGCTGCGCACCGCGCTCTCCGAGCCCTACTGGATCGGCGGCAGCGAACTCAGCGTGGCGGCCAGCATCGGCATCGCCTTCGGCAGCCCCGAACGCGGCCCGGCCGCCGATCCGCGGGCCGGGGCCGACGAGCTGATGCGCAACGCCGACCTCGCGATGTACCGCGCCAAGTCCGAGGGCAAGGGCCGGGTCATGCTCTACTCCCCGGCCATGCGCGCCGACCTGGAGCGCCGCACCGAACTGGACGAGCGGCTGCGGGCGGCCGTCCGGGAGGGCGGCTTCGCGCTGCTCCACCAGCCCGTGGTGGACCTCGTGAGCGGCGCGGTCACCGCCGTCGAGGCCCAGGCCCGCTGGCGCTCCGTGCAGGGCCTGCTGCTCACCCCGGCCGAGTTCCTGCGCTCCACCGAACACGGCGACGCCGCCGCCCGGTTCTCCCGCTGGCTGGTCCGCGAGGCGGTCGCCGCCGCCGCGCTGCGCCGCGGCCTGCCCGTCTGCGGCCGCCCCGCCGCCCCGCCGGTCCCGGTCTCGGTGCGGCTCTCCGCCGAACGGCTCTGCGCCCCCGGCCTGTACGAGACGGTGGCCGCCGCCCTGCGCGACAGCGGCCTGCCCGGCGGCCAGCTGATCGTCGAGGTGGCCCGGATGGGCCCGGACGAGCTGGCCGACGAACTCGGCCGCCGGCTCGCCGCGCTGCGCCGCCTGGGCGTCTCCACCGCGCTGGCCGGCTTCGGGGCCGGCGGCGGCTCGCTCGGCGCGCTCGCCCGGCTGCCCTTCGACGGCCTCAAGCTGGACCGCTCGCTGGTCCACGACCTCGGCGACTCCGCGCTCGCCCGCACGCTCGCCGGGCACGCCCTGCGGCTCGGCCGGGACCTCGGCCTGGTCACCGCCGCGGAGGGCGTCGACCTGCCCCGCCAGGTGGCCGTGCTGCAGGAGTTGGGCTGCCGCCAGGTGCAGGGCTCGGCCTTCTCCGCCCCCCTGGACGAGACCAGGCTGCGGCGCGCCCTGGCCCGCCGCGTCTATCCGGTGCCGCGGCCGCCCGGCCCGCTGCCGGCCCGGCGAGCGTACCTGGCCGCGGACACCCGGACGAGTGGGCGCGCGGAGGGCGGCCAGGGACGTGTCGTAGCTCACCACAACCCCTCCGACCTGCCCGAACACCCGGCCGTCGCAGGTCCGGGAGCGGGTCCGCATGGCGAGACTGTCGTCCCACCTGCTTGACAGTCGGGCCGTGACGGGAGGAAGGTCGTTGCCATGCGCACCCGAATTCTCGTACTTGGCGGGCGCGTCGGCTGAGCGGGCCATGCCCCGCTCGTGACAGACCGACGCGCCACCCCTCGCATGCCCTTGGGCACGAGGGGTTTTTTGTTGCACCGACGCCGTTCCACCACTGCAAGACCCCTGGCCCCGAGGCCCCGCGAAAGGGACGATTGGGGCAGAGCCGGCGATCGGCCCGCAAGCGGGACCCCATCCCTCGACCCCGGGGCCCGCAACCACCGGGCCGGCCAGAACCGAGAAGAGACAGGCAGATGACTGAGCACGCCGCAGCCCCCCGCCGTGGGGACACCCCGGCCGCCCACGCTCCCGCTCCGCAGCACGTCGTCGAGACCATGACCGGCGCCCAGTCGCTCATCCGCTCGCTGGAGGCCGTCGGCGCGGACACCGTCTTCGGCATCCCCGGCGGGGCCATCCTTCCCGCGTACGACCCGCTGATGGACTCCACCAAGGTGCGTCACATCCTGGTCCGCCACGAGCAGGGCGCCGGTCACGCCGCCACCGGGTACGCCCAGGCCACCGGCCGGGTCGGGGTCTGCATGGCGACCTCCGGCCCGGGCGCGACCAACCTGGTCACCCCGATCGCCGACGCCTACATGGACTCGGTGCCGATCGTCGCGATCACCGGCCAGGTCGCCTCCCAGGCGATCGGCACGGACGCCTTCCAGGAGGCGGACATCTGCGGCATCACCATGCCGATCACCAAGCACAACTACCTGGTCACCGACCCGGCCGAGATCCCCCGGGTGATCGCCGAGGCGTTCCACATCGCCGCCACCGGCCGCCCCGGCCCGGTCCTGGTCGACATCGCCAAGGACGCCCTGCAGGCCACCACCACCTTCCGCTGGCCGGCCGAGACCTCGCTGCCCGGCTACCGCCCGGTGACCAAGCCGCACGCCAAGCAGATCCGCGAGGCCGCGAAGATGCTGGTCACCTCCAAGCGCCCGGTGCTGTACGTCGGCGGCGGCGTCATCAAGGCCGGTGCCACGGCCGAGCTGCGGATCCTCGCCGAGCTGACCGGCGCCCCGGTGGTCACCACCCTGATGGCGCTCGGCGCGTTCCCGGACAGCCACCCGCAGCACCTGGGCATGCCCGGCATGCACGGCTCCGTCCCGGCCGTCACCGCGCTGCAGAAGGCGGACCTGCTGTTCACCCTCGGCGCCCGCTTCGACGACCGGGTCACCGGCAAGCTGGACAGCTTCGCGCCGTACGCCAAGGTCGTCCACGCCGACATCGACCCGGCCGAGATCGGCAAGAACCGCCCGGCCGACGTGCCGATCGTCGGCGACGCCCGCGAGGTGCTGGCCGACCTCATCGTCGCCGTCCAGGCCGAGTTCGACGCCGGCCACAAGGGCGACTACGGCGACTGGTGGGAGCGGCTCGACGAGTGGAAGCGGACCTACCCGGTGGGCTACGAGCCCGCGGCGGGCGGCCAGCTCTCCCCGCAGCAGGTCATCGAGCGGATCGGCCGGCTGGTCGGCCCGGACGCCATCTACGCGGCGGGCGTCGGCCAGCACCAGATGTGGAGCTCGCAGTTCATCCAGTTCGAGAAGCCGGCCACCTGGCTCAACTCCGGCGGCGCCGGGACCATGGGCTACGCCGTGCCGGCCGCGATGGGCGCCAAGGCGGGCCGCCCGGAGACCGCGGTCTGGGCGATCGACGGCGACGGCTGCTTCCAGATGACCAACCAGGAGCTGGTCACCTGCGCCCTGAACGGCATCCCGATCAAGGTCGCGGTCATCAACAACGGGTCGCTGGGCATGGTCCGGCAGTGGCAGACGCTGTTCTACAACCAGCGCTACTCCAACACCGTGCTGCACTCCGGCCCCGGCCACGACGGCATCGAGCCGCCCGCCCAGGGCACCCGGATCCCCGACTTCGTCCTGCTCGCCGAGGCGATGGGCTGCGTCGGCCTGCGCTGCGAGCGCCCCGAGGACCTCGACGCGGTGATCAAGCAGGCGATGGAGATCGACGACCGCCCGGTGGTCATCGACTTCATCGTCCACCAGGACGCCATGGTCTGGCCGATGGTCGCGGCCGGCACCAGCAACGACGAGATCCAGTTCGCCCGCGGGGTGCGCCCCGACTTCGGCGACGACCTCGACTGAGCCCCTTCCGGAACGACCAAGGGAACCCACGACCCATGTCCAAGCACACCCTGTCCGTCCTGGTCGAGAACAAGCCCGGCGTGCTCGCCCGGATCGCCGCGCTGTTCTCCCGTCGGGGCTTCAACATCGACTCCCTCGCCGTCGGCCCCACCGAGCATCCGGACGTGTCCCGGATGACCATCGTGGTCAACGTCGAGGACCTCCCGCTGGAACAGGTCACCAAGCAGCTCAACAAGCTCGTCAACGTGATAAAGATCGTCGAACTCGACCAGTCCGCTGCGATCCAGCGGGAACTGGTCCTGGTGAAGGTCCGCGCCGACAACGAGACCCGGTCGCAGATCGTCGAGATCGTCCAGCTGTTCCGCGCCAAGACGGTCGACGTGTCCCCGGACGCGGTGACCATCGAGGCCACCGGCAGCTCGGACAAGCTGGAGGCCATGCTCCGGATGCTGGAGCCCTACGGCATCAAGGAGTTGGTCCAGTCCGGCCTGGTCGCCATCGGACGCGGCGCCCGTTCGATCACGGACCGCTCGCTGCGCGCCCTCGACCGCAGCGCCTGACCCGCGCCGCGTCTCACACCCTGATTACCGCCCCACCCCTTCACCGGGTCCGCATACGGTAGGAACCGACGCAGACCCAGGCAAACCACTCGCAAGGAGATGTGCCCCCGTGGCCGAGCTGTTCTACGAAGACGACGCCGACCTGTCCATCATCCAGGGCCGCAAGGTCGCGGTCATCGGCTACGGCAGCCAGGGCCACGCCCACGCGCTGTCCCTGCGCGACTCGGGCGCGGACGTCCGGGTCGGCCTGAAGCCGGAGTCCAAGTCCCGCCAGAAGGCCGAGGAGGCCGGTCTGCGCGTGGTCACCCCCGCCGAGGCCGCGGCCGAGGCCGACGTCATCATGATCCTGGTCCCGGACCCGATCCAGGCCGACGTCTACGAGGCGGACATCGCCCCGCACCTGAAGGCCGGCGACGCCCTGTTCTTCGGCCACGGCCTGAACATCCGCTTCGGCTTCATCAAGCCGCCGGCCGACGTCGACGTCTGCATGGTCGCCCCGAAGGGCCCGGGCCACCTGGTCCGCCGCCAGTACGAGGAGGGCCGCGGCGTCCCGGCGATCGTCGCCGTCGAGCAGGACGCCTCCGGCAAGGCCTTCGACCTGGCGCTGTCCTACGCCAAGGGCCTGGGCGCCACCAAGGCCGGCGTCATCAAGACCACCTTCACCGAGGAGACCGAGACCGACCTGTTCGGTGAGCAGGCCGTCCTCTGCGGTGGCACCGCCGCCCTGGTGAAGGCCGGTTTCGAGACCCTGGTCGAGGCCGGCTACCAGCCGGAGATCGCCTACTTCGAGTGCCTGCACGAGCTGAAGCTCATCGTCGACCTGATGTACGAGGGCGGCCTGGAGAAGATGCGCTGGTCGGTCTCCGAGACCGCCGAGTGGGGCGACTACGTCACCGGCCCGCGGATCATCACCGACGCCACCAAGGCCGAGATGAAGAAGGTCCTCGCCGAGATCCAGGACGGCACCTTCGCCAACACCTGGATCGCCGAGTACAAGGCCGGTCTGCCGAAGTACAACGAGTACAAGAAGGCCGACGAGGACCACCTGCTGGAGACCACCGGCAAGAAGCTGCGCAAGCTGATGAGCTGGGTCAAGGAAGAGGCCTGAGCGGCACCGGGCGCACGCTGAGTCGGACCCTCTCGATTTTGTAACGCCCTTGTACAACTAGGCTGCTCCCGTCCGGGTGATTTCGCCGGACGGGAGCAGCCGGGTATCCAGCCCGTCGATACACTTCCGAGTGCGCGTCAGGCCCACAGCGTCGTGCGTCTACCTACGCGGCATGCCACCTTCCCCCGCCCTCCACGCCACCTTCGTGCTCGGGGGAACCGGACAGTTAGGACACACTGTCGTGAGCAAATCCGTAGTTCTGATCGCCGAAGAGCTCTCGCCCGCCACGGTCGACGCCCTTGGCCCCGACTTCGAGATCCGCCACTGCAACGGCGCGGACCGCACCGAGCTGCTGACCGCGATCGCGGACGTCGACGCCATCCTGATCCGCTCCGCCACCAAGGTCGACGCCGAGGCGCTGGCCGCCGCGCGCAAGCTCAAGGTCGTCGCCCGGGCCGGCGTCGGCCTCGACAACGTGGACGTCTCCGCCGCCACCAAGGCCGGCGTCATGGTCGTGAACGCGCCGACCTCCAACATCGTCACCGCCGCCGAGCTCGCCTGCGGCCTGCTGATCTCCGTCGCCCGCAACATCGCGCCGGCCAACGCCGCGCTCAAGGGCGGCGAGTGGAAGCGCAACAAGTACACCGGCGTCGAGCTGAGCGAGAAGGTCCTCGGCGTCGTCGGCCTCGGCCGGATCGGCGTGCTGGTCGCCCAGCGGATGTCGGCGTTCGGCATGAAGATCGTCGCGTACGACCCCTACATCCAGGCCGCCCGCGCCGCGCAGATGGGCGTCAAGCTGGTCTCGCTGGAGGAGCTGCTGGAGGTCTCGGACTTCATCACCGTCCACCTCCCGAAGACCCCGGAGACCCTCGGCCTGATCGGCGACGAGGCGCTGCACAAGGTCAAGCCGACCGTCCGGATCGTCAACGCCGCCCGCGGCGGCATCGTCGACGAGGAGGCGCTGCTCAGCGCCCTGCGCGACGGCCGGGTGGCCGGCGCCGGCCTGGACGTGTACGCCAAGGAACCGTGCACCGACTCCCCGCTGTTCGCCCTCGACAACGTGGTGGCCACCCCGCACCTGGGCGCCTCGACCGACGAGGCCCAGGAGAAGGCCGGCATCGCCGTCGCCCGCTCGGTGCGCCTGGCGCTGGCCGGCGAGCTGGTGCCGGACGCGGTCAACGTCCAGGGCGGCGTGATCGCCGAGGACGTCCGCCCGGGCCTGCCGCTGGCCGAGAAGCTCGGCCGGATCTTCACCGCGCTGGCCGGCGAGGTGGCGGTGCGGCTCGACGTCGAGGTGCGCGGCGAGATCACCCAGCACGACGTCAAGGTGCTCGAACTGTCCGCCCTCAAGGGTGTGTTCGAGGACGTCGTGGCCGAGACGGTGTCCTACGTCAACGCCCCGCTGTTCGCCCAGGAGCGCGGCGTCGAGGTGCGGCTGACCACCTCCAGCGAGAGCCCCGAGCACCGCAACGTCATCACCGTGCGCGGCACCCTCGCGAACGGCGAGGAGATCGCCATCTCCGGCACGCTGGCCGGCCCCAAGCAGGTCCAGAAGATCGTCGGCGTGGACGCCTTCGACGTGGACGTGGCGCTGACCGACCACATGGCCTTCTTCAAGTACGAGGACCGCCCGGGCGTCGTCGGCGTCCTCGGCCGCCACCTCGGCGACGCCGGCATCAACATCGCCGGCATGCAGGTCGCCCGCGACGGCAGCGGCGCGCTGGCCTCCCTCACGGTGGACAGCGAGATCCCGCAGGACGTGCTGTCGGCCATCGCCGCCGAGATCGGCGCCCGCTTCGCGCGCTCGGTCGACCTGGGCGCCTGATCCCGCGACGCCCCCCGCACCACCCCTCACCAGGGCCCGGACCACCGCACGGACGGCGGTCCGGGCCCTGGTGCGTTCCTCCGGGTGACGGTCGTCTCAGATAGTAGGAAATCCAAGTATCCGGGCAGACACCGCACGGCCGGGGCCGTACCGTGGTGGAAGCCGTACGGTGTGCCGCCCCTGTAGCCAGGGTGTGCGGCCCGTGCGTGCCCGTACGCCCGATGGGCAGGTGATCCCCGCCCGGTGTACCCCCCTCCTCCCCACCGCCGCGTCCGTTCCGACGGCGCGTATCGAACCAAGGAGCCCGGTATGCCCCCCACCGCCGACCGCCACGCCGCTTCCGCCCCCGCCGCCCCGCAGACCCGCGTCCCGCGCCGCCGCCGGGCCGCCGAGCGGAACCCCTTCGCCGCCGCCGCGCTCCAGCGCGCGCTGGACCGCCGCGACAACGGCGGCGTGACCGGCCACCACTGAGCCGCCGCCCGGGCCCCGGGCGTCCGGGCCGCCCGGTGGCGTTCATCCGCCGAATGGGCCGAACGGGCTGACGGAGCATCACTCCAAGGGGTGCAACTTGCCACCGTTCGGGGGAGGTTGCTCGCCCCGACCGGCGCGATATTCCTAATTTGGGGCCCCCGGAAGGGTGATCGACGGCCGCACGGGCGGGCGTCAGCGGCACGGGACGCGGATCACTTCCCCCGGCCGGGGGAGAGGACCTCATGCGTCGTCCCACCGTCCGCCGGCCACTCGCCCGGATCGGCCTCGCGCTGGCCCTGCTGGCCGGCGCCGGACCGGCCCTGCTGACCGGCGCCGCCCCGGCCGCCGGCCACCCGCCCGCGAGCCCGGTGGCCCCGGCCACCGGCCCGCCCGTCCCGGTCCTGCTGGAACTCGCCACCGAGCCCGTCGCCCCCGTCTGGCGGCGGGCCGGTGACGAGGCCCGCCGCCGGCAGCGCTCCCCGGAGGCCGCCCGCCGGGAGGCCGCCCTGGCCGGCGCCGCCCAGCGGGCCCGCGCCTCCGCCGCGCTGGACCGGGTGGCCGACGCCGTCCACGGTGCGGTGCCCGCCGCCCACGAGCTCTACCGCACCCGCACCCTGGTCACCGGCCTCGCGGTGAGCGCGCCGGCCGGCCGGCTGCCCGCGCTGCGCACCCTGCCCGGGGTCACGGCCGTGCACCCGATCCTCCGCAAGCGGCGCGACAACGCGTACTCGGTGCCGGTCACCGGCGCGCCCGAGGTCTGGGCGCAGGCCCTGTCCGGCACCACCGGGGAGGGCATCCGGATCGGCGTCGCCGACAGCGGCATCGACTACACCCACGCCGACTTCGGCGGCCCCGGCACCGAGGAGGCGTTCCGGTCCGTCGACGGCGCGAAGCCCGCGCCCGCCGCACTCTTCCCCAACGCCAAGGTGATCGGCGGCCGCGACCTGGTCGGCGACGACTACCAGCCCGACCCGGACGCCGCGCACTACCAGCCCGACCCGCACCCCGACGACAACCCGATCGACTGCGACCGCAACGGCCACGGCACCCATGTGGCCGGCACCGCCGCCGGCCTCGGCGTCACTGCCGACGGGCAGCCCTACCGCGGCCCCTACCGTCCCGGCCTGGACCCGGCCGGCTTCAAGGTCGGCCCGGGCGCCGCGCCCGGCGCCCGGCTCTACGCGATCCGGGTCTTCGGCTGCGACGGCTCCACCGACCAGCTCGGCCACGCCCTCGACCTGGCCGCCGACCCGGACGGCGACGGCGACCCGGGCGACCGGCTCGACGTCCTCAACCTCTCGCTCGGCAGCCGCTTCGGCTCCACCGACGACGCCGACGCCCTCGCCGTCGACCGGCTCGCCGAGCTCGGCACCGTGGTGGTCGCCGCCGCGGGCAACGAGGGTGACGTCTACGGCATCGGCGGCAGCCCCGGCACCGCCGCCCGGGCCGTCGCCGTCGCCGCCTCGGTCGACCCGCACGGGGACGCCGACGGCATCACCGTGCTCGACCCGCCGTCGCTCGCCGGCGTGCTGCCGGCCCACTGGAGCGCCCGCTACCGGGACTGGTCCACCGCCGACGTCGGCGGTGAGCTCGCGCTGCCCGCCGACCAGGCCGACGGCTGCACGGCCTTCTCCGAGGCCGACCGGCAGCGGCTCGCCGGGCGGATCGCGGTGCTCGCCTGGAGCACCCGCGAGTCCGAGCGCGCCTGCGGTTCGGGCCCGCGCGCCGACCACGTCGCCGAGGCGGGAGCGGCCGGCGCGCTGCTGGCCGCCGACGACGACCACCTCGCCGAGATCGCCGGCAACGACCGGGTGCCGCTCGCCCTGCTCGGCCGCGCCGACGGCGAACGGCTGCGCGCGGGCGCCGCCGCCGGGCCGGTCCGGGTCCGCCTCGCCGCACCCGGCAACCCGCTGCACGGCGCCGCCGCCCAGGACCAGCCGCAGCGGCTCGACACCCTCACCGACTTCACCTCGCGCGGGATCGGCGTGCCCGGCGTCGTCAAGCCGGACCTCGCCGCCCCCGGCGAGACCGTCTGGTCGGCCCTGGTCGGCAGCGGCACCGGCGGCCAGCGCGAGGACGGCACCTCGATGGCCACCCCGCACGTCGCCGGGCTGGCGGCGCTGGTGCGCGCCGTCCACCCGGACTGGAGCGTCGAGCAGGTGAAGGCCGCGCTGATGAACACCGCGGGGGACACCTGGCTCGGCGACGGCGCCACCGGCCCGGCCTACGGGCCCGAGCGCACCGGAGCCGGCCGGGCCGCCGTGGACCGCGCGGTGCGCACCCCGGCCGTCGCCTACGCGGCGGGGGAGGGCGCGGTCGAGGGCGCGGTCGGCGTCTCCTTCGGCCCGCTCGCTGTCACCGGGCCGCTCGCCCTGGTCCGCGAGGTCGAGGTGCGCAACCTCTCCGCCGCCCCGGTCGCCTACCGCACCGGCTACGCGGCGGCCACCGACGCGCCCGGCGCCGCCTTCGAGCTCGCGCCCGGGCGGGTCGAGGTCCCGCCCGGCGGCGCCGCGCGGGTGCGGATCACCCTCCGGGTGCCCGGCGCGCTCGGCCGCGCCCCCGATCCGACGACCGCGACCGTCCAGGGCGGCCGGGCCCGCAGCTACCGGGGCGAGCTCTCCGGCAGGCTGCTGCTCACCCCGGAGGACCCGGCCGCCCCCGGGCTGCGGGTGCCGCTGTTCGCCGCCCCGCGGGCGGCCTCCGAGCTGGCCGCCACCGCCCCGGTCCGCACCGCCCGCGACGGCGCGCTGGCCGTCCTCACCGGCAGCGGCACCCCCGGCGGCGGGCCCGGCCTGGTCAGCGCCTTCGCGCTGGGCGGGGAGGGCGGCCGCTGGCCCGACTGCCCGCCGGACAGCGGCGCGGGCGTCGGCCCCGGCGCGGGCATCGTCCCGGAGGGCAGCACCGGGGAGGCCGAGCACCTCCAGGACCTCTGCGTCGAGCACCCCGGCGACCGGGCCGCCGGCCTGCGCGCCGTCGGCGCCGCCACCGACGCGCCCGCCGTCACCGGCGACCCGCTCGCCGAGGGCCGGCTCTACCTGGGCGCCCGGGTGTGGGCGCCGGCCGCCACCCCGGTCGGGCTGTTCGCCGTCCGGGCCGCGCTGGACACCGACGGCGACGGCGTCACCGACGTGATCGTCAAGGCCGACCGGCTGCGCGGCAGCGACGTCCTGGTGGCCCGCGCCCTGGACGCCCGCACCGGCACCGAGCTGGACGTCCAGCCGCTCAACGCCCGCTGGGGGGACACCGACACCGCGCTGCTGGACTCCGACGCGGTGGTGCTGCCGGTCCGCCTGGCCGTCCTGCCGGGCATCGGCCCCGGCCGCAGCACCGTCCACTACGCGCTGTGGACCGGTCTCACCGGCTCCGGGACTCCCGATCCGGCCGAGTCCTTCTCCGCGATCGGCCTCCAGGGCACCCGGCCCACCCTCCCCGTCGACGTCCTCCACCCCGCCGTCGACATCCGCACCGGCCCCGGCGGCCCCGCCGCGATCGCTGCCCCGGTCCACCCCGGCACCGTCCTCGACATCCGCCGCAGCGGCCCCGCCCCGGCCCGGGTCCTGCTCCTCCACCACCTCGACCCGGAGCCCGGCCGCAGCCAGGTCCTGACCCTGCCGTAGCCCGGCCCAGGGGCGCCCGGCGACCGTCGGGCGCCCCTCGGACGGGGCGGTTTGTCCGAATGGCGGACGCGGGATGTCAGGCTCTGGGACACCGGAGTAGCCTCCGAGCATGTCTCGCACGATTCGTCTCGCAGTCGTCCCCGGTGACGGAATCGGCCAGGAAGTGGTGGCCGAGGGTCTCAAGGTCCTGGGGGCGGTGCTTCCCGCCGATGTGAAGCTGGAGACCACCGAGTTCGACCTCGGGGCCCGGCGCTACCACCGCACCGGTGAGACGCTCCCGGACAGCGTCCTGGCGGAGCTCAAGGCCCACGACGCGATCCTGCTCGGCGCCATCGGCGACCCGAGCGTGCCGTCCGGGGTGCTGGAGCGCGGGCTGCTGCTCAAGCTGCGGTTCGCCTTCGACCACCACATCAACCTCCGTCCGGGGCGGCTCTTCCCCGGGGTGAAGTCCCCGCTGGCCGGTGACCCGCAGATCGACTTCGTGGTCGTCCGCGAGGGCACCGAGGGCCCGTACGTCGGCAACGGCGGCTCGCTGCGCACCGGCACCGAGCACGAGGTGGCCACCGAGGTCAGCCTCAACACCGCGTTCGGCATCGAGCGCGTGGTGCGCGACGCCTACCGGCGGGCCCAGGCGCGTCCGCGCAAGAAGCTGACTCTGGTGCACAAGAACAACGTGCTGGTGCACGCCGGCCACCTGTGGACCCGGATCTTCGAGCAGGTCGGCCGGGAGTTCCCCGAGGTCACCACCGACTACCTGCACGTCGACGCGGCGACCATCTTCTTCGTCACCCAGCCCGAGCGGTTCGACGTCATCGTGACCGACAACCTGTTCGGCGACATCCTGACCGACCTGGCCGCCGCCGTGACCGGCGGGATCGGCCTGGCCGCCAGCGGCAACATCAACCCGAGCGGTGCCTTCCCGTCGATGTTCGAGCCCGTGCACGGCTCGGCGCCGGACATCGCCGGCCAGGGCAAGGCCGACCCGACCGCCACCGTGCTGTCGGTCGCCATGCTGCTCGACCACCTCGGGTACCCCGCCGAGGCCGCCCGGATCGAGGACGCGGTCGCCGCGGACCTCACCGGGCGCACCGGGGCCCGCACCACCGCCCAGGTCGGCGACGCGCTCGCCGCCCGAGTATCCGCCTAGGAGGCCGGAACCCGACAAACGGTGTTCCGGCCCCCGCGGGCCGGACCCCATAACGGCAGCTTGCGGATCTCCAAGGAGCCCGCGGCTGTTCGGCACGGCCCTCTGGATGCGAGTATCGACAGTGGGCCGTGCCGTCGTGCGTCCGTTCCGTCCGAAACAGGCGGAACGTTCATCCGGCGGAGCGGCCCGGACCAACCCCACGGTGAAGGACACACAGCCATGAGCACGCCCACCCAGGCGCCCATCACGTTCGACCTCAAGCCCTCCGCCCACCCGCTCTCCCCGGCGGAGCGCGAGGCCCGGCTGGCCAACCCGGGCTTCGGGCGCGTGTTCACCGACCACATGGTCACCATCCGCTGGACCGAGGGCGTGGGCTGGCACGACGCCCAGCTGGCGCCCTACGCGCCGATCGAGATGGACCCGGCCAACATGACCCTCCACTACGGTCAGGCGATCTTCGAGGGCCTCAAGGCCTACCGCCAGGCCGACGGCTCCATCGCGACCTTCCGCCCGGAGGCCAACGCGGCCCGCTTCCAGGCCTCCGCCCGCCGCCTGGCCATGCCCGAGCTGCCGGTCGAGGCCTTCGTCGAGGCCGTCGAGCTGCTCGTCCAGCAGGAGCAGGCCTGGGTCCCGACCGAGCCGGAGCAGAGCCTCTACCTGCGCCCGTTCATGTTCGCCACCGAGGTCGGCCTGGGTGTCCGCCCGGCCAACTCCTACCTCTTCATGATCATCGCCTCGCCGGCCGGCGCCTACTTCCCCGGTGGCGTCAAGCCGGTCTCGGTCTGGCTCTCCGAGGACTACGTGCGCGCCGCGCCCGGCGGCACCGGCGCCGCCAAGTGCGCCGGCAACTACGCCGCCTCCCTGGTCGCCCAGGCCGAGGCCGCCGCCAAGGGCTGCGACCAGGTCGTCTGGCTCGACGCCGCCGAACACCGGTGGATCGAGGAGATGGGCGGCATGAACCTCTACTTCGTCTTCGGCGAGGGCGCGGACGCCCGGATCGTCACCCCCGAGCTGTCCGGCGCCCTGCTGCCCGGCATCACCCGCGACTCGCTGCTGCAGCTCGCCGCCGACCTCGGCCACGCCGTCGAGGAGCGCCGGATCTCCACCGACGAGTGGAAGCAGGGCAACGCCGACGGCACCCTCACCGAGGTCTTCGCCTGCGGCACCGCCGCCGTCATCACCCCGGTCGGCTCGGTGAAGTCCAACGGCGGCGACTGGACCGTCGGCGCCGGCGAGCCCGGCCCGGTCACCATGGAGCTGCGCCGCGCCCTGCTCGCCATCCAGGGCGGCCAGGCCCCCGACACCCACGGCTGGCTGCACAAGATCGTCTGACGCCCCCGCCGCGGCCCGTCCGCCCCCGCCGTCCCGTCCCGGATGGCGAGACGGGCGGGCCGCGATCCGGATGATGTGCCTACACTGCGAGCGTGTCCTCGCTGTCGCTGATTATTAGCAGCAGGCGCGCCGGTCCGCAGTGACCGCCACCGCACCACCCGATGCGGGGCGACCACCAGCGTCCAGACCCGCGCGCAGACCTCTCGCACCCGCGAGGGGTCTTTTTGTTTCCCCGGACCGGCCGGAGGCCCTCACAAGGGGCCCAGGGACACCGGGTGCGCGCGGGATGCTGGACAGTGGAGCCGGATTCAGAACCGGCAGAGCAGTAACCGACCTCCCGGAACGGAGAACCCAGGGTCATGACCCAGGCGACCAACCTCCCCGACGACGCGTTCCACGTCTTCGACACCACCCTGCGCGACGGCGCCCAGCGCGAGGGCATCAACCTCACGGTGGCCGACAAGCTCGCCATCGCCCGGCACCTGGACGAGTTCGGCGTCGGTTTCATCGAGGGCGGCTGGCCCGGGGCCAACCCCCGGGACACCGAGTTCTTCGCCCGCGCCGCCGAGGAGCTGGACCTCGCGCACGCCCAGCTGGTCGCCTTCGGCGCCACCCGCCGGGCCGGCGGCCGCGCCGCGGACGACCCGCAGCTGGCCGCGCTGGTGAACTCCGGAGCGCCCGTGATCACCCTGGTCGCCAAGTCCCACGACCGGCACGTCGAGCTGGCGCTGCGCACCACCCTCGACGAGAACCTGGAGATGGTCCGCGATAGCGTCGCCCACCTGCGCTCCCTGGGCCGCCGGGTCTTCATCGACTGCGAGCACTTCTTCGACGGCTACCGGGCCAACCGGGCGTACGCGCTCTCCGTGGTCCGCGCCGCCCACGAGGCCGGCGCCGAGGTGGTGGTGCTCTGCGACACCAACGGCGGGATGCTGCCCTCCGGCGTGCGCGAGATCGTCGCCGACGTGTTGGCCGACTGCCACACCTACAAGCCCGGCGCCCGGCTCGGCATCCACGCCCAGGACGACACCGGCTGCGCCGTCGCCAACACCCTGGCCGCGGTCGACGCCGGCGCCACCCACGTCCAGTGCACCGCCAACGGCTACGGCGAGCGGGTCGGCAACGCCAACCTCTTCCCGGTGGTCGGCGCGCTGGAGCTCAAGTACGACCGCCGGGTGCTGCCGCCCGGCAGCCTGGCCGAGATGACCCGGATCTCGCACGCGATCGCCGAGCTGGTCAACCTCACCCCGTCCACCCACCAGCCCTACGTCGGCTTCTCCGCCTTCGCCCACAAGGCGGGCCTGCACGCCTCGGCGATCAAGGTCGACCCGGACCTCTACCAGCACATCGACCCGGAGACGGTCGGCAACACCATGCGGATGCTGGTCTCCGACATGGCCGGCCGCGCCTCCGTCGAGCTCAAGGGCAAGGAGCTCGGCTACGACCTCTCCGCCGACCGGGACCTCGCCGGCCGGGTGGTCGCCAAGGTCAAGGAGCAGGAGAGCCTCGGCTACACCTACGAGTCCGCCGACGCCTCCTTCGAGCTGCTGCTGCGCGACGAGGTGCGCGGCGGGCGCCAGCGGTTCTTCACCCTGGAGTCGTGGCGGACCATCAGCGAGCAGGGCCCGGGCGGCAACGCCGGCAACGAGGCGACGGTCAAGCTCTGGGCCAAGGGCGAGCGGATGATCGCCACCGGCGAGGGCAACGGCCCGGTCGACGCGCTGGACCGGGCGCTGCGGACCGCGCTGGAGCGGATCTACCCGCAGCTGGCGAAGCTGGAGCTGGTGGACTACAAGGTCCGCATCCTGGAGGGCCAGCACGGCACCGGCTCCAAGACCCGGGTGCTGATCGACACCACCGACGGCACCGCCACCTGGTCCACGGTCGGGGTGGCCGACAACGTGGTGGCGGCCTCCTGGCTGGCGCTGGAGGACGCCTACACCCACGGCCTGCTGCGGGTCGGCCTGGAGCCGGACGCGGCGTAGGGCCGGTCCCGCCCGGCGGGGACAGCACGGCGCGGCCCGTGGACCGGAGGGTCCGCGGGCCGCGCCGTGCGGCCGTGCGTCGTCGGGTGGTGCGTCGTCGGGCAGCGCCCCCGGTTCACCGCAGGCGGGCGAGGAGGGCGTGTTCGACGAGGGTGATGAGGGCGCTCTTGGCGCTGTCGCGGCGTCGGGCGTCCAGGGTGATGACGGGGGTGTC
>NZ_JBHVTL010000022.1:0-160303 GCF_042884635.1 Kitasatospora sp. NPDC058115
TATAACTTTGGCCGCGCCCCCGGTGGGGATGGGCCCGGGGGGGCGGGCCCGGGCCCCGCCGGGGGCGGCCCTTCCGTCTTCGTGCTCCGGCCCCTCCGGGGTGCCGGCCGGCCCCTTCGGTCAGCGGTGGTCGGTGCCGCGGCCCGGGGGGAGGGAGAGCAGGCTGCGGTGGCGGCCGCCGGTGGTCGCGCCCGGGGCCGGGGCGGGCGCCGGGACGGGGACCGTCACCGGGGCCGGCGCGGGGACGGGCGCGGCGGGCGGCTGCGGGGCGGAGCCGAGGTAGCCGGCCGCGATCCAGCCCTGGCCGGTGCCCGCCTGCCCGCCGGCCTGGCCGCCCGGCGGGGTGCCGGCAGGCCGGCCGGGGGCCGGGGTGGGGTGGAAGCCGGTCGTGTACGGGCCGGCGCCGTCGTTGGGGTGGCGTCCGTGGGCGGAGCCGTGGTCGTGCGGGTGGCCGGGGTGGCCGGGGTGGCCGCTGTGGCCGCCGGATCCGAAGGGCTGGTCCGCCGGTCCGGTGTGCTCGGGCCCGCCCGGCCGGCCGGGCATGAACTGGGGGATGCCGATCGCCTGGCCCGCGTAGGTCTGGAAGGCCTGGTGCTGCGGCGGGTAGGGGCGCGGCTCGGTGCGCGCGGGGGCGGTGTCCCGCACGGCGAAGCCGGTGAAGGCCAGGTCCTCCTCGCCGGAACGGTCGCCCGGCAGCGCGCGGAAGAGCCGGCGGTACTCGGAGTACAGCTCGTCGTAGATCGGCGTCGCCGAGTGCGGGTGCTCCGCGTCGTACGACGGGCGCATGCCCGGGATCGCGCGGGAGGCGGTGGTGGAGCGCCGGGAGGAGGAGGGGCCGTCGTAGCTGTACACGCAGGGCCCAACGAGCGAGCACGCCCGGGGATGCGGGTCGGCGGCCGCCGCCGGTGGCCGGATGGCCGGGGAGCGGCGGACGCGGGTTGGACACGGGGTGGTGGCCGCGGGGCGGCGTTCCGACCGGCCCCGCGGCCACCCCGGGGCCCGGCCCCGCGTCCACCCCGGGGCCGGGGCCGGCTCAGGTGCCGGCGAGCGGGAGGGAGGCCGCGACCACCTGACCCAGCGCCACCGCCCGCTCCAGCGCCTGGCGCAGCAGGTCCTCGCGCGGCTGCCGGCCGACCGTCCCGGCCGGGACGGCGTACATGGTGACCTCGCCGAGCTGGTTGGCGGCGAACCGCCAGGCGTCGGTCACCTGGAGCGGCTGGTGGGCCTGCCACCAGCCGGTGCTGCCGCCCGCCGCCGCGGGCTGCAGGACGGCGTGCAGCTTGCCCATGGCGACCAGCACCGACCAGCCCGGCAGCTGGTCCGGCGTCTTGTCGAGGTCGGTGACCGGCTGGAAGCCCGCGTCCTGGAGCAGGTCGAGGAACTCGTCCTCACCGGTGATGGTGCCCGGCCGGCCGACCGGGCCGGTCGGCTCGACGACCAGGGAGGCGTGGCCGGTGTCGCCGTGCAGCACCAGCCCGCAGGTGATGCCGAGGATCGCGGCCTGGCCCGGTGTGCCGGGCCGACCGGTCTCCGGGCCGGACGCCGCGTCCGGCGACGGGGCGGGGCCGGGAACCGGTGCCGGGGCGGGGAGCGGTGGCTGCGGGTGGGTGGGAAGGGCGTCGGCGGCCGGGTCGCCCTGGGCCTGGCTGATGCTGCGGACGGCGCCGGCCAGCTGCTCCTCGGAGACCGGGACCACCTGGGAGGGGATGCAGCGGGCGTGCGCGAAGGCCAGGACCGCCGTCTCCTCGCCGACGAACAGCACGGTGCTGGTGGGCTCCTGGAGAGCGTCGCCGGGCGTGCGGCAGGAGGTGCACTCGTAGCTGTCGGGCGCGTGGGCGCCGCCGAGCAGGCGGTCGGCCTCGTCGTCGCCGATCTCGGAACGGACCTCGTCGCTGACGTCGAGCATGCGCGGCACTGATGGTCTCCTCGGTGCGGTGTCGGGGATCGGACGGGGCGGCCCGGAGGCGGTCGTGCGGGCCGGCCCTGTTCGAGCCGGAGGCGGGGACGGCCCGGCCGCCCTGCCCAACGGGCCCTTGTGGCAGGGGTCACGGGTGGGGGGCCGGGGTGACGGGAATTGCCCCGGATTCGATCGCCGAGGGTGTCGATGGCATCGCAATGTGTCGATCCGGGTGGCATGACTGCCGGATTCGAAGTGTGAGGTGAGCCACGGGTCGTCGATGTTTGATCTAGGAAATGACGCTTAAAACGGACATTCAGGGCATGAACGGCGGGCTGTTACCGGCGGTAATCCCCTGCTGAGCTGGGGAGACCCGTAACTGTTTGGATCCCCGACGGCCGACTCGTAGCTTCTTTGGCGGTGCAACGAGCACCACCCGGGTTCACCCCCGACGCACAGCCCGCCGGTTTTCTCCCGGCGCCGGCCGTGCCCGCCGATGCGACCGCTCGAACAGGTCGCCGGTGCGTGGCGGGTGGCCAGGGGCGGCGCGGGACGTCCGACACGTCTCCGGCCGCCCGACGGACGCGGCCGGCGATTCCAGTCCTCCTCCAGGGCTTGGTTCCGCATGCCCGCCCGGGGCTGTCGAGAGGAACCCCATGACTTTCCGTAACGAGATCGCCGCTGCCACCACCCCGTCCGCCACCAAGCGCAACCGCGTCCGGATGGCTGTCGTGGCGGGCGCCGCTGTCGCGGCCCTGCCGGTGGCCGGCCTCGTCACGGCCACCTCGGCCTCCGCCGCCTCCGTCTCCACCTGGGACGCCGTCGCCCAGTGCGAGAGCGGCGGCAACTGGGCCATCAACACCGGCAACGGTTTCTACGGCGGTCTGCAGTTCACCTCCAGCACCTGGGCCGCCTTCGGTGGCACCGCCTACGCCTCGCAGGCCAACCTGGCCACCAAGGCGCAGCAGATCGCCGTCGCCGAGAAGGTCCTCGCCTCGCAGGGCCCGGGCGCCTGGCCCGTCTGCTCCGTCAAGGCCGGTCTGACCAAGGGCGGCACCCCCGCCGCGGTCGACACCGCCGCCCCGGCGACCACCGCCCCCGCCGCCAAGCCGGCCGCCCCGGCCGCCACCGCGACCCCGAAGCCGGCCGCGCCGAAGGCCGCGGAGGCCCCCAAGGCCGCCGCCGCGCCGAAGGCCGCCCCCAAGGCCGCCGAGGCCCCGAAGGCCGCCGCCGCGCCGAAGGCCGACAAGGCCGCCAAGCAGGAGCAGGGCAAGGGCTGGACCTCGAACGACGTCAAGCAGGCCAAGGGCGGCTACACCGTCAAGGCCGGCGACACCCTGAGCACCATCGCCGCCGCCCAGGGCGTCGACTGGCACGAGCTGTACAACAAGAACGCCAAGGTCATCGGTGCCAACCCGAACCTGATCTTCCCGGGCCAGACCCTCACCGTCTGATCCGACCCGGTCCGACCGCCCGGCCCTGTCCGACTTCGTCCGACCCGGCCCGGTCCGGTCGCCCGGTCCGCCGGCCGCCTTCCCGCACGCGGGGAGGCGGCCGGAGGCGTTCGGTGCGGTGCGTGCGTGCGTGCCGGTGTGTGCGGGCCGGTGCGCGAGGATGGGGGAGTGACCCAGGGCGAGTTGTTCGGCGAATCCTTCGGCGGCCCCTCCGGCCCCTCCGGCCCCTCCGGCGGTTCCTTCGGCTTCGACGCCGCCGCCGGGCGCGGGCGGTCCGAGCCGGCCCCCGGCGCCGTGCTGCTCCCGGGCTGGCTGGACGCGGCGGCGCAGCTGCGGCTGGTCGCCGCCTGCCGTGCGTGGGCGCGCCCGCCCGCCGGGATGCACACCGTCCGGATGCCCACCGGCGGGCTGATGTCCGTGCGGATGGTCAGCCTGGGGTGGCACTGGTACCCGTACGGCTACTCCCGCACCGCCGAGGACGGCACGCCGGTCAAGCCGTTCCCGCCCGAGCTCGACGGGCTCGCCCGGCGGGCGGTGGCCGAGGCGTACGGCGCGGCCGTCGGCGAGGTCGCGGGCGCGGCCGGGTACGCGCCGGACACCGCGATCGTCAACCACTACCCGCACGGCGCCAGGATGGGCCTGCACCAGGACCGCGACGAGCGGGCGGACGCCCCGGTGGTCTCGCTGTCGCTCGGCGACACGTGCGTCTTCCGGCTCGGCAACACCGAGACCAGGACCAGGCCGTGGACCGACCTGGAACTGCGCAGCGGGGACCTGCTGGTGTTCGGCGGGCCGGCCCGGTTCGCGTACCACGGCGTGACGAAGACCCTGCCCGGGACGGCGGACCCGGCGCTGGGGCTGACCGGCCGGCTCAACATCACCGTGCGGCAGTCGGGGCTCTGAGGGCGTCCGGGCCGCGCCGTGGCCGGCGGGCCGTCCGCGACGGCGGCGTTCGACCTCGCCGGGCCTCGTTCGACCCCGTTCGACCTCGTTCGAGTGAATCGGCGTCCGCGGTCCCGGTCGCGGGAATGCCCCGGCTCGCTGAGGAATTCGATTGAGCTGGAGAATTCGAGAGAACGGGTCGCGGCAGCCGGGCGGAAGACCTCCGGCCGGGCGGCGGCCCCGAGAGGACGTGTTCCATGGGTACCCCGGTCGACGATCTCGTCGCACTGCTGGACCTTGAGCAGATCGAGCTGAACATCTTCCGCGGGCGCAGCCCCGAGGAGGCGCTCCAGCGCACGTTCGGCGGACAGGTCGCCGGCCAGGCCCTGGTCGCGGCGGGGCGCACCGTGGACGGCGACCGGCCGGTCCACTCGCTGCACGCCTACTTCCTGCGCCCCGGTGTGCCGGGCGTGCCGATCGTCTACCAGGTGGACCGGCTGCGTGACGGCCGTTCGTTCACCACCCGCCGGGTGCTGGCGATCCAGGGCGGCCGGTCGATCTTCGCGCTGACCGCCGACTTCCACGCCCCGGAGCCGGACAGCATCGAGCACCAGTTCCCGATGCCCGAGGTGCCCGCCCCGGAGAAGCTGCCCAGCGCGCTGGACGAGGTCGGCTCCCGGCTCGGCGAGCTGCCGCCGTTCATCAGCCGGCGCCAGCCGTTCGACATCCGCTACGTCGACCGGCTGCGCTGGACCACCGAAGAGCTCGCCGGCGTCGAGGCGCGCAGCGGCGTCTGGCTGCGGACCAACGGCGAGCTGCCGGACGACCCGCTGATCCACGTCTGCGCGCTCACCTACGCGAGCGACATGACCCTGCTGGACGCCGTCCGCGCCCCCGTGGAGCCGCTCTGGGGCACCCGTCACTTCGACATGGCGTCGCTGGACCACGCGATGTGGTTCCACCGCCCGTTCCGCACGGACGACTGGTTGCTCTACCAGCAGGAGTCCCCGATAGCCCACGGCGCCCGGGGCCTGGCCCGCGGGCAGATCTTCGACCGCAGCGGCCGGCTGGTGGTCTCGGTGGTGCAGGAGGGCCTGTTCCGCCGGATCAAGGACTGAAGGACCGGCCGGCCGGCGGGGTGAGACCGGGCATACATGTCGTCCGGTGTGACGATGTGACCGGCGTATTGAGCGGTGTGACAGCCGCGCGACGGTATCCGGTGCCGGGAATGCCCGGCCCGGGTATCGGATGTTCGATGGGGTGAGTGCAGTACGGACGGCCCGCCCGGCGGGCCCTGGACCACAGTGGGAGGGCGAGCCGATGACGGCGACGGCCGCGGAGGAATGGAAGCACTGGAGCGATCGGCGGGCGGCGGCGGTCAGCACCCCGCACGGCCAGCTCGCGCTCACCGGCACGTACTGGCTGGAGCCGCAGCCCGCGGAGATCCCCGGGCTGCCCGGGCTCTGGTGGACCGACGCCGAGGGCGTCCGGGTCCGCGCGGCGGCCGCCGACGGGCTTGCCGTCGCGGGTGAGGCCGCTCCCGTCGACGGGGAGGTGCTGCTGCGCCCGGACACCGACCCGGCTCCGGGCACCGCGTCGCTGGGCGAGCTGCTGCTGGTGCCGATCGAGCGCGAGGGCGAGCTGGCGCTGCGGGTCTTCGATCCGGCGGCGCCCCGACGGGCCTCGTTCGCGGGGATCTCCGCCTACCCGTACTCGCCGGAGTGGGCCGTCCCCGCGGTCTTCACCCCGTTCGAGGCCGGGCAGGAGCGGGCGGTGGTCGTCCCGAACGCCGACGGCAAGGAGCGCTCGCTGACCGTCAGCGGGCAGATCGCGTTCACCGTGGCCGGGGAGCACCGGACGCTGACGGTCAGCGGCTCGGCCAACGGCCTGAGCGGTGTGATCGCCGACGCCACCAGCGGCCGGGACACCTACCGGTTCCGCTTCATCACCCTGCCCGCGCCGGACGAGGAGGGCCGCACGGTGCTGGACCTGAACCGCGCCTACCTGCCGCCCTGCGCCTTCGCCGACCACTTCATCTGCCCGTTCCCGCCGCCCGGCAACCGGCTGGACTTCCCGGTGGAGGCGGGGGAGAAGCAGGTCCTCACCCGGTAGCGCACACCACCCCCTGCCGCCCCCGCCCGGATCTCCGACCCCGGTGTCGACGGTCCGGGCGGGCGGGGCCACGATGGGGCACTGTGTCGACCAATCATCCTGCCAATTCCGCGCCCGCCGGGGACGCACCACCCACCCCCTCCGACGCCCTCCCGTCCTCCGCCATCGCCACCGCCGCCGTCCCGCCGGCCGCGGCCCCGCCGACCGCCTGGTACCGCCGGTTCGCCCGCAGCGCCTTCGCCGACCTGAGCCCGCTGCGCGAGAACGCCGACTACCGACGGGTCTGGTTCGGCCAGTCCGTCTCCTCGGTCGGCCAGCAGATGACGGCCGTCGCCGTCTCCGTCCAGGTCTACGACCTGACCCGATCCACCTTCGCCACCGGTCTGGTCGGCCTCTTCTCCCTCGTCCCGCTGGTCGCCTTCGGCCTCTACGGCGGCGCCATCGCCGACACCGCCGACCGCCGCCGCCTCGGCCTGATCGGCGCGGCCGGCCTCGCCGTCGTCTCCGCCGTCCTGGCCGCCCAGGCCCTTGCCGGCCTCGGTCTCGTGGCGATCCTCTACGCGGCCGTCGCCCTCCAGGCCGGCTTCTTCGCGCTCGCCTCGCCCGCCCGCTCGGCGATGATCCCGCGCCTGGTCCCCGCCCACCAGCTCCCCGCCGCCAACGCCCTGAACACCGTCAGCATGAACCTCGGCCTCACCGTCGGCCCCATGCTCGGCGGCGTCCTCATCGGCGTCTACGGCGTCCAGGCCGCCTACCTCGTCGACACCGTCGCGTTCGCCGCCACCATCTACGCGATGTGGCGCCTGCCCGCCATGCTCCCGCTCGGCGAGCGCAAGGGCCGCGCCTCCGTCCTCGACGGCCTGCGCTTCCTGCGCGAGCAGCCCAACCTGCGCACCAGCTTCCTCGCGGACCTCGCCGCGATGATCTTCGGCATGCCGCGCGCCCTCTTCCCGGCCCTCGCCGTCACCTTCTACGGCGGCGACGCCCGCACCGTCGGCCTGCTCGCCGCCGCCCCCGCCGTCGGCGCCCTGGCCGGCGCCCTCTTCTCCGGCTGGGTCGGCCGCGTCCACCGCCAGGGCGCCGCCGTCCTGGCCGCCGTGATCGCCTGGGGCCTGGCCATCGCCGCCTTCGGCCTGGTCCGCAACCTCTGGCTCGGCCTGCTCCTGCTCGCCGCCGCCGGCTGCGCCGACACCATCAGCATGATCTTCCGCAACACGATGATGCAGGTCGCCGCCCCGGACGAGATGCGCGGCCGCCTCCAGGGCGTCTTCATCGTGATCGTCGCCGGCGGCCCCCGCCTCGGCGACTTCGAGTCCGGCGCCGTCGCCTCCCTCACCAGCCCGGCCGTCTCCGTCGTCAGCGGCGGCCTCGCCTGCGTCGCCGCCATCCTCCTCCTCGCCGCCCGCCGCCCCGCCTTCCTCCGCTACGACGCCCGCCACCCCACCCCCTGACCCCCACCCCCACAACCCTGCAGCGAGCACCCCCCGACGTGCTGTATTGTTTTCCTCGTCGCCGGGACAACCGGCCGACAAGGTCGAGAAACCCGAAGCAGAGCCCCCCAGGCTCCGCCCGGGCCACGAGACCACGGGACGTGGCGCAGCTTGGTAGCGCACTTGACTGGGGGTCAAGGGGTCGCAGGTTCAAATCCTGTCGTCCCGACAGTGATGTCGGAAGGCCGTTGATCGGGAGAAATCCCAGATCAGCGGCTTTTTTACGTGATGCTCCGTCGGCGAAACGAGCCACCTGCGAGAACCCCCTAAGTGATCTTGCTGGGGACCAGTGCCCCCGAGCGGACCTTGAGGAGCTGCCTTCGGGGGCCAGTCGGCTGAAGACCCACCTGCCCCCCCTTTCGGCCAGAACAGCCGCGGGGAAAGCCGCACGGGCACCCTGCCCGCGAAGTTCCTCAGCTGTTTCTGCCCGCCCGCACTGCGATGCGCCGAGCGAGCGCGGGAGGCGGATCCCCTCTCGGGCCGTGGAGGCAGCCCGACTCGGCATCGAGAACCGCACAGCCGCCATTTCCCGACCCGGAACAAGTGCACGTCGGCCGAGTTCCGCCCCACCGGGACGCTTCCGCGCCGTTGTTCACCCTCTACAAGCAGGCGGTCGGACCGGGCTGTCGTAGGGCAGCCGTAGGCTTCGCCCCATGAGCACGGTGCACGCCAGGGTCTGGCGCTTCACGGTCGAGAAGGGGCCCGCCGGGGCCGAGGCGGTCCAGGCGACTGAGGTCGGCCAAGGGCCGCTCCCGGTGTCGCTTGCGGCTCTGGCCAACATCAACGCCTTGGCCTGCGACCTGCGCCGCACGGTCGACCAGCGAGTGCGCAACCACGAGATCAGCCTGCTGCTCAGCTACCTGAGTGGGGACACCGGAGCGGAGCCGCTCGGGGTCGACTGCGGCGCACTCGACTCGAGCTCCGGACACATCCGGCGCTTTGTCAGCGAGTGCACCGGGCTCGGCGTCATGACGGCCGCCAGCGAAACCCTGTTCGACTGGAAGTCCGGCACCGACGGGCTCGCCAGCTTCGACGTCCTGCCCGACAAGCTCGTGGGCGCCTACGCCAAAACCGGCGTCCGCCCGGACCTGCTCTACGACCTCGCCGCTGGCCCGCTCGCCGGCGAGGCGCGCGGCCGGCGCAGGGACGCCAAGCAGATGCTCCCGGCCGTCAAGGGCACCGCAGACCAGCGCAAGCGCCTGGAGAAGCTCGCAGCGTGGTCCGCTGACCACAGCGGCCACAACTACTTCATGAGCTGGGTGTGGCTCGGCACCGGCGGCGTCTACGTCGACATCTTCCTGCCTGAGGAATACCCGGCCACGGCCGGCCTGAAAACCGGATGGATCGAGAGGCCCGGAAGCCAGAAGCCCTGGCGGTTCCGCGTTCCGAGGCCCGACCCTCGCCGACGGGTGGAGGCGGAAACGGAGGACTTCCTGGACCCGCCCCTCCTCATGAAGAAGCTCGATGTCCCCAACGGGGTGGCCGATGACGAGGCGTCCGGCTGCAGTGCCCAGGAGGTGGTCGACGCAGCACTGGACCGGGCCTTCGGTCGGGAGGAGGGCCCGCTGGGCGAGCTCGGCGGCGTGCCGGTGCGCGGGACCTGGCTCAGGGCGGACGCCGTCGGCCCCGCACGCTACGAGGTGCTCGTCGGTGTACTTGGCGAGCACGTTCCCGTCGACCTCCGGGTCCAGCGCCGCCGTCTGGAGAACGAGCAGGCTCAGCGGCTCGACCTGTTCCTCGAAGGCCGCCTGCTGACGCTCGTGCACCCGGTCAGTGAACCGCGCCCCAGCTGGGGCCGGATCGCCGAGGAGGCTATCGGCTGAGCCTGTCCCGCCCATACCAGGTCGGTCAATCCCGAACGTCCGTTCTGACACCTCATGCGGTAAACGCGGTGGCAGAGCCACCTGTTGTCCGCGATGATGGCGTGGTGCGAGTTACCCGCCTGCTGATCTCGAACTTCCGGGGCTGGAAGTCCCTCGACCTGCGTCCGCGTGACCACGTCGTGCTGGCGGGAGTTCCCCGCGCTGGCCGTAGCGACATCGTCGAGGCGCTGGCCCGCGTGCTCGACCCGGACGCCGCGCAGAGCCCCCGCCTCTCCGACCTCCACCAGGAGCCGCCAGCCGCCGCACAAGCGGACGCCTCGGATGATGACGAGCTGGCGCTCGAGGACGACGGTGACTCCGGCGTAGCGCCCTGCGAGACCGAGCCGTTCGCCCGGGCCGACTTCGCGGAGGTCGAGGTCACGCTGACCGACCTCGACCCGGCCATCGAGCAGCTGGTCGACGGCCACCTCCAACCGCTGGACCCGTCCGGAGCCACGGCCGAGAGCGACGAGGCCGACCCCACTGCATCCCAGTGCGTCCGCATCGCCTACCGGCTTAGCTACGACATCGAGGCCGAGACGTGGGAGAGCGCGGTCTATGCTTTAAGGTTGCGGCCGTCGATGAGGCGCAGGCGGCCGTTACGATGGGCGAAGTCGTAGCTGTCCTTGCCGAACCACGATGTGGTGACGACGATGCCGTAGCCAGCGTCTGTGTCGTGCATGACGCCCGACATGGCGCGGACGGTGTTCACCGGGACCACGTTCTTGGAGCGTTTGGCCTGGATGGCGAAGATGGTGGAGCCGGTCGGGTCGGTCAGTGTCGCGACGGCGTCCACGCCGTCGTCGCGGGAGCCCTGGGTGCGCCAGGTCTCGTAGCCCATGGCTTCGAAGAGTTCGCGGACCAGGCGTTCGAAGTCGTAGGGGTTCATTTGGAGCAGGTCGGGCCGGCTGTCGAGGGTGGCCACCACGGCGGTTTCGGTGATGATGCGGTAGCGGGACAGGTCCGCTTCGGCGACGGGTGTGACCGGTTCCAGGTCGTGAGGGTGTTCGGAGACGGTGGCGCCGAGGCGGTGGAGGCACTGTTGGGGGTCGAGTCTCGGTTCGTCCAGGACCAGTTCGGCGAAGTCCTTGCGTAGGGCGACGAGGCTGACGACGCAGGCCCGGATCGCCTGGCCGCTGGCGCGGTCGGTGGGGTTGACACGCCGGTTGAGGATTGCTTGTGAGAGCGGGTACTTGGGAAACCAGGGGCCCGTTCTTGCTGGTTTGTGGATGGGCTTTCTGGCCCCGGGGGAGAGCGGCGCAGTCTGTGGCTAGTCCTTGCTTCGGGGGCTGGTGCGCGAGGTTTCCTTTGATCTCAAGGTGTGGCGTGTTACCTCGCTTCTGATTGCTGGAGCAATGTGTGGCAGCACACTTGACCTTCGGCCAAGTGTGCTGGTGTGGGCCAAGTGGGTTTAATCAGAGGGCACTTGGGAATGCCCCGGGACTTCCTGGGGCCTGCTGCTCGTCCCCAGGTGCCTTGAAGCGGCTGATCTGCGGCAACCTTGGAGCCGGTTCGGTTGCGGAACGTCACTATCAGCGGGTGATTTGGCCGCAGTGTTGGAGTTCCTCAAGGTGGCGAGTTGAGGACTGGCCGGCTTCCAGGATCCGAAGGACGTCTGGGTGGCGTTACTGTCGGGTGGCGGGGATGAGGTGGTGGCCTGCCATTTCCATTGAGGGTGGATGGAAAGCTGCAGGTAGGCCCAGTGTGGCGTAGTTCGTGTGGCGGTGCACGTGTGCGTGGCCGAGGTCCCAAGCGGCATCATCCAAGCGCGTGGCGTCACGCAGGACCGCGAAGCTGATGTGACCGCCACGCGAGCCGGTGTAGAGGCGGGCGTCCGGGTGCAGCCCGAACCGGGTGATGAGTCAGGCGAAATTGCGGCGCACGCGCCAATGTGGCCACCAGATGCGCGCCCTGAGCGCGCCTAAGCCCCTTGTTGCGACGCTGGTGGGGGCGTTCTTCGGTGCCAGGCGCGCGTCGCCGATCGCCGCTACCCCCGCCGGGACCTTCCGGCCGTAGCGGAGGTCGACGGCCTGGCACGTCTATCTGGCTGGAATGAGTTTGTGGCGCTGGTGTCAGCCTCCTGGGTGGACCTGATCGAAGCGGTGGCCGGCGGCAGCCAGACGGCCTTCGCCCTGGCCCGTGCGATCGACGCCGGCGGCCAGGACGGCTGGCCGGTCGATCCGGGGCACGACCAGCTCATCGCGGAGCGCCTGTCCGGGTTTGGGGGTGAGGAGTACGAGCGGCTCTGGCACGCGGCCCTCGCTCCGTTCCTCAAGATGCTGCTCGACAGCCGGGAACCGATGCCCAGGACGCTCGGCCAGGTTGTCGCCAGCTCGGCGGGCAGCCGCCGGGACCCGGCCGGGCTGGCTGTTCTCGGACTCCTGCTCACGCTCTCACTGCGCTCCGCCCCCCAGCACGTCCGCGTACCGCGACTTGCTGGAGCATGTGGTGCTGATGGCGGATCAGTGGGTGGCGCCGGAGACCGCTGAGCAGGCGCTGGACTACGTGGACCTGGTCCTGCGGCGCCGGACGAGGACGCGCGCCGCCAGTTCTCATTGGCGCTCCTGACACCGTTGGCCGGCCGGGCGAAGCGCCTCGACCCCGAGTTGCTGGACGTCGCCCGTGCGCTGTCAGAGGAACTCGGGTACGGAGATCTGGGGTGGCCCTAGTGGGCCGGCCAGCAGGCTTGGGAGGCGGCGCCTCGGCCCGCCAAGGTGTTGGTCTACGGCCTGGACGAGAAGGTCCTGGCGCGGGTCAAGGACCTGACCGAGAAGCTCCACCCCCAGGTGAAGGTCTCGACCGCCGCGGACAAGGTCGGCTCACCGTCGCTGCGCCAGAAGGTGCGGAGCGCCGACCGGGTTGTGATGATCACCCAGTGTGCGACGCATGCCGCGACCGGATTCATCGGACAGCACGTCAAACGCGGTGGCCACATCGTCTACCCGGCCGCCGCCGGATCGGCCTCGGTCTACCAGGCACTGGTGAAGGCCTTGGCCCCCGGCGGCCCGGAGAGCGACTGAGTGCTCGTCCGCGGACGTGGATCCCGGGCTGCTGCGTGGGATGCAGCAGCCCCGGACCGGGCCCGGGCCCAACGGCTAACCGCGAACGGAGCGGACCAGGAGGTTGGTGAGCAGGCGGACGTCGTTCGGCGTGTTCTGGAGGCCGTTCCAGTTCCGCTCCTCGCCGTCAGGGAAGCGCCACTTGCCGGAGGTCCAGGAGGCCACCGGCATCAGGCTCAGAACCGCCTTTCGGACCTCGTTCGAGTCGACCTGCTCGGCCGGCGTGCCCTCGGTCA
Source organism: Kitasatospora sp. NPDC058115 (assembly GCF_042884635.1). Lineage (NCBI taxonomy): Bacteria > Bacillati > Actinomycetota > Actinomycetes > Kitasatosporales > Streptomycetaceae > Kitasatospora > Kitasatospora sp. NPDC058115. The sequence goes on from NZ_JBHVTL010000022.1 coordinate 12,993, forward strand.
GCGCGTCCATAACGAAGCCCATCGCCTGGATGCCGACGCCGTGGGTCAGCCGGGACTGACGCGGCGGAAGGTTCCACGGATCGGAGAACGTCTCTCGGACGATGTTCCAGAACGACCGCAGGTGCAGCAGCATCCGGTCGACGTCGCCGGAGCCGTCAACCGGATTGCGGTACTGGTAGAGCGCACCCTCGAAGAGGCTGTGCTCCAGCATCCGCAGGACGCTGTTGTCCTTGATGTTGCCGGTCGGCGAGGTGGGGCTCGCGATCCGGCGGTAGAAGGCCCCCTTCACGTCGCCGTTCAGCCTGGTCATCAGCTGGGTGGGCAGGCGCCGCTTGGCGTAGGCGGGCGGAAGGTGCCCAGTGGTCGACGGCAGCAGTTCGTGGATGAGGCCCTTGGGTAGCGGCTTGGTCGAGTTGACGAGGATGAACTGGGAGCGTTGCTCCTCCTCACCATCCGCGATGAATCCGACTGCGGCGACCGGGAACTCGGCGAGATCGGCGTCCCGGATGGCGGCGCTGCGCTGCTGGCCGTCGACGAGCCACGCCGGCTTTTCGTCCTCCGTCATGGTCTCGGCGAAGCGGATCTCCAGTTCACCGGGAATGGACGGTGCACCCTGATCGGCGGATCCGTTCCGCTGAGAGGGGATGAACTTGACCGAGTTGTCGAACGCCAGGACCAGGGCGTTGGGGAGCATGGCCCCGTCCGACTCCAGGTACCTCTTGATCGCCCGGATGTGGTTGAGCACTTCGGGACGCTGGTAGCCCTGAAGGAGGTCGTCGTCGTCCCGGCGGACGCGCGATACAGCGGTGAAGTCATGAAGCTTCTTGCCGTCCACGGCGAAGCAGTAGATGCGGCGGCTTCCTTGGCGCACTTCGAGGGCCGGGAGGCGCAGAGTGTGGTGGTCGGCCACCTTTTCTCCTAGAGCAGTTGCGGGGCGGGCGCGATGGGGCGGGTGTCAGGCGAAGGGGATCGCGCTTATCTTCGCTTCGAGGACCGACAGGTTGTGGAACCCTCGGCGCTTGTTACGTTCCGTGCCGCGGAAGATCGCGATCTCGATGCCGTGGTCATGGCAGAGCTTGCATGGGCAGGAACGCCAGGGAGCGGAGCGGAGCGTGTGCTCGTAGGCAGGGAGATAGCTCTTCTTCTTGGGCAGCAGGACGAGGGTCTCGTAGACCCTGAGGGCTTCTATCGCCTCGTCGAGGGAAGCGGCCCCCTGGTCGTAGGCACGCAGCGCGCGTAGGCAGGTCCGTTCCCCGGTGATGGCGTCCGCCTGCGATACGGCGCCGGCGAGGATCATCCGCTTGAGGGTCGGATTGCCGTCGACCTGGGGCACCCGGATCGCCGTGAAGGACTCTGTCGTGGTGTGGAAGTTGTGCCGGTCGTCCATGAAGGCCTGCCGGAACACCGAGGTGCTGTCGAAGCTGGTCACCCCGTGCGCGGCGAACTCCTTCATGGAGTCGACACGGTTGATGCCCAGCAGGTGGAGTTCGGTGTCGGCCTTGCGGACCTCGTCGATCGCCTCGAGGCAGGCGAGGATCTCATGGGACTTGAGCGGCACCATGCCCCCGAGGGCGATGCGCTGGTAGCCCATCTTCTGCAGGCGGGCGACGCTGTCCGCATAGCTCTCTGGTCCCCACCCCTGGGCGGCTCCCACCGGCTGGATCTTCTCGCCGCGCCTGCGCACGGCGGCCAGGAACTCCTCGGCGAGCTCGAGGGAGATCTCCTGCCGCTGCACCCAGGCCGGGTTCGGCTGCTCGGGGGATCCGAGCGGGAGGTATCCGAAGATGATGTGGTCGATGCTGATGCCGGCATCGAATCCGCAGTCCTCGTAGAAGTCGAGGACTTCTTCCACCTCGTACGGGGGGCGCTCCTCGTCGATGTAGTTGAACGCGCCGCAGTCGCCGAGCGTGGCCATGCCCGCTTCGAGCCGGAAGAACCTCTTCACTCCGAGCCGGTAGAGGCGTTCGCGTTGGGGCGTCGAGTACTTGCCCGCGCCCCTGACGGAGCCGTCCACGATGGCCTTGCTCACAAGGAGGCCGTCGTACGGCACGGGTTTGACGATCTCGTGCGCGTAGACGTCGTCACGCTGGCGGACACGGTGCGGTGAGTACTCGTCGTTGACGAAGTCATAGCTCGGACTGACCATGTCCTGGCTGTCCGGAAAGTAGAACTTCACGAGGCGTTGGCCTTTGCCTGTACGTAGATTCGGAGCAAGTAGTTCGACAGCGTGCTGATGTGTCGCGGATTGTTCTGGAGCTCGTTCCAGGGGATGTTGAGGTCCGGCCAGCGACCGGTCGTCCAGTGGCAGGACGAGGAGATCAGCCCGAGTTCGCCGCGGGTCTGCTCGATGGCGTCGGGAGCGGATGCATTGATGTTCACCATCACCCGGTCCATCAGCCGGCCCATGGACCGGATGCCGACGCCGTGCATGAGGCGGCTGCGGGTGGCCGGCAGGCCCCAGGCGTGCGGGAAGGTATCACGCACGGCCGTCCAGTAGACCACCAGGATTCTGCGGATCGTCGCGGTGTCGACCGTGCCGCTCGCCAGGTTCTTGTAGGGCGAGAACACTCCGGACGGGAGGTTGAGGGACTCCTGAATCGCGAGCATGAGGCTGTTGTCGGCGACGACGGCCTCCGCTTTCTGGTCAGGGCTGGTGGAGGCTCGCCGGATCAGGCCTAGGAACGGTGAGTCCTTGTCCTGGCTGAGGGCCTCCACCAGCGCTGCCGGGAGTTTGCGCGCGGACAGCTTGGTGGGCAGTGCAGTGCCCACCTCGGGGAGCAACTCGGACACCAGGTTGGTCGGCAGCGGGGAGACCGTGTTGACCCGCAGGAATTGGTCGCGCTGGGTGTCGAGGTCCTCCGCAACGAACCCGGCGACCGTCACCGCCAGACGGGAGTTGCGTGTCCGGGCCAGGGCAAGGCTGCGCTGCTGACCGTCGACGATCCAGGCCGGTCGCGGCGCGTTCGGGGTGTCGGGCAGCGGGATCTCGATGGTGCCGCTGGTGCACAGCCCGTCGCTGCTCGACGGGCCCGGGCTGGACTTGAATCTGACGTTGGAGGGGAGGGCGAGGATCAGGCCGTTCGGGAACAGCACCTCGTCGCTGTCGAGGTACTCCAGGATCTGCTTGACGTGCTGCTTCTTCTCCGGGCGCTGGTAGCCGATGAGCTTGCCTGCCTCGTCGCGGGAGATGCGGGCGACGTCGGCGACCTGGCTGACCTCCTCGGCCGCCAGGGCGAAGACGTACAGGGGGATGGACGGGTGCTGCTCGACCCGCAGGGCCCGGCGCTTCAGGACGTTCGCTGTCATTGCTTCTCCACCGTCACTGCATAGAGGTGCGCGAACCGCTTCTGTTCGCATGCCAGGCCCTGGCTGCGCAACTCGCGAAGCATTCGCGTTCGCGAGTGGCCGGGGTGCTGAGCGTGGTTCGTGCGGATGAATTCGATGACCGCCTCATCGGTGAGGGGGAGGCGGTTGTAGGTCTCCCGCTTCGAGACCTGCGCGGTCCAGGTGTTCCACGCCGTCCGGGTTTCCGGCGAGGTCAACCGGGCGTTCGAGCAGTGCTCCAACCAAGCCGCGGCCATCCGCACGTTGAGGCTGGTGAGCGTGCCGCCAAGGGCGTGGCGCAGCGTCGCATCCGAGGGGACCCGGGTGATCCCCTGGTGGCTCTGCGCGCCGCCTATCAGGAGAGTTTCGTTCGCCCCCCGGGCGAGGTTGCCGAGATCAGAGGCCATGACGTTCGCGTAGGCCTCGGAGAGGATCAGGAGCATGTGGCCGCGCTGTGACAGGGACGCCAGCGAACGCGTGCTGTCATCCGTCTGCAAGCAGTGCCACCACCGCGCGGAGTCGTCGGGCGATGCCGCCACGGAGTCCGCGTGGCGGGGGCTGAACGTCGCCGCGTACGCAGGGGCGGTATCGGTCACCGGCCGAAGTCCGAGACCCGCGGAAGCCACCCATAGTTCCGGTGTGAACCCGGCCTTCGAGGCGAGCGGGACCAGGGCCTGCGCCTTGGCCCAGTGGTCTCCCTGGTAGAGGTCGGTCAGGGGGACCCGCTGCTCGGCAGCCTTCATGCGGCTCTTCCATACGGAAGCGCGCTGATCCGCGTCAACTGTTGGAAGATCACGTACGCGCAACCCGGGGATGGGCGCTGACACCTTGCGGTCTGTGCAGGTGACCACGATGGAAAGCAAGCGCACGCGGTCGACTCCAGGAAATCCGTAACTTTTTTGAGGTCTTAGTTACTCTAGCGGTTAGTTGGAGCGTTGTGTGCCGGTCACCTCAGCTGAGGCCCACGCCAGGGGCTCCGCCCCCGCAAGGTCGGCCCGTGCCGAGGCAGACTTGTCCGACAGGCATGTCTGGCCGAAAGGTGTGGCTCCTGTGACGTGGCGAGCGCCCTGTGTCGGGTTCGGCGCCGCGCCGGGATGCTCGGTTTGGGGCGGCGGGCGGACCTCCTGGTGTGTGAACCCGGTCCACCACTGTACCTGTATGCGCACGACGGCGGCCGGGACTGGCGTCCGTCCGCGTTGCAGCTCATCGCACTAGTTGTGGCAGGGCGGGTTGATACTTGGCGCCAGTAACTCGTCAGTGGTAGCAGTTACTGTCTGACTTAGATCACGCTGTAGGCTGCCCTAGCTTCTGAAGACCTAACTGGAGGATTGACCATGGGACGTCCCGCGATCGTGCTGCTCAGCGGCGGCTTGGACTCGACCACTGTGCTGGCCATCGCCAAGGAGCAGGGCTACGACCCGTTTGCGCTCAGCTTCCGGTATGGCCAGCGGCACAGCATCGAACTGGAGGCCGCCAGGCGGGTCGTCGCGGACCAGGGTGTCCAGCGTCACGTCATCGTCGACCTCGACCTGACGGTCTTCGGTGCATCCGCCCTGACCGATGACAGCATCGCGGTGCCCAAGCACGACTCGGTGGAGGAGGCGGAAAGCGGCAGCGTCCCGATCACATACGTGCCCGCGCGGAACACCATCTTTCTCTCCTACGCGCTGGCCTACGCGGAGGTCGTCGGGGCGACGGACATCTTCACCGGTGTGACCGCTGTCGACTACAGCGGTTACCCGGACTGCCGGCCGGAGTACATCGAGGCGTATGAGCGGATGGCCAACCTGGCGACGCGGGCCGGCATCGAAGGCGAGCGGCCGCTGAAGCTCCACTCGCCGCTGATCGCGCTCTCGAAGGCCGGGATCGTCCGCGAGGGACTGCGTCTCGGCGTCGACTACTCGCTGACCTCCAGCTGCTACGACCCGGACGAGCAGGGACGGGCTTGCGGGCACTGCGACACGTGCCTGATGCGCCTCAAGGGCTTTGCCGAGGCCGGAGCCGTCGACCCGGTGCAGTACCGGGACGTGTGAGGATGGCGTACCTGATCAAGGAGATCTTCTACACGCTTCAGGGGGAGGGCAGCCACGCAGGTCGTCCGGCGGTCTTCTGCCGGTTCTCCCGGTGCAACCTGTGGACCGGTCTGGAGAAGGACCGGGGGCGGGCGATCTGCCGATTCTGCGACACCGATTTCGTGGGAACGGACGGCGATGGCGGCGGAAAGTTCGCCACGCCTGAAGACCTCGCCGCAGCGGTCGAGGCGGCCTGGCCCTTCGAGGGCCGTGACCACCGCTTCGTCGTGTGCACCGGCGGTGAGCCCCTCCTGCAGTTGGACGAACCCGCCATCGAGGCGCTGCACGCGCACGGCTTCGAGGTGGCTGTGGAGACCAATGGAACGAGGAAGGCGCCCGACGGGATCGACTGGCTCTGTGTGAGTCCGAAGATCGGCTCCGATCTGGTCGTCACCCGCGGCGACGAGTTGAAGCTCGTCTATCCGCAGGAGGGCGGGGATCCGACCCAGTTCGAGGGTCTGGATTTTCGCCACTTCAGGCTCCAGCCGATGGACGGCCCGAGGCTGGAGGACAATACCAGGGCGGCCGTCGAGTACTGCATGAAGAACCCGAATTGGAGCTTTTCGCTTCAGACGCACAAGTATCTGGGAATTCGGTAATGGAAATCTTCCGCGAGTTTACCTTTGAAGCCGCTCACCGACTGCCCCGGGTTCCGGAGGGGCACAAGTGCGCCAGACTCCACGGGCACTCCTATCGCGTGACCGTGCACGTGGAGGCCCTCGTGGACCCCGACGCGGGATGGGTCATGGACTTTGGCGACGTCAAGCGCGCCTTCAAGCCGATCGAGGACCAGCTCGACCATCACTACCTCAATGAGATCGAAGGTCTGGAGAATCCCACGAGCGAGGTACTGGCCCAGTGGATCTGGTCTCGTCTCGTCTCCGGCCTGCCGCAACTCTCGGCTGTAACCGTCCGGGAGACCTGCACCTCGGGGTGCACTTACCGGGGCGAGTGACGGTGCACGACGTTCAGAACGAGATCGACCGCCGCGGTGTGGAGATCGACGAGGTTGGCATCGATGGTCTTCGCTACCCCGTGACCTTCAATGACGGCCGAGTGCGACAGAGCGGAATCGCCGAGGTGGCGGTGACCGTCAGGCTTCCGCACGATCGGCGTGGCACCCACATGAGCCGCATGATCGAACTGGCCCACGCCCACCTCCAGCGCTTCGATCCGCGAGAGTTCCCCCGAGTCCTCAAGGCGGGCGCCGACTTGCTGGACGTTGACGCCGTGGTGATCAAGGTCGCGATACCGGTCGGAACGTTGGTGACCGCGCCGGCGAGCGGAGCCGACTCCTGGCAGGTCCACGACGTGACTGTCGAGGGGCGGATCGACCGAGGAGTGACTTCGGTGGTCACTGAAGTGACCACCGAAGTCACCAGCCTCTGTCCCTGCTCGAAGACGATCTCTGACTATGGTGCGCACAACCAGCGCAGTCGCGTCACTCTGGCGGTAAGTGGTGAAGGAGACGATCCATACCCGCTTCCCATGGGTGAAATCGTTGATCTTCTTCGTGCGTGCGGATCCGCCCCCATCATGCCATTGGTCAAGCGGCCCGATGAGCGGGTTCTGACGATGGAGGCATACGACCATCCCCTCTTCGTTGAGGATATGGCTCGCGATGTCTCGGTCGCGTGTCGAGAGCGTGGGATTGTTCACTTGGTGACTGTTCGGAACCTTGAGAGTATCCACAGTCATGATGCGATTGCGCGCGTCTCTGGATGAGTTGCATGGGCGTCTGAGGGCTTTACCTCGTTTTGCGACGGACAAGTCTGGCTGCTGGGCGCAGTCCTGTCTGGTAGCAATGCCAACGACTGCTCACGCCTGGAACCAGCGCTGGGTCGACCTGTGTTCCGAAGGTCAGGCTGGGTCGCGGCCCGACCGCGTAGTCGCCGACAAGAGGACATCTCGGTCGAGAGTTACAGATGCAGATGAGGATTGCGGTGAGGTTGGCGAAGGCGCCGAAGTGGTCGGCTGTGCGTTCGTATCAGTGATGGAGGCTGCGGAAGCCACCAAGCCAGGCAACGGCGCCGACCAATGCGGTTGGAGGAGTCGACACCGCGGCGGGCGGTGCAGACTGATATCTGTCGGTGGCGCAATTATGAGTGGATAGCAGTGGTCGTTGGCTTTGTCGCCGCCAAGTTTGTCAGGCCTGTGGCCGGCGTTGCCTCGGGCCGCGCTGCAGAGGGGGCTCTCCCCGGCGCACCAGTTGCCTAATCAACCATCCAATGAGATGTCCTCTAAGGAGAATCATGCGTGCTCGACGTCTTGGTGCTGCCGGCGCCTTGGTCGCGTACATCGCCACCATCCCTGCTGCCAACATGGCGGTCACTCACTTTGGCGTCGTTCCAGTGGGCCTCGGCTACCTTGCGCCAGCAGGTGTATATCTCGTTGGCATAGCCCTCGTCTTGCGTGACGTTGCTCGCGAAACTGCTGGCCGCTGGCCTGTTGCCGTTGCGGTGCTTGTGGGCGCTGCCCTGTCCTACTGGCTGGCCAGCCCGGAGTTGGCTACCGCGTCTGCTGCGGCCTTCGCCTTGTCCGAAGGCCTTGACTTCATGGTGTACGAGCCCCTTCGAAAGCGCGGCCTGATCATCGCGATGCTTGCGTCCAATCTGGTCGGGATGATTGCCGACAGTTTGGTGTTCCTCACACTGGCATTTGGCTCGCTCCAGTTCCTGCCGGGGCAGTTGCTGGGCAAGGCATGGATGACAGTTGCCGCAGTCGTTGCTATTGCTGCCCGTCGCAGGTTCGCGAGTATCTGAGAGGGCGTCAATCGCTGCCGTCGGGGCGATCTACCTCTTGATGCTGAGGGGCACCGGATTCCACAGGACGGGGGCTGCTCTCCTTCCGGGCTTCAGCCTAAAGCATGTTTCTTTAGTGTGTTGAGCAGTTGATCTGATGTGTCTGTCCGGTTGGTGATCGGTGATGCGATGTGGGACCGGATCGAGCCGCTGATACCGGCTGATCCGGTCCGTGGGTGACAGCGGGCGAACCACCGCCGCACGCTTGAAGTGATCACGTGGAAGTACTGCACGTGCTCGCCCTGGCGTGGCCTGCCGGAGGAACTGAGGCCGTTCCAGACCGCGCACAGGGCTACTACGGTGAGCGGTCGACGCCACGCGGCATCGGATCTTCGCCGCCGCCGTGGCGGCGCGGACGCCGAAGACGACATCGGCTGGACGACCTTGGTGGACTCGACCGTGTGGCGGGCTTACCAGCACGCCGTTGGCGCCCGCAAAGGGTGACCGCGGTCGCGGAGAACCAACGACCACGACACCGGTCGGTCACTCGGAGGCCTGAGCACCAAGGTCTGGTCAGTGACGCCCGGGCCTGCCTGCTGGCACTCGTCGTGACCGCCGGGCAGGGCAGGCGACGCGCCCGCCTTCACGACCCTCAAGGTCGCGATCCGTTCCCCGCTCAGGCCCGGGCGGCCGCGCACCCGGCCCGGCGCGGCTATCGCGGATCGCGCGTACTCGGCCCGCGCGATCCGCTCCCATGTGCGGGAACGCCACACCCACGCGGCCATCCAGCAGTCGGTAGACCAGAAACGCCCGGCTACGGCGTGGCTCACGCGGAGGTCGTCCGCCCGGCTTCGACACCGAGGCCTACAAGGAGCGGAACGCCGTTGAGCAGTGCATCGGCTGCCTGAAGCAGTGGCACGGCTTGGCCATGCGCACCGACAACTCGCCATCGCCTATCAGGCCGAACTCCACCTTGCCGCCACCCCTTATCTCGTCCCGCAGATAGCCAAAGTGACAGGCCTTAGGGCGAGGTGCATTCGATCGGTAGCCAGTGGCGGAGGGTACGGGCGGTGAGGCGGGCGGGCAGCTCGCATAGTCAGTAGCGCATGGTTCCGGATCGGCGCGCGCGAGGTCGTCGTGACCGGTCTGGCGGGACCAACACTCCAACTTGTGGGCGGGATTCGAGATGGGTATCCAGGCTCGGTCGATCTCCCAGAACTGGCTGGGCAAGTTGTGGCCGGGCAGCTACAGGACCCGCCCAGTGGCGAGGGGTAAGTGTCTCGGCTTCGGGAGGATCGGCCCTGAAGAGACCCCATCTGCCGAAGAAGCGGCGGGCCTTGTCCGAATCGGGGTGAAGCACCAGCGCGTTGGTGTGCGAGGGTGCCTGGGGACCACACGCGACAGATCGAGGTGCGCAGCGGCAGTTCTTCTGCAGGGATTACCCGTTCCGTTCAGCGTACGGCAGGCTGAGGCCAACATCGCCGGGCGACTGGGGGTCAGGAGGTTGCAGGTTCAAATCTTGTCGTCCCGACAGTGATGTCGGAAGGCCGTTGATCGGGAGAAATCCCGGATCAGCGGGCCTTCTGTTGTCTGCCTCTTGATGTGACGCCTGCCCATGCTGTGCTTCGGGCGGTCTTGTCGGGATAGCGGTTCCCGGCCGGGGCAGCCTGATGCCTGTCCTGCCCCGGCACTCGGTCTGGAGGTGTGCGAGGGCATGATCCGGCTCTCGCCAGCGGTGTTCACCAACGCGTTGAGCGGGCCGGCCTGTTCGGGGCGGCGAGTGATCGACGCCGGGTTCCCTTCGGGTCTGTGGGTGGTAACGCGGACGCAGGAGTCCCGGGCCGGGGGAGGGGCGCCGGGCATCTCCTCAAGGCTTCCGTGACCGGTGCGGGCAGTCGTGTGTCCGCTGCGCGAAATCGGTCCGGCCGGGGAGCCGGAAGCTTTCCGCTGCGCGAAATCGGGCCTCCTCGAATGCGGTTCCTGAGCGGCCGTCGGGAATTTAGCGTCATCAGTGCGGCGCCCGGCCGACATCCATGCCTGATTCCAGGGGGTTTCCATGTCCACGACTGCGGCGACCGCGCGTGGGGACACACGGGTCGGTCTCGCACCGCGCCAGCCCGGACTCGTGCTGTTCATGGTCTGCGTCGCGATCTTCATGCTGATGCTCGACGCGATGGTGCTCTCCGCCGCCATCGCCGACATGTTCAACGCCTCCATTGACGGGCTGCAGTGGATCGTCGACGCCTACGGATGATCGAGGGTGAAGTGCGGTTCGCCGGTCATGGGATCCCACTCCACACTCCCGTCGTCCCGGGGCCGTGAGTGGCCACTGGCCGGAACGCGTCCGGGGAGCAGCCGGGAAGCAGCTGGGAAGGTGGTGCGTCGGCCGCCGCCTGCCGGGGTGTCCGGCGGGCGGAGGCCGACGTCGGGGGGCGTCCGCCGTTACCGCCGGCTGCGGGCCGGAGACGTGCCTTGTGCAGGGCCGGTGCTGCGGTGGATCTCCGCGACCAGGAAGGCGAGATCCAGGGACTGGCTGCGGTTGAGCCGTGGGTCGCAGGCCGTCTCGTAGTGGTCGTGCAGATCGTGCGGCAGCACCTCGTGCGTCCCGCCGAGGCACTCGGTGACGTGGTCTCCGGTCAGTTCCAGGTGGAGGCCGCCGGGATGGGTGCCGAGCGCGCGGTGTACGTCGAAGAAGCCCTCCACCTCGGCGAGGATCGTGGAGAGGTGGCGGGTCTTGTGGCCGCTCGGTGCTTCGAAGGTGTTGCCGTGCATGGGGTCGCAGACCCAGACGACCTGCGCCCCGGAGTCGGTGACGCGCCGCACGAGATCGGGGAGCACCGCTCTGATCCGGTCCGCGCCCATCCTGGTGATGAAGGTCAGGCGGCCCGGCTCCCGTTCCGGGTCGAGGAGGTCGATCAGTGCCAGTGCCTCGTCCGCGGTGGCGGTCGGTCCCAGCTTCACCCCGATCGGGTTGCGGATCCCGGCCGCGAACGCGATGTGCGCGCCGTCCGGTTGGCGGGTCCGCTCGCCGATCCAGACCATGTGCGCGGAGGTGTCGTACCGGGCGCCGGTACGGGGGTCGGTGCGGACCAGGGCGCTCTCGTAGTCGAGCAGCAGCGCCTCGTGGCTGGTGAAGAACTCGGTGGTGGGCAGCAGTTCGGGGTCCGCGCCGCTGGCCGCGAGGAAGCGCAGGGCCCGGTCGATCTCGTCGACGAGCCGCCCGTAGGGTGCGTCGGCGGGTGACCGGCCGGCGAAGTCGCGGTTCCGTTCCTGGGCGGCGCGGAGGTCCGCGGCGCCACCGGAGACGCAGGACCGGATCACGTCGAGGGTCGCCGCCGAGGCGTGGTACATCCGCTTGAGCCGCTCGGGGTCGGGGATGCGTGCCGTGCGGCTGAACCCGGGGGCGTTGACCGCGTCGCCCCGGTAGACCGGCAGGGAGAGCGCGCCGCGCGTCTCGGTCGGGCGGGACCTCGGCTTGGCGTACTGACCGGCGAGGCGTCCCACCTTGACCACGGGGACGGACGCGGCGTAGCCGAGGACGGCGGCCATCTGGAGGATGACCTGCAGCTTGGCGCGGATCTGCTGCTCGGAGACGCCGTCGAAGGTCTCGGCGCAGTCCCCGCCCTGCAACAGGAACGCCTCGCCGCGCGCCGCGGCGGCCAGCCGCTCGCGCAGCAGGTCGCACTCGCCCGCGGCCACCAGGGCCGGGTAGCCGGCCAGTTCCCCGGTCACCGCGCGGAGCGCGGGCCGGTCGGGCCACGACGGCTGCTGGGCGGCCGGACGGCTGCGCCAGGACTCCCACGGCAGGGGGCCGGCGGAGGGGTCGAGGTCGAGGTCGGGATCGAGTGCCGGGTCGAGCTGCGGGCTGAGATCGGTAGCAGTCATGATGTCCGGTTCGCGGTGGCGAGCAGGCCGCCGCACTCCTCTCGGTGGGTCGCGGTCAGCGGTTTCCGGAGAACCCGCTGGACGGGCGGGGCCGCCGCGGTCACCGGCCGGCGGGCGAGCGAGGCGACCGCGTTGTCCACGATCAGGTGGCCGGCCCGCCCGCCCGAGGTCATGATCGACTCCGGGTGGAACTGAACGGCGGCCAGCGGCTTCGTGCGGTGCTCCAGAGCCATCACGGTGCCGTCGTCGGCCACCGCCGTGACCATCAACTCCGGTGGCAGTGAATCGGGTTCGGCGTACAGCGAGTGGTAGCGGCCGATCTCGAACTCGGCCGGGAGGCCGGCCAGCAGGCGGGAGCCGGGGACGGTGATCCGGGCCAGGGAGCTCTTCCCGTGCACCGGGCGGTCGAGCGTGCCCAGCCGGCCGCCGAAGTACTCGGCGAGGCCCTGCAGGCCGAGGCACACGCCGAAGACGGGCAGCCGGAGGCGCTCCGCCTCCGCCAGGGTCGCGGTGAGGTCGAAGTCCTCCGGGCGGCCGGGGCCGGGCGAGAGGACCAGGAGGTCGGGTGATTCCCGTTCCAGCATCGGCAGATGGCGGCCGCTGCGATAGGTCACCACCTCTGCGCCGGTCTGCCGCAGGTAGTCGGCGAGGCAGTGCACGAAGGAGTCGCGGTGGTCGATCAGCAGGATGCGCCTGCCCGCGCCGGGGCCGCCGCTCGCCGCCGGGGACGGGGCAGGCGGGGCCGGCCGCTCCAGGACGCGAAGGAGTGCGCGGGCCTTGAGTTCCGTCTCGGCTTCCTCCGCCTCGGGCGAGGACTCCCAGAGCAGCGTGGCACCGGCCCTGACCGTGGCGACGCCCTCCCGGATCTGGATGGTGCGCAGCGTCAGGACGGTGTCGAGCCCGCCGTCGAAGCCGATCCGTCCGACGGCGCCGCCGTACCAGCGGCGCGGCGACCGCTCCGCGCGCTCGATGAACCGGATCGCGGGTACCTTGGGCGCGCCGGTGACGGTGACCGCCCACAGGTGGGTCAGGAAGGCGTCCAACGCGTCGCGGTCCGGCCGGAGTTCACCCTCGACGTGGTCCACGGTGTGGATCAGCGTGGAATACATCTCGATCTTCCGCCTGGCCGTCACCCGGACCGTGCCCGGGACGCACACGCGCGCCTTGTCGTTCCGGTCGACGTCGGTGCACATGGTCAGCTCGGACTCCTCCTTGAGCGAGTCGAGCAGGCCCCGGATCCGGGCGGCGTCCTCCAGCGCGTCGCGCCCCCGGGCGGCGGTCCCGCTGATCGGTGCGCTCTCGACCAGCCTCCGCCCGGCGGGACGGGAGCGGTCGGTGCGGACCCGGACGAACATCTCCGGCGAGGCGCCGACCAGGTACTCCCCACCGCCGAGGTTCGCCAACAGGGCGTGCGGGGCGGGGTTCTGCTCCAAGAGGCGCCGGAACAGCACGGACGGGGGCCGGTCGCAGCCGCGGCGGAACACCTGTCCGGGGACCACCTCGAACAGGTCGCCGGACCGGAACAGCGGCATCGCCTGCCGGACCAGCTCCGCGTACTCGCCCGGCGCGTGGTCGCGCAACTGCGCCGGCACGCCCGGGACGAAGGGGGCCGCACCGGTCGTGCGGGGAAGCCCTGCCGTGGACCGGCCCGCGTACCCGAACTCGTAGCGGTGCCGGCGGACCACGTCGCGCTCCAGGTCGAACTCCAGGATCTCGTCCGGAAGGTGCAGCACCAGATCGCGGTCCCGGGGACGGCGCGGCTGGTGCGGCTCGATCGGTTCCAGCTGGAACACGAGGTCGTACCCGAAGGCGCCGTAGAGGCCGAGCAGCCCGTCCTCGGCCGCGGCGAGTGCGGCGACCAGCGCGCGGACGGCGGTGAAGACGCCGGCGTGGCGGGTGCGGTCCTCCTCGGCGAAGTGCTCGGGCTGCGGGGCCACCCGGCCGCGGACCTCTCCGGCCTGCTCCACGACGCCCTGGAGGACGCCGCGGAGCGCGCCTCCCAGCGGGGGCAGCAGGACCCGGCCGCGCGTGTTGAGGGCGCGCAGGACGACCTCGTCGCCGGTCAGCGTGAGTTCGAGCGGCGGGTCGAGGTAGCCGACGGCGCGGGTGGCGCCGTGGTAGCGCAGCAGGCCGCGCCGGCTGTCGAGCGCGCTCTGCAGGGCCGTGAGGGCGGCTCGGGCATCGGTGGCCTCCTCGGTGGTTCGGGCGACTGTCACCCCGACGGGGGTCGCCCACTCGTCCGAGGCGGGCCGGGCCGGTGGCGGGGCCACCGTCTCCAGCAATGGCATGGGGAACTCCATGGACTTGACGGGACTCTGCCCGGCGCCTGTGGCGGCGGGGCTTGGGCGGGCTCTGCGGCCGGGCGGCCGGGTGGTCGTGCGGCCGGGTGGTCGGGCTCGGTCGGTCGGGCGCAGGTCATCGGGCGAGGGTCATCGGCCGCGGCCGGTCGGGTGTAGACGCTCGGCCGCGGACGGTCAGGCGCGGGCGGAGGACCGTTCCCCGGAGGCGGCGACGGCCGCCCCCTGGCCGGGGGCGGGCTGCGGCGCGTCGGGGGAGGCGAGGCCGAGCACGGCCAGGGCGATGGCGTCCGCGTCGCCGAGGGTCACGGAGTTCACGCAGGGCCGGGCGCCGGCCGCGGTGACCCAGTGCACGGACTCGGTGGGCACGCCGAAGGCGAAGCGGCGCGGGTGGGCCGTGCCGTGGGCGTCCACCAGGTGGTAGGGGCGGTGGGTCACCTCCAGCCCGCCCGTCCGGTGGCCACCGGGGCTGCCGTCCGCAACGGTGAAGGGGCGGCACCCGCCGGTGGCGAGCAGGCTGCGCAGCAACGGGTCCGTCGTGCGGCGCAGGTCGGGCTCGGGCAACCTGGCTTCGACCAGGACGGTCGCCCGGACCGGCGGGCCGGGCACCTCGGACTCGGCCAGGAAGACGCCGTTCTCCCGGTCGCAGCGGATCCGGGTGCCCGGGCCGAGCACCGTGAGCACGCCGGCCTCCAGCAGCGCCGCCATCTCCTCGATCCGGCTCGCGGGCGGGCCGATCGACAGGAAGGCGTTGAGCGGGGTGAACCAGCGTTCCAGGTCGTCCCGGTGCGAGCGGCCGGTGAGGCCGCCGTGCTCGACCAGGGACCGGATCTCGTTGCGCAGGTCGCGCAGGGCGTCCAGGGCCGACTTCACGGGGCCGTCGACGTTGCCTTCCCCGGCCAGCCGGCAGTCCTCGCGCAGGTGTCGGACCAGCCAGTCGCGGAACTCCGACGGATTCGCGAACGACCGCTCGCCGTAGGGGCGTTCGACGGTCCGCCAGTCCCACCGGAGGGTGGGCGGGAGGTGGAAGGCGTCGAGCAGCGCGGCTTCTGCGGCCGTGCCCCACGGGATGCGCAGCCAGCGCTCCCGGAAGGCGTCGGCCGCGCGTTCGGCCCCGCGCCGGGCCAGCAGCGCGGTGTAGTAGACGGTCTCGACCTCCTTCGCGATCAGGGGCCACAGATCGGCCCGGAAGTCGAGCCGGCCCTCGGCGGCCTCGGCGCGCAGCGCCTCGAACCTCTCGCCGGCCAGCAGCCGGGGCAGGTGGCGCCCGTGCGGGCCCTTCTGGTTCCGGCCCCGGGCCACGTGCGGGACGCCGCGCCGGGAGCCCGCGTACAGTGCGGGTTCCCGCCCCGACGGCCGGTAGACCAGCCGGCCGTCCAGCCGCTCGAAGATGCCGCCGCGGCCGCTGGTGAGCAGCGCCAGATGGTCGAAGAAGTTGAGGCCCAGGCCGCGCAGCAGCACCGGCCGGCCGGGGCGCAGGGCGGACAGGTCGAGGTCGGCGGGGTTGCCGGGCGGCAGGTAGTGCAGCCCGTGCTCGGCCGCGAACGCACCCAGTTCGCGTTCATCCTCGGTCGGTTCGGCGGGCAGGTGGCCCTGGCTGAGCACCACGGCGTCGAGCCCGGTCAGCCGGGTGCCGTTGGACAGGGAGACGGACTGCCGGCCGCCGGCCTCGTCGTCCAGGCGGGTCGCCAGCATCGGGTGGACGTGGACGGAGACCGAGGCGGGTGCGGTGCGCGTCACGCGGCGGAAGGCCCATTCGAGGTACTGGCCGTGGAGGGCCCTGGTCGGGTAGGAGTCCGGGGTGAGGTCGCGGACCTCGGCCAGCACCTGGTCGTCGTGGACCTCGCCGGAGGTTCCCGGGCCGCCGGTGGCGAGGTCGCGGGCCCACTGGTACAGGCTCGGCCCGGGCACCTTCACCCCCTCGGCGGCGACGCTCTCGTCGGTGAAGAGGGTCACCTGGGCGGCGACCGTGTTCATCAGCAGGTGCCGGGACTGGCCGGTGCGCCAGACACCGCCCGACCCGGCCCGGTGCGGGTCGACCAGGTGCACGGCGATCGGCCGGCCGGCCGCGCGGTGGCCGGCGTTGGCGCAGATCCGCTCCAGCACCGACAGGCCCCGGGGCCCGAACCCGATGATGCACACCTTCAGTTGATCGGCAGTCATGCGGCACGCGTCTTCCAGTCGTGGTGGATGCGGAGCGGGCAGGTCAGCTGCCCGGGGCGCGGCCGATGATCTGCTCGACCGTGGCCGTCGCGGCGGTGCGCCCGGCCTGGCTGAACCCGATCTCCACCAGGGCGTGCCGGGTGGAGCACCTGGTCACCTCCGCCTCGACGTCGGCCGGTCCGGGCAGCAGCGGCGCCCGGTAGTCGACGGAGAGTGCGGCGGTCAGGAAGGTGGAGCCGTCCGGGAGGGCCGACAGCATCGCCAGCCCCGCGAAGTGGTCGGCCAGGCAGGCGATCCAGCCCCCGAAGACGACTCCGGGGGTGAGCGTGAGGTCGTCCGGGAAGACGGTCGCCGACGTGATCCGTCCCGGCGACCAGCCGGTGGCCCTGGGCAGGTCGAGCAGCCGGGCGCACGGCGGGTCGCCGGCCGTGCCGTCGAGCAGCCCGGCCAGCAGCCGCCGGCCCCGGGTGTCGTGGCCCGGCGGGGCGAGACCGCGGTGCCGGGAGTAGGTCGGTGTCGGTTGCATGCGTGGCTCCAGGAGGAAGGAGGCCCGGCGCTCCGGGGGTGTGGCGCCGGGCCTCGGCCGGGGGATGCGGTCAGCTCGCGGCCGACGTGCGGCCGAGCTCGATCATCCGCTTGATGTCCTGCTCGCGGTCGACGAGTTCGTGTGCGGCCATCGCGTCCACGGCGGCCTGGTCGTCGAGCGCGCGCAGTGCGGCCTCGTCCACTTCGCTGAACCCGAGTACGCCCATCTGCTGCAGCGCCGCCTGCACCCTCGGGCCGAAGAGGCCGATCTCCTTGAGCCCGGGAACGATCCGCATGAAGACCAGGCGGCGGAACTCCCTCTTGGCCGGCGAGCGGCGGGCGGCGGCGACGGCCTCCTCGCCGTAGCCGAGGCGCTCCCAGATGTCGTCGTCCACGTAGCGGTCGCGCAGCGCCCAGCAGCCCTCGACGACGAAGTCCTCCCGCTCGCGCAGTTCGGCCTCGGTCAGCTGCGGGTAGTACTGGCGCAGCAGCAGCCGTCCGAAGGCGACGTGCCGGGCCTCGTCGCGGGCGACGTAGGCGGAGAACGCGCGGGCCAGCGGGTCCTTCAGGCGCTCGCGGTGGACTCCGAAGGTGGCCAGGCCCATGTTCTCCACCAGGATGTGCGCGGCCAGCACGCCGAAGTCCCAGCGGGGTTCGCGCATCGCGTGCTCGAACATGGCGTTGAGTGAGCCGGACAGGCCGTAGCGCAGGCCGATCTTGGTGCTGATGAACCGGTTGAACCCCTCGACGTGCCGGGCCTCGTCCATCAGCTGGGTCGCCGCGTACATCTTGGAGTCGAGGTCGGACACGGCCTGGCAGATCTTGCCGACGCCGATCAGCGCGAACTGCTCGGAGTGCAGGAACTGCGAGTACAGCCAGCCGCTGGTGTGCCGCCGGACGACGCGGCGCTCGGTGTCCGGGAGCCGGTCCCAGAGCGCGGAGCCGGCGATCGAGATGAAGTCGTCCGGGATGCCCAACGGGTCGTCCGGGTCGGTCTCGTGGCTCCAGTCCAGTCGGTCGTCCATGTCCCACTGGCGCTGCTTGCCCTGGACGTAGAGCCTCAGCATCTTCTCGTTGCGCTTGTCGTAGTCGAACTGGAAGACCGCGGTGCCGTTGACCGGGATCGCCTTGCCTCCGGCCAGTTCGGTCAGGACTGCCTGGTCGGTGTAGTCGGTGTCGCTCATCGGGCCGTCTCCACTTCTCCGTCGGGCTGGGTGTGGGGCGCTTCGGCGGCCAGGGCCCGCAGGCGGGCGCGGAGCGCCTTGCCGGCGGGGCTGCGCGGCACCTGGTCGATCGGGACGAAGCGGCTGGGCCGCTTGTAGCCGGCCAGGCCCGCGACGCACAGGTCGAGCAGCTCGCCCTGGTCGAAGGCCTCGGGCGTGACCGGTTGGACGAAGGCGACCGGGGTCTGTCCCCAGACCGGGTCGGGGGCGGGGACGACCACGACGTCCGCCACCCGGGGCGACTGCCGCAGCACGTGCTCGATCTCGGCCGGGTAGACGTTCTGGCCGCCGCGCAGGATCAGGTCGTTGCGCCGGTCGACGATCCAGATCCGCCCCTCGGGGTCGGTGTAGCCGAGGTCCTTGGTCCGCAGCCAGCCGTGCCGCAGTGCCTCCGCGGTGGCCTCCGGGTTCTTCCAGTAGCCCTGCATCAGGCCGTCGCCGCGGACTTCCAGTTCGCCGACGGTGCCGGCGGGGACGACGTCCCCCCGCTCGTCGACGACGCGGGCCGCGGTGCCGAGCATCGCGAACCCGACGCAGACCGCGCCGGGCACCTGCGGCTCGCCGACCCGGGCGTCCGGGCTCAGCGACAGCACCGGGCCCCCGCCCTCGGTGATGCCGAAGACGGCCTGCAGTGCGACGCCGAGCCGGGACGCCGCTTCCTCGGCGAGCTCGGCCGGCATCGGAGCGGCCCCGTGCAGCAGCAGCCGGAACCGGGAGAGGTCGGTGCAGGCCAGCGCCCGCGCGCCGAGCAGCAGCCGGACCATGGAGGGCACCAGGAAGGCGTGCTCGACCCGCCACCGCTCCAGGGCGGCGAGGCAGCCCTGCGGGGTGAAGCGGTCCAGGACGCACACCGTGCCGCCGGCCGCCAGGTGGTCCAGGGCGATCACCACGCTGCCGTGGAACAGCGGCCCGGCGTTGAGGAAGACCGTGCCGGGCTCCGGTGCCACCTCGCCCAGCCAGGACAGCGCGTTGAGCTTGAGCGAGCGCTGGTCGACGACGACGCCCTTGGCCCTGCCGGTGGTCGCCGACGTGTGCAGGATCGCCACCGGGTCGGCCAGGTCGCCCGCCGCCGGCAGTGCGGAGCCGGCCGGGAGATCGCCGAGCGCGGTGATGTCGAGGACCGGCAGGCCGGGGTAGTGCTCCCGCAGCCGGTCCGCGTGGGCGGGTTCGGCGAGGAGCGCGGCGGGCTCCACCGCGTCCAGGATGTCCGCGATCTCACGGACCGTCAGCGCCGGGTTGACCGGTACGGCGACCACGCGGGCCACCGCGCAGGCCAGGTACGCCTCCAGGACCTCCGCGCGGTTGCCGCTGACCACCGCCAGCCGTCCGCCGGGTTCGATCCGGCCCGCCAGATGGCCGGCCAGCGCGTGCACCTCGGCGTGGAGTTGCCGCCAGGTGACGTCACGGTCGGCGTCCCGCAGCGCGAGGGCGTCGGGGCGCCGCTCCAGGCCGCGTTGGACGATGTGCCCGAGCCACATCTCAACTCACCTCTGCCGGGGCCGAGATGAGCGCGGTGACGGCGTCGATCGAGGTGAGGCGGGCGAGTTCCTCGTCGTCCAGCGGACGGCCGAGGTGCTCCTCGCAGGCCAGGGCCAGCCTGATGAGCTCACCGGAGTTGACGCCGGCCCCGCTGAAGTCCTCGTCGTCGGCGAGCCGGTCCAGGAACGCGGCGTTGTCGAGGCTGGCGCCGACCAGCTCGCGGGCGGTGCTCATGAGGTCCTCCTCGGCCGGGCGCCGACACCCGCCATCGCCCAGTACGGGGCGGGGGCGTCGGCGAAGTACACCAGTGGGGCGGCGGTCTCGGTGCGGCACGGGAGCAGGCGGTTGAAGCGGCCGCCGAAGCACGCCTCCGCGAACTCCGGTGACCGCGCCACGCCGCGGGCCTTGTCCCCCAGCAGGGAGACGAAGGCGAAGACGGGGTCGAGGCTGCGGTACGCGCCGTCCTCCTCGACCTCGCACCAGGCGTGGTCGCTGCCGAACAGGCCCAGCAGGTAGCCCCGGCGGGCCCGGGCCCGGTATCCGCGTGCGGTCAGCCGGTCGGCGAGCAGCCTGGAGGCCACGACGCAGTCGGCCATGCCCAGTGCCCAGGCCCTCCGGTGGTCGGCCCGCAGGCGCTCGGGGACGGTCTGGTAGAGCACCTCGCGGGCCGCGAGGGTGCCGACCACCTCGTCCCAGACCTCGCGGACCGCCGGGTCGCGGACCTGCCGGTCGGCGCCGGTGAGCCTGACCGCGACCCGGTAGCCCCCGTCGGCCAGTTCGCCGTCGGGCAGTTCGGCGCCGTCCAGCAGCTCGACACCGGGGCCCAGGTGGTCGGGCAGGCGCACCCTGACGTTCGGCAGCGGGCCGGTGTCCTCGGCCGGCGCGCCGGCGGTGGTGCGTGCCGGGTGGACGCCGACCTCCCACGCGCGCGGGGCGAACCAGTCGGACCTGCCGGTGGCCGCGAAGCGCATCAGGAAGCGGAGGCCGAGTTCGGGCACGGTCTGGCCGGTGCCGCAGAACATCCCCACGTTCATCAGGTCGTCGTAGTCGAAGCGCAGTGCGCCCAGGGCGTCGTACGCGTGCGGGAGACCGGCCTGCGCCAGGTGGCCGATCTGCTCCTCGCCGACGCGCAGGGCCCGGGCCGCGGTGGCCACATCGGTGTCGTAGCTGGCGATGTCCCCGGGGGCGGTGCGGAACCGGCCGACCGCCCGGGCCAGCGTGTCGGAGTGGGCGGGCGCGGCCGTCATGCCCCGGCCCTCCGGGCCACCAACTTGGCGACGAACTCGGAGAGTTCGGCAACGGTCGCGGTCTCGAAGAGGAAGTCGTCCGGGATGACGACCTCGCACTCGTCCTCGATCTCGGTGATGGCTCGCAGCGCCTTCACCGACTCGATGCCGGGGACGGCCGACAGCGGCCGGGCGGGGTCGATCATGTCCACGGGGACTCCCGAGTGCGTGGCCAGGGCGGCGCGCACGACGCCCAGGACGCGGATGGTGTCGACGGTGTTCTGTTCGGTGCTGACGGTGCTCACTGCGCACGTCCTTTCGAGGAGTTGCGGTCGGCCGACGGGTCGGCGGTGACGAGGGTGCGGTGGAACAGGGCGGCGGCCGAGCGCTTGACCTTGCCGGAGCTGGTGAACGGGATGCTGGACGGCGCCACGGCACGGATCTCGACGGCGCCGAGGCCGAGCCGCTCGACCAGCCGGTCGCGGATCGCCCGGCCGACCTCCTCGGCCCGCTCGGTGCCGTGCGCGGTCTCCCAGAGGACGACCATCCGCTCCTCGCCGTCGGCGTCCCGGACGAAGGCGGCGCAGTGCCGCCGGTCCACGCCGGGGGTGGTGCGAACGGTGTCCTCGACGTCCTCGGCGTAGTAGTTCCGGCCGTGCACCACGGCCATCGCCTTGATCCGGCCGATCACGAAGAGCTCGCCGCCGATCATGAAGCCGAGGTCACCGGTGCACAGCCAGCCGTCCGGTGCGAACGGCTGCCGTTGCGGGGCGAGGCCGAGGTACCCGGGGGTCACCGAGGGGCCGCCGATCCGGACCTCCCCGACGGTGCCCTCGGGCAGGAGCTCGCCCCGGCGGCCGGGGGCCGCGATCCGCACGCCGATCCCGTCCACCGCGGGCCCGCAGGAGATCACGGTCCGGGCGTGCTCGGCGTCCTCGGGCAGCGGAACGACGCTCTCGCCCGGTCCGAGCCTCGACCGGTCGACGGTGACGGCCCGGTACGGCGCGAACGGCGCACCGCTGGTGACGATCAGGGTCGCCTCGGCCAGCCCGTACTGCGGCTGCACCACGTTCTCGCGCAGCCCGTACGGGCCGAAGGCGGCCTGGAAGGCCCGCAGGCTGCGGAGCTGCACCGGCTCCGCGCCGTTGCCGGCGAACCGCCAGTGGGAGAGGTCGACGCCGTCCGGCACGCCCCGGTCCGCGGCGGCGGCCGTGAGGTGGTCGTAGAAGAAGTTCGGCGCGGGCAGCGCGGTGGCCCCGGCCGCGGCGAACTCGGTGAGCCAGCGCAGCGGGCGGCGGATGAAGTCGCCCGGCTGCCACAGATGCACCCGGCTGCCCCGCCGCAGTGCGTTCATCAGGCTGAACAGGCCCATGTCGTGGAAGAGCGGGAGCCACAGGCCGAGGTGGTCGTCGGGCGACCAGCCGGTACCGGCGGCGATGGCGTCGAGGCCCGCGGCGACGTTGGCGTGGCCGAGGACGACGCCCTTGGGGGCGGAGGTGCTGCCGGAGGTGTACTGGACGACCGCCGGGGTGGAGCCGCCCTCGCCGGTCGGCGGCAACGCGCTCCTCCGCGCGGGGGCCTCGGCGATGTCGATGAACCTGACGTGCGGGACGGCGGCCCGGACGCGGTCGAGGATGCGCGCGCCGAGCGAACCGTCCACCAGGACCGCGTCGAGGCCGCAGTCCTCCGCGATCCGCCGCAGGTGCTCGGCGTAGGCGTCCATCCCGCCGAAGGCCACCGGCAGGGCCAGCGGTACGGCGGCGGCGTCGAGGCGCAGCAGCGCCAGCAGACCGCGGACCCACGGCTCGCCGTTGGCCATCAGCAGGCCCACCCGGCGCACCGGGAGCTCGGCGTGGATCCGTCCGGCGGTGCGCTCGGCCCGGTCCAGCAGCTCCGGGCCGGTGACCGGCGCGGAGTCCCGGGAGGGCGTGGTCAGCACGGTGCCGTCGTGGACGGCCCCGGAGATCAGGTGCCAGAGGTGGGCCACCGGGCTCACCGGGCCCCGGCCGGCACCGCGGCGCGGTCGAGGCGGCTCCCCAGCCGCCGGCGCAGGACGGCGCGGCGGACCTTGTACGAGCCGGTGACCGGCATGGCCTCCCACTCCCAGAAGAAGACGGTGATCTCCGGCAGGCCGGCCTCGGCGGCGGCGGCGAGGAAGCGCTCACGATCGGGCGCGGAGCCGGCCCGCGGGCAGGCGACCGCGAAGACGCCGCCGTCCTCGGCCCGGATGAGGACCAGTTCGACCAGCTCGGGCAGGGACTCCAGCAGGTGGTCCTCCTTCTCCAGGAGGCTGTCCACGCCGTCGACGTGCTCGACGACCCGGTCGAGGAGTTCCAGCGAGCCGTCCGGCAGCTGCCGGCCGATGTCGCCCATCGGCCACCACGCGTCGTCGGCCGGCATGGTGCCGCCGCCGACGTAGCCGCGCATCCGCCCGGTGGAGCGGGTCTCGATCCGGCCCGGGGTGCCGGCCGGGACGAGCGATCCGGCCTCGTCGACGATCCGGACCTCCATCCCGCCGCCGGAGTGACCGACGTTGCGCGGCGAGTAGTCGCCGGCCTCGTCGCGGGTGACGATCCGCAGGCAGATCGGGCCGGACTCGGTCTGCCCGTACGCCTGAAGGTAGTGCGCCCCGGGCTGGTCGGAGGCGGCGAGCAGGGTGCGCACGGTGCGCGGGTGCATCGCGTCGAAGGTGCTGATGAAGCGCTCCACGCCGGCGAACGGGCGGTCCGGGTCGGCGGCCAGCTGCTCCCACTGGATGAAGACGTTGGGGTGGGTCTCGACCGAGGTGGGGCGCTGGTCGAGGAACAGCCGCTTGACGTTCGCGGGGGAGGGGTCGGCGATCGACAGCGCGGGCATCGCGGTCTCCAGCGAGGCCAGGGTGCCGGCGCAGGTACGGGCGTGTACGAAGGAGAGGTGCTTGGCGTTGAGGTCGTTCCGGTTGTACTGGTCCCGGAAGATCATGATCATCGGGGCGACCATGCCGAACAGCGAGCGCGTGGAGTGCGCCGCCAGCTTGGGCGCGCCCGTGGTGCCGGAGGAGTGCGTGACGACGAACCAGTCGTCCTCGTCGCGCGGCGCGGCCACGTGCGCGGCGCGTTCCTGCAGCGGCCGGACCCAGTCGGCCCCGGACGGTTCCAGCGCGAGCACGCCGCGGGTCAGCACCTTCACCGCGTGCCGGTGCGGGGCCAGCTCGGCCAGGCCGAGGGAGTCGACCACCACGTAGGGGTCGTCCAGCCGGGCGAAGCACTCCAGGAGCTCGCCGGCCTCCATGGCGCAGGACAGCAGCGCGGGCAGCGCCCCGATCCGGCCGAGCGCGCACATGACTCCCTCGACCTCGATGTGGTTGCGCTGCACCACGGCCACGGTGTCGCCGCGCCGGATCCCGGCCGCCCAGAAGCGGTCGGCGTAGTCCTCGACGGCCGTGGCGAACTCGGCGAAGGTGGTGACCGGACCGTCGTACGTGCGCCACGGGAGGTCGGAGCGGAACGGCGTGTCGGGGTGCCCGGCCGCGGCGATCTCGGGCAGCACCCCCAGGGGGGCGGTCGGTTGCGGGACGGAGCCCAGATGGAGTGCGGAGACGTCAGGCATGCGTGGATCCCTCTGCTCGGCGTGACCGATCGCACGCCGGAGGCCGGCGTGTACGAGTGCGGGGTGACGTCGTGGTCCCGTTCCGCGCCGCGGTGACGACCCGCCAGGCGCCGAAGGACTCGACGGTGGGTAAGAGCCGGGGGCGGCCCGGCGCACTCCATCCGGATTCGAAAATAAATCAGGAAGGATCCGGAGCGAGCCCCGAGGGAGTGTCCGGGATCCGCGGGCCCTCTACCCGGA
Source organism: Kitasatospora sp. NPDC058115 (assembly GCF_042884635.1). Taxonomy (NCBI): domain Bacteria; kingdom Bacillati; phylum Actinomycetota; class Actinomycetes; order Kitasatosporales; family Streptomycetaceae; genus Kitasatospora; species Kitasatospora sp. NPDC058115. The sequence goes on from NZ_JBHVTL010000022.1 coordinate 37,756, forward strand.
CATGAGTGGAACAGAGCTGGACCGGGCGGCCGCACCGCCCGCCCTCGCGCCGTGGGAGGTCGCGGCTCCGCTGGTCCGCGCAGCCCGGGCGGGCGACGCCATGGCACTCAACGACCTGATGGAGCTGCTGCTCCCGTACGTCGGACGGCTCTGCCGGCCGATCGCCCTGGCGGATTCCGCGGACGCCGTGCAGGAGGCGATGATCGTGATCTTCCGGAGTCTGGGGAAGCTCAAGGACCCGAGCGCCCTGTACGCCTGGGTGCGCACCATCACCGTGAGGGAGGCGATCCGGGTGTCCCGGCGGGCGGGCCGGGAGACCCCGGTCGAGGACGTCGGGGACCGGCCGACCGGTACCGACGCCGAGCTGGCCTGCGACGTGCACGACGTGCTGGGCCGGCTGTCACCGGAGCATCGGGCGATCCTGGTGCTCCGGGAGCTGGAGGGTCTGGACGAGCACACCGTCGGCGGGACCCTCGGGCTGGCCCGCGGAACGGTCAAATCCCGCCTGCACCGCGCGAGAAGGAGCTTCCGGGCGGCCTGGCTGGCGTGAGCCGGGGGCGGCGGCCGGTGCCGCCGCCCCCGGTCCTCACCCCTGCCGCCCCTCGAACAGGCTCACCGCCGCCCGGGCCACCAACTCCGGCCGCTCCTCGTGCAGGTAGTGTCCGCACCCCGGGACGCCCTCGGCCCGCAGCGCGGACGCGTTGCGCTCCCCTCCCGCGAGCACGCTCGGCGGCAGGACGACGTCCCGCTCCCCGGTGAGCAGCCGGGTCGGGGTGCTGAGCCGCAGCCCGCGGTAGCGGCCGAGGGCCAGTCCGGCGACGTCTCGCACCGCGAAGGCCCTGTGCAGCGCCTCGCCCGCCCGTGCCGCGCCCGGTTCGGCGCTGGCCGCCACGAACTCCTCCAGCGCGCCGTCCTCCCAGGCCGCCTGGTCCACCACCCCCCGACGCAGCAGGTACCTGGTGAAGCCGGGCCGGCGGCGCAGCACCCAGCGGCCGAGCAGCGGCGACTCCAGGAAAGCGGTGTACCAGAAGCGCCAGGCCTGCGGTGCCAGCCTGCGGTGGAGCGGCCAGGGGTGAACGATGTTCAGGGCGAGGAACGCCCTGAACCGCTCGGGCGCGCGCGCACAGAGCATGAACCCGGCCCAGGCCCCCCACTCGTGGCCGATCAGCCGGACCGACGGCAGGCCGAGCGCGTCCATCAGCGCGAGCACGTCCGCCACCCGGGTGTCCGTGTCGTATCCGCCGGCCGGGGCCTGCGACCAGCCGAAGCCGCGCAGGTCGGGGCAGATCAGGCGGTACTCCCCGGCCAGCAGCGGGATCACCTTCCGCCAGGCGTACCAGTGCTGGGGGAAGCCGTGCAGCAGCAGCACGGGTTCGCCCTGTCCGGCCTCGGCGACGTGCAGCCGCACGCCGCCGATGTCGACGTACCGGTGTCGGACACCGGCCAGTGGGGGGAAGGGCCGGGGCTCCTCCGGGATGGTGGTGACGGTCCTCTGCACGGTTCCTGCCTGTCTGTCGGGGGGAGCCGGAAGCTCCCGGTCGTCCGGGCTGCCTGCCAGGAGGGCCGCACCGGGCCGGAGGTTCCGGCCGGCTCGGGCGGAATCGGCACGGAACTCCTGCCGGGGCCGGCTCCTCCTGACCCCCTGACGGCTCGGGTGAGCCGGTTCCGACGGACCTGGGAGACGAACGTGCGAAGCAGGCGAGGATTGGCAGAGGCGGCGGGGCGCTGGAGCGCGACCCACCGGTGGACCGCCGTGCTGCTCTGGTTGGCCTTCGTGGCGGTGGCCACCGTGCTGGGCGGCGCGGTGGAGACGCAGAGCCCGACGGCCGCCCAGCTGACCAACGGTGAGTCACACCGGGCGGAGCAGATCCTGGGACGGGCCGGGCTCTCGCTGCCCGCCCACGAGGTGGTCCTCGTCCAGGACACCGGCGGCACGGTCGACTCGGACCGCTTCCGGGCCGCCGTCGGCGACACCGTCAAGGCACTGAACGACAGCGGCAGGACCGCCGACGTGGTCTCTCCGTTCGATTCGGCGGGGCAGGCCGCGATCTCGGCGGACCGCCACTCGGCCCTGGTGCAGTTCGACATGGCGGGCGACGCGCTCAAGGCCGAGGAGAACGTGCAACCAGTGCTCGACGCGGTCGCCCGGGTCGCCAAGGCCCACCAGGGCCTGCGCATCGAGCAGTTCGGCGAGGCCTCGTTCCGGCACGGCTACGACGCCAAGCTGCACACCGACTACTCCGACGCCGAGACCCTGTCCTTCCCGGTGACGCTCGGCATCCTGCTGATCGCCTTCGGCGCGGCCGTCGCCGCCGTGCTGCCCGTCCTGCTGGCCGCGACCGTGGTGACCGCGGCCGGCGGGCTGATGGCGCTGGCCAGCCATCTGGTGCCGATCGACCAGAACGGCAGCTCGGTGATGTCGCTGATCGGCATCGCGGTCGGCGTCGACTACTCGCTCTTCTACCTCAAGCGGGTGCGCGAGGAGCGGGCGGCCGGACGCGGTACCGAGGCCGCGGTGACCGCCGCCGCCGCCACCTCCGGACGCTCGGTCGTCGTCTCCGGCCTGACCGTGATCGTCTCGCTGGCCGGGCTGTACCTCTCCGGCAACGGCGTCTTCCTCGGCATGGCCACCGCGACCATCATCGTCGTCGCCGTCGCGGTGGCGGGTTCGGTGACCGTCCTGCCGGCCCTGCTGTCGCTGCTCGGCCACCGGATCGACAAGGGCCGCATCCCGCTGCGCCGGCGCGCCCGGGCCGCCCGCGGCCGTACCGGCGTGATCGACCTGGTGCTGCGCCGCCCCGCCCTGTCCCTGGCGCTCTGCACGGCCTTCCTGGGGGCGCTGCTCGTCCCGGCGTTCGCCCTGAACACCTCGGACGCCGGCGTCGGCGACCTGCCGGCGGACAGCCTGCCGGCCCTGCAGACCTACCAGCGGATCCAGCAGGCCTTCCCCGGCGCGGGTTCCCCCGCGAAGATCGTCATCAAGGCCGACGGCCTCGGCGGTCCGGACGGGCAGGCCGCGCTGGACCGCCTTCGCGCCGCGGCCGACTCGACCCCGGGCCTGCGCGGTCCGGTGACCTTCCACGTGAACGCCGGCGGCACGGTCGGCGTGGCCACCGTCGCCCTGGACGGCGACGGCACCGACAGGACCTCGGTCGCGGCCCTGCGCACGCTGCGCGAAACGGTGCTCCCGCGCGCCTTCGCCGGGCTCGCGGGCGCCGAGACCGCGGTCGGCGGTACCACGGCCGTCTCGGAGGACGGCAACCGGAACCTCTCCGACAGCACTCCCTGGGTCGCGGGCTTCGTCCTGCTCTTCACCTTCGGCGTAATGCTCTTCTCGTTCCGCTCACTGGCCCTCGCCGCTCTCACCCTGGTGCTCAACCTGCTCTCGGTCGGGGCCGCGTTCGGCTTGATCGTGGTGGTCTTCCAGCACGGCTGGGGCGAGGGCCTGCTCGGATTCACGGCCACCGGGGGCATCGCCTCCTGGGTGCCGCTCTTCCTCTTCGTCTTCCTGTTCGGACTCTCGATGGACTACCACGTGTTCGTGGTGAGCCGGATCCGCGAGGGCCGGGACCGCGGACTGCCCACGGCCCGGGCCGTCGCCGAGGGCATCAAGGGCACGGCCGGCGTGGTCACCAGCGCCGCGATCGTGATGGTGGCCGTCGCGGCGGTGTTCGGAGCGCTCCCGCAACTGTCCATGAAGGAGTCCGGCGTCGGCATGTCGGCGGCCGTCCTGATCGACGCCACCCTGGTCCGAGCGGTGCTGCTGCCCGCCGCGCTGATCCTGCTGGGCGACCGCAGCTGGTACCTGCCGCGGCTGCTGCGGTGGCTCCCCGGCGGCGGGCACACCGAGGCCGCGCCGGAGCCCGGGCCCGTGCCGGAGCGCGACTCCGCCGAGGCACTCGCCTGAGGCGCCGGACGCCCTCCGTGCGCAGTGGCGCCGGGCCGCTCCCGCTCTGCGGGGGCGGCCCGGCGCACGTTCCGGGCCCGGTCAGCCGGCCGGCAGCGCCCAGCCGAGCACGCCGGCGCCCAGCCGCCGGACGGACACCGCGACCCGGAGGCCGGGCCGGGCCACCGGCGCGGCCTGCCAGCCGTCCTGACGGGGCGTCAGGCGGACCGCGCGCAGCCCGGGCAGCTCCTCCGGTTCCAGCAGCGGGCTGAGTGCCTTGAACGCGGCCTCCTTGGCGCTGTACAGCGCCAGCAGCCGGTCCGCCGCGTCCGGGGCCGAGCGGTCGAACAGGTGCCGCTCCCCCCGGTTCAGCACCAGGTGTGCGGCGGCCGTCGGCGGGCCGCACAGTTCGATGTCGACGCCCAGTGTCCGGTACCGGGCGGCCGGCCCGGCCAGCGCCACCGCGACGCCCTGCGAGTGGCTGATCGAGGCCCGGACGCCGGCGGGGAGCCTGGGGCGCGGGCCGTCGCGGAGCACCGGTCCGGAGTCCAGCCCGGCCCGGCCGAGGGCCCGGTGCAGCGCCTCGCGCCCGGCCAGGAACTCGGCCCGGCGGCGGGCCGGGAACGCCGCCGCGAGCTGCCGCTCCGCCTCGTGCACGCCGCGGCCCGTCGATCCGGCGGCGTGCGCCACGGCCAGCCGCAGTCCGCTCGAATACCCGAACTCCGCTTCCAGAATTGACACGTAGAGGTCAATTCCGGTCCTGTCGGCCCACTGCTCGGTCTTCACCCGATCACTCCTATTACTCCCGGTGGCGGACGCGGTTCCGCTGGGAAGAGGGCGCGGGGGGCCGTTGCACTCCTCGGGTGCCGCTGCGCGACCCTGCGACCAACTACCTGCTGGTACAAGGGAATTACCGCCAATCGCTGCCCTAGAGGGCCTACGATCGGTTACACTTCCGCCCGGAGACGAAGTCATCGGCGCGCCGCCGCATCCGGAAGCGGCCGCGCGCCGGGTTATCGCACAGAACGCCCGAGGGGCGACTGCACGCGAGCCGCGCTTGGCTCTAACGGGGACATGGGGGATCCGTCGATGGAATTTTCGCATGCGCGCGAACAAGATGACCTGGCCGATCTGGTGAAAAGAGCCCAGCGGGGCGACGTCATCGCAATGGAACGAATTCTGGCAATTCTCGCACCGTATGTCGGACGGGTGTGTGCGCCGATCGCCCTGCAGGACGCCGCGGACGCGGCCCAGGAGTCGATGATCGCGATCTTCCGGAGGTTGCACCAGCTCAAGACGCCCGAGGCGCTGTTCGGCTGGGCCAAGGCGATCGCCCTGCGCGAGGCCGTCCGGGTCGCGGCCAGGGGGCGGAAGTCGTCGCCGGCCGAACTCGCCGACGAGCCCGACCCGACGGACACCGAACTCGCCGCGGACATTCGCGACGCACTCGACCGGCTTTCTCCCGAGCATCGCGCCATATTGACGATGCGGCACATCGAAGGATTCGACGAGCAGACGGTCGCGAGCATTCTCGACGTCCCCGTCGGAACGGTGCGTTCACGACTGTTCCGGGCGCGTGCGATATTCCGCAGATCCTGGTTCTGAGAAGTCCGGGGAAGCGGAACGGGAAGGGCCGGACATGGTGCGGTGCGGGACGCCTTTGAGGGTGCGTCCCGCACCGGATCGATCCGATTCCGACAGGCGGATCGGGTCAGTCCGCGGGCGGCAATGCGGCCATGGCGGAAACGCGGGACTCCAGACGGTCCATCAATACCCTGCCTTTCCAGTCCGGAGAACTCCCGAGGAACGAGCCGACCGCACGGATGCCCGGCAGCCGCAGGCCGCCGAAGAGGGCGAACCGCACCCCGTCCCCCTCGGGCACCGCGGCCATGCCCCCCACCACGGCCTTGCTCTGCATCAGGCACCAGCCGGGCCGCAGCACCACGTCGAAGCGCTCCCGGTGGCCGATCCTGCTGGTGGCCACGCCGGACCACCGATCGCCGCCCGACTCGGCGGGTTCCAGGCTGAACGCCCTGAGGCCGGTGATGAGTCCCGGCAGCTCCCCTTCGAGATCGCTCGCCACCGACCAGACCGCGTCGAAGGAAGCCGTCAGCGTGCGTTCGGCGAACATCCGGTGGCCGCCTGCGGCAGCCAGCACCCGAAGGCGCCGCACCGCGTCGAGCTCGACCGAGGGCCAGTCCTGCCGCACCCGCCCGGCGAGCCCCTCACCAGTACCCATGTTCCCTCCCATGACCAATCGTCCAGCCACCGTGTCGGGGAGGACGGCGCCCGCAGGTCCCTGTCGCGTTGTGGATGATCGACGACCCGGGCCGCGGACCCTGCACCCGGGGGTTCGGGGGTGGATACCTCCATCGTGTCAGAGGGCCCGGGCACTCCGGGCAATCCCTCCGATGTCCCGGCAATCGCCGGGCGGCCACCGGGGCCCGCCGCGGCGCCGGGACCGCCGTCGCCGGGAAAGTCACTAGCGGGCGGGGAGTGCCTCGGGTCCGCCGCTCCTCTTTCCGGTCGGACACCGCGTCCGGCGGACAGAGAGGATCCCGGCGCATGGAGCGGAACGAGGAACGCCCGGCCGAGGGCCGGCTGCCCGGCCCCGGGGCCGGCATCCCCTGGCGGCCGGCGGCCCGCTCGGCCCGTCTGGCGACACTGCCGCTCGGGTACGCGGGCAGGTCGGCCGCCAGGGTCGGCCGACGGTTGCTCGGGCAGTCCGCCGAAGCGGTCGCCGAGGAGTTCCAGCGGCGCACCGCCGAGCAGCTCTTCTCCGTGCTCGGTGAACTCAAGGGCGGCGCGATGAAGATCGGCCAGCTGCTCTCGGTCTTCGAGGCCGCGCTGCCGCCGGCCCTCGTGGGCCCGTACCGGGAAGCCCTGGCCCGGCTCCAGGAATCGGCACCGCCGCTGGGGTTCGACGCCGTACGGCACACCCTCGCCGAGGAGCTCGGTGCGTCCTGGCCGGAGTCGTTCCGCGCGTTCGCGGAGGAGCCGGAGGCCGCCGCCTCCATCGGGCAGGTGCACCGGGCCCGCTGGGAGGACGGCCGCGAGGTGGCCGTCAAGATCCAGTACCCGAACGCCCGGGAGGCCCTGCTCGGCGACTACGCGCGCATCTCCCAGCTGATGCGCGTCCTCGGTCTGCTCTACCCGGGCCTCGACATCGGGCCGATGGTCGCCGAGTTGAAGGAGCGGGTGGCCGAGGAGCTGGACTACCACCTGGAAGCGGGCGCGCAGCGCGCCTTCGCCGAGACGTACCGCGACGACCCCGACATCCACGTGCCCGCCGTGATCGCACAGACCTCCCGGGTCCTGGTCACCGAATGGCTGCCCGGCCGGCCCCTCGCCGACGTGATCGCCGGCGGCACCCGGCAGGAACGGGACGCGGCCGGGCTGCGGTTCACCCGCTTCCTGCTCTCCGGCCCGGGGAGGGCCGGGCTGCTGCACGCCGACCCGCACCCCGGCAACTTCCGCCTGCTGCCGGACGGCCGGCTCGGCGTCCTGGACTTCGGCGCGGTCAAACGGCTCCCCGACGGGCTGCCGCACACGCTCGGGACGCTCCAACGCCTCGCCCACCAAGGGGACTTCGAAGCCGCCGAACAGCTCATGCGGGAAGCCGGCCTGCTCCGGCCGGGAGCGCGGGCCGGGGCGGAGGCCGTCTCGGCCTTCCTCGCCCCGCTTGCCGTACCGGCGGCGCAGGAGGAGTTCCACTTCACCCGGTCCTGGCTGCGGGAGGAACTGGCCCGGGCCGCGTCCCCCGGCACCCGGGGACTGATCCGCCGGCTCAACCTCCCGCCGTCCTACGTCCTGATCAACCGCGCCGTCACGGCCGGAAGCGCCGTGCTCTGCCAACTGGACTGCACCGTCCCCTTCCGGGCGGAGGCGCTGCGCTGGCTGCCCGGTTTCGCGTCCGGGGAAGCGACCCCGTGAGCCGGCACCGGGCCGGCCCCGCGCCGGGCGCCGTCGGGCGGGCGCCCCGCAGCGGGGGACGGGGACCGGGGGCCGTCGGGCGGGCCGTCCGGCGCGGTCAGGTCCCGGATCGCGGCCCCGCACCCGGTGCCCGTCGCGACGGCTCGGCGGCGGAGAGCGCGTCGGTGTAGATGCCGGTCATCGCCGTCACGGCCCGCCGGCGGTCCAGGTCCGGGTCCAGGCGGTGCTGGATGTTGATGCCGAGGGTGCCGCCGAGCAGGGCCGCCGCGACGGCGTCCGGGTCGGTGACGTGCGCGCCCGTCGCGCGCAGATGGCCGGCGTACAGGCCGCGGATCCTGGCGTACTCCTCGGCGTAGGTGGCGCGCAGGGGGGACTCGCGGCTCACGGCCTCGATCAGGAGCGTCGAGAAGATGTGCGCCTCGGGCCGGGACATCAGCGCGAAGTTCGCCTCGATCAGGGCCTCGACGCCGGCCTGCGGACCGGCCTCGGCGAGGCGCTCGCGCATGAACTCCGCGCCCCACCGGAACGCTTCCTCGACCACCGCTTTCAGCAGGCCGTCCTTCGAGCCGAAGTGCCACGCCACGGAGCCCCGGCTGATGCCGGAGCGCTCCGCCACGGCCTGGACGGAGGCCGCGGCGGCTCCGCCCTCGGCGGCGAGTTCCCAGGCGGCGGCCACCAGCCGGCGCCGGGTCTCGGCGGAGATCTCCTGCTTGCGGGTCGCGCCCACGCGGTGTCCTTCCCAAGGTTGCGGCCGCCTGACCCGGCCGATTCTGTCACGCCGCGGCCCGGTGGTTCCGGGGCGGCGAACGGTTGCCTGTGTCGAGCGTCCAGTTCTATGCTGAGCGTCCAGTAACCGAGGAGGAGCCGTCATGGAACTGATCGACCTGACCAGGACGCTGGACCCCGCCGACCGCGAGCTGCTCCCCGAGCAGCTGCGGCCGCTCGCCGAGGTGATCGCGCCCTCCATCGCCTACGCCCACCCCGCGGGCGAGGGCCGCGAGCAGTTCGCCGCCGCCCTGCACTGCCGCGTCGAGGACCTGCCCGACGGCGAGGGCTGGGGCGCGGAGACGCTGACCGACTTCAGCACCCACCTCGGCACCCACGTCGACGCCCCGCTGCACTACGGCTCGACCTGCGAGGGCAGGCCCGCCCGCACCATCACCGACATCGCCCTGGACGAACTGTGGTGCGAGGCGCTCGTGCTGGACCTGCGGGGACGCTGCGAGCTCGACGCCCCGATCACCGTCGGGGCGCTGGAGGCCGCGCTCGCCGAGAACGGCGCCCCCGTCCCGGCCGGCGGCGCGGTCCTGCTGCGCACCGGCCAGGAGCGCTACGGGCTGTCCGACCCCGAGTTCTTCCGCTACCCGGGGATGAGCCGCGAGTCGACGCTCTTCCTGGCCGGCCTCGGGGCCAAGGTGCTCGGCACCGACGCCGGGGGCTGGGACCTGAGCTTTGCCGTGATGGCCCGCAGGTTCCGCGAGAGCGGCGACAACTCCGTGCTGTGGGACGGCCACCGGGCCGGCCGGGAGCGGGAGGTCTTCATCGTCCAGCAGCTGACCAACCTCGCCGCGCTGCCGCCGTCCGGCTTCCGGGTGGCGTTCTTCCCGATCAAGATCGCCCGCGCGAGCGCCGCCCCGGCCCGCGTCGTCGCCTTCGTCTGACCTCACCGGCCGCCGTCCGGGCCGATCGCACCGGCCGCCGTCCGACCCCACCCCGCTTCCCGTCCCCTCCCGAGAAGAGGCCCCGACCGTGAAACTCGCAACCGTGGAACACGAGCGTGCCGAGCGGACCGCGCTCGTCCTCGACCAGGGCGCACGCCTGCTGCTGCTCGACCGCGCCCACCACCTGACGACCGGTGACCACGCCCCCGCGCTGGCCACCATGCAGGCGATCATCGACGGCGGCGATCCGGTACGGCCGATCCTGGACCGGCTCGCCGACCGGGCGCCGGACGAAGCCGTGGTCGCCGCCTCCGAGGTCCGCTGGCTCTCCCCGCTGCCCAGGCCCGTGCAGATCCGGGACTTCGGCGCCTTCCCCGGCCACTTCCGCAACGCCCGCGCCCGGATCCAGGGCATTGCGGCCGAGCAGGTCGAGCTGCCGGCCGTCATGCTCGAACGGCCCCTGTACTACCTCACCAACCGGCTCTCGGTGACCGGCCACGACAGCGACATCGCCTGGCCCGGCTACTCCTCGGTGCGGGACTACGAGCTGGAGTTCGCCTGCGTGCTCGGCCGCGGCGGTACCGACATCACGGTCGCGGACGCCCCCTCGCACATCTTCGGCTACACGGTCTTCAACGACTTCAGCGCCCGCGACACCCAGCTGGAGGAGATCGCCACCGGCCTGGGCCTGAGCAAGAGCAAGGACTTCACCGACTCCAACGTCCTCGGCCCCTGGATCACCACCGCCGACGAGGTCGGTGACCCCTACCGGCTCACCATGACCGCCCGCGTCAACGGCGAGGAGGTCAGTCGCGGCACCACCGCCGACATGCACCACACCTTCGCCGACATGATCGCCTTCGCCTCCCGGGCGACCCGGCTGCACGCCGGAGAGGTCTTCGGCTCGGGCACCGTGCCCACCGGCTGCGGACTGGAACACGGCCGCTTCCTGCAACCCGGCGACACCGTGGAACTCGAAGTCTCCGGCCTCGGCATCCTGCGCAACCGGGTGGTGTCATGAACCGCGAAGCACTGGTCCTCGGCGTCGGCGCGACCCCCTTCGGCCGCCACCTCGACCGCACCGCCGGCGACCTCGCCGGGCAGGCCGCCCACGAAGCGCTGCGCGACGCCGGACTCACCCCGGGCGACGTCGGCGCCGTCTTCCACGCCACGGTCAGCCAGAAGGCCATCGACGGCCAGCACATGATCCCCGGCCAGGTCGCGCTGCGCCCGCACGGGTTCGCCGGCGTGCCCGTGGTGAACGTGGAGAACGCCTGCGCCGGCGGCGCCACCGCGCTGTGGCTGGCGATCGCCCACGTCCGGGCGGGCCTGGCGGACGTCGCCCTGGCCGTCGGCGTGGACAAGCTGGTCTGCGCCGACCCCGCCCGGGGGCTGGCGGTGTTCGACGGTGCCATGGACGTCGCCCACCGCGAGGAGACCCTCGCCGCCCTCGCCGCCCTGTCCGGCCCCCTGCCGCCCGAGCTGTCCGTCCCCGACGGCGACCGGTCGGTGTTCATGGAGATCTACGCCTCCCTGGCCCGCGCCCACATGCAGCGCTTCGGAACCACCGAGGCCCAGCTGGCCGCGGTCGCCGCGAAGAACCACGCCCACTCCGTCCACAACCCCCGGGCCCACTTCCGCAAGCCGTTCACCGCCGACGAGGTCCTCGCGGCGCGACGGGTGGCCTGGCCGCTGACCGTGCCGATGTGCTCACCGGTCAGCGACGGCGCCGCCGCCGCCGTCGTGACCAGGGCCGACTTCACCCGCGACGACGCGGCCGTGGCGGTCCTCAGCAGCGTCCTGCTGTCCGGTACGGACCGGGCGGCGGACGAGGCCGAGCGGCACATCGGCCGACGGGCCGCCCGCGCCGCCTACGAGAAGGCCGGGGTCGGGCCGCAGGACGTCGACGTGGCGGAGGTCCACGACGCCACCGCCTTCGGCGAGATCCAGCAGGTGGAGAACCTGGGCTTCTGCCCGATCGGCGACGGCGGCCCCTGGTCGGCCTCCGGCGCCGGCGCACTGGGCGGCAGCCTCCCGGTGAACCCGTCCGGAGGACTCGAATCCCGCGGCCACCCGGTCTCCGCCACCGGGCTCGCCCAGGTCTTCGAACTGGTCACCCAGCTGCGCGGCCGGGCCGGCGGGCGGCAGGTCCCCGGCGCGCGCATCGCCGTCGCCGAGAACGGCGGCGGCCTCTACGGAATCGAGGAGGCGGTGGCCGCCGTGACCGTCCTGGGGAGAACGCGATGAGACCCGGATACGCCGACCTGATCCTGTCCGCGCTGCGCAGACGGCCCGGACGCACCGCCTTCCGCTTCACGGACGACGACGGGACCGAGCGGACCTGGACCTACGGCGGGACCGCGGACCGGATCGAGCGCACCGCGGCCGCGTTCGGGCGGCTGGGGCTCGCCCCCGGCGACGGGATCGCCCTGCTCTGCGGCCCGGACCCGCGGGCGTTCACCGTCATGGCCGCCGCCTGCCTGGCCGGACTGCGCTACACCGCCCTGCACCCGCTGGCCACCGCCGCCACCGACCGGACCGTCCTGCGCGACAGCGCGTCCGACCGCCTGGTCGTGGACGACACCCGCTTCGCCTCCCGCGCCCGCCCCGAGGGCGTCCCGGCGATCACCCTCGCCGAACTCGACGGCCTCGCCGCCGACACGGCTCCCGGTCCGGACGACCCGCGCGGCCCCGCCCTCTACCTCTTCTACACCGGCGGCACGACCGGCGAGCCCAAGGGCGTGATGCTGCGCGACCGCTCCCTGCTCGCCAACGCCTGGGCCTGTTCCACCTGGGCCTGGCCGCCGGACACCCACTTCCTGATCACCACCCCCATGTCGCACGCCGCCGGCCTCCTCGTCGCCCCCGGCCTGCTGCGCGGCGCGAGCTTCGAGCTGCACCCCTCCTTCGACCCGGACCGCGTCATCGACGCGATCGAGCACGGCGGGGTGAGCGCCACGTTCGTCGTCCCCACCATGCTCTACGCCCTGCTCGACCACCCCCGGCTCCCCGCCGCCGACCTGTCGGGGCTGACCTGGGTCCTCTACGGGGCCGCGCCCGCCGACCCCGCCCGGCTCGCCGAGGCGCACCGCCTCCTCGGGCCGGTGCTCAGCCAGCACTACGGCCAGGCCGAGGCCCCCAACGCGCTGACCGTCCTGGATCCGGCCGAACACCGCGACGACCCGCACGTCCTGGGCAGCTGCGGCCGGCCGGTGCCCGGCGTGGAGGTCGCCCTGGTCGACCCGCACGGCCGGCCGGTGCCGGACGGCGAGCCCGGCGAGCTGTGCGTCCGCGGGCCGCTCGTGATGGACGGCTACTGGAACAAGCCCGAGCAGACCGCGGCGGCGCTCGAAGGGGGCTGGCTGCACACCGGCGACGTGGCCCGCCGGGACGGCACCGGCCTGATCACGATCATCGACCGGCTCAAGGACACCATCATCACCGGCGGTTTCAACGTCTACCCGCGCGAGGTCGAGGACGCCCTCGCCGCCCACCCGGCGGTCGCCGCCGTCGCCGTGTACGGCACCCGCGATCCGCACTGGGGCGAAGCCGTGACCGCCGCCGTGGTCCTGCGCCCCGGGCAGCACGCCACCCCCGCCGAACTGACCGAGCACGTCCGGGCCGGCCGGGGCGCGCTCTGGGCCCCGAAGCGGATCCACCTCGTCGACGCCCTTCCCCTCACCGCCCTGGGCAAGGTCGACAAGAAGAAGCTCCGTAACCGGCCCTGAACGGCCGCGAGTCCCCGGGCCTCGGACGCCGCTCGGTCGAGTCGTTCCGGGTTGTCGTCCGAGGTCCTGAGGGCGGCGGCTACATTTTTCAACCCCCCTCAGTGGTACTGGAGTTCGTCCCCCAGGGGCTGGCCGTCGGGGCGTCGGGCGGACACGCTGGTGGTGGCCGCGCCGTTCTCCCGGGCGGGCCTCGGGGTCGGCGGTGCCGGGGCGCCGCGGTCTCCTCGTGCCCGACCCCGGACCGAGGAAGGCGGCCCCCGATGGACGAGACGCTCGACGGGTTCCTGCCCGTCTACGGCCACCGCACCGTGCACGGCATCACCCTCGCGGCGGCGCCGCAGGAGGTGTGGGCGGCGCTGAACGCGGTGACGCTGGCCGACCTCCCGCTGCCCAGGATGCTGCTGGCGCTGCGGACCCTGCCCTCCCGGCTGCGCGGCAAGGGACCGGACCTCCTCGACCGGTCCGTGCCGCTGGCCGACCTGTTCCGCAGGGACGGCCGCTGGGTGACGCTGGCCGAAGAGCCCGGCCGCGCCCTGGTGCTGGGCCGGGTCGCACGGTTCTGGAGCCCGGTCCCGCGGGAGCCGGCGACGCTGCGGGACGGCGCGGGATTCCTGGCCTTCGCCGAGCCCGGCTACGCGAAGGCCGTGATCTCCCACCAGGTGTTCGCGCACGGCACCGGTTCGCGGCTGGTGACCGAGACGCGGATCCAGGGGACCGATGCCCGCGCCGGGCGGCGGTTCGCCGCCTACTGGCTCCTGATCCGTCCGGGTGTCGGGATCATCCGGCGCAGTGCCCTCGCCGCGGCGGGCCGTCGCTGCGACGGTCCCCGTTCCTGACGCTCGTCGCGGGGAGCCGGGTGCCGCCGGCTCGGCACCCCGCCCGTACCGGAGGCCGGCCCGGACCGGGGTCACCCGGCCCGGGCCCGGAGCCCGAGGGCGGGTCAGACCTCCAGGTCGGCCTCGATCCTGGTGAGCTGGTGGCGGGCCATCGCGAGGTTGGCCCGGCTCTTGTCCAGCGCGAGGTAGAGGAACAGGCCCTTGCCGCTCTGGTTGGTGAGCGGGCGGATCAGGTGGTACTGGCTGCTGAGGGTGATGAGGATGTCCTCGATCCCGTCGGCGAGGCCCAGCATGTCCATGGTGCGCATCTTGGCGCGGACCACGTCGGTGTTCCCGGCGGCGGCCACGTTGAGGTCCAGGCCGCCGGGGCCGTCGAGGGTCGCCAGCGCCATGCCGCTGTTGTAGTCGACCAGGGCCGCGCCGATGGCGCCCTCGATCGTGGTCATGGCCTGCTTCAGCGCGCCTGCGGCGTCGGTCATGTCGGTGTCTCCGGTTCGTGGGACGGAAGGGGGGATGAGGGGGATGAGGGGGAACGGGGTGGGATCGGTGGGGCGGCCCGGGGCGGTCAGAACTCCCGGGCCTCCTTGGGCGATGCCGTCTCGTTCAGGAGCGCGGCGATGCGCCGGGCGGAGCGGCGGGCCTCCAGGTGCAGGCGGCCGACGTTCGCGTCCGGGTGGGCGAGGGCGGTGAGCACACAGCTCCCGCCGGCCGCGTAGATGGCGACGTAGCCGTTCTCGCCGCGCACCAGTGACTCCCGGAACTCGCCCTGGCCGGTGCTGTCGGCCAGCCGGTGGGCGAGGCCGAGCGAGGCCGCGCTCATCGCGGCCAGGCCCGAGGGCTCGGTTCCATGGGTGTCATGGGCGATCGGCAGGCCGTCCACACTGGCCACCAGGCCGCCCGTGAGGTGCGGCACCCGCTGCCTGAGGGCACGGAGTTCGGCCAGCAGCTCGGTCTCCAAGGCGATCAGTTGTCTCCTTTCGACACGCTGCCTGAGTGCCCGCCTCATGACCGTGAGGGCGGGGTCGCGGGCGGAGCGTGGTTCAAAGTCGGGCCTCCAGAAGGGTTCGGACCCGGATCAGTACGGTGATGTCCGGGGCGGCGACGGGGGACGGGCGTGGAGCCGGTGCCTGGTCGGCCGCGTCGCCGGTGAGCGCGGCGAGCGCCGCACCCGGTACGCGGCTGTGCAGGGTGCCGGGGGGCCGCGGTTCCGGCACCCGCTCGGCCGCGCCGTCCGGTGGCCCGCCCGCCGGCTCCGCACCCGCCGGCTCCGCACCCCACGCCGGCTCCGCACCCCACGCCGGCTCCGCACCCGCCGCCGGCGTGGAGCCGGGGTCGTACGCGTGGCCCGCGTCCGGACCGGCCCCGGTCCCGGTCAGCAGGCCGGCGGCGGCGAGCCGGCGGACGTCCGCCGTGGTGGCGAACGCGGAGCGGCCGAGCAGCCGGGCCAGTTCGGCCGGGGTTCTCCGGCCGTCCGCGTGGTCGAGCAGCTCGCACTGGCGCCGGGTCGGCGGGCGGAGCCGGCGGGCATGGCGTGCGGGGGCGGCGGTCGGCGGGACGGCGGTCCGGCACAGCGGCGCGGTGTCGAACTGCGCCGAGGGAAGGATGCGGTCCAGCAGGTGCCGTCGGCGCTCGGCCTCCCGGCGCAGCCGGTGGGCACCGACCGCGGTCACCGGGCCGAGCCAGTGCCGCACGCCCGGCGTGAAGGTCCAACGGGCCGGGGCGGCAGGGGCGGTGGCGGGCGCGTCGAGCAGGAAGCAGGCGGCGTCGAAGAGCGCGCCGAGGTGGCAGAGTTCGAGCTCGCCCCGGGTCAGCCGGCCCTGGTCGACCAGGCCCTCGCCGACCCGCGCGAGGGGGCCGAACCGGTGGACGGCGTCCTGCCAGGCCTCAGGACTGAGCCGGCCGCAGGCGGTGAGCAGGGTGGCGAGGTCGGGCGCCCGGTCGGACTCGGCGTGGGCGACCAGGCCGTCGACCAGGTAGAGGGCGCCGCCCGGGCCGCGCAGCGCACCGGTGGCGCGTTCACCGGCGAGCCGTTCGACGGCCGCGCCCGCGCCGGTGACGGCGCCCGCACCGGCGCGCGGGGCGCCCGTGACGGTGTTCGTCATCCGAGCACCAGGTCCTCGGTGAGCGCCTGGAGGCGGAAGCGGGCGGCGGCGAGGTTGCCCTCCGCGCGGTCGAGCCACAGGTGCAGGACGAGCCGGCTGTCGAAGACGGTGTCGATGAAGCAGAGCAGGTGGTAGCCGCGGTCGGTGGTCAGGAGGATGTCCTGCAGCGGCACCTCGCGGTCTTCCGCCGCGGTGAACGTGGCGGCCTCGACGGCCGCGCGCACCAGGTCGGTCGCCTCGGCGGCCGTGGTGTCGTGGTCGCCGGTCGGACCGACTCCGGCGCTGCCCAGCGCCAGCCCGCTGCTCCAGTCGATCAGACTCGCCGCACGGGCGCCGGCGATCGCCATCGCCTGGTGCAGGCACTCGTCGATACCCGGCACTCGGGCTCCTCCGGAGGGTTCGGGAAGGAAACGGCGCGGCGGGGTACCGCATGCCGGTGGGAATGCCGCGACTCGGGCATGTCCGACACGGAAGGGTAATGGCGGAATCGCCGTTATGAACGTGCCAGTGGCATATTCACACCATAAGGACACACTTTCGGCCACTCTCCGCCCTGCTCATCGGCGCCGCCCGCGGCCCGAGGGGCTGGAGGCGGCCTGTGACCCGAGTGGCGCGGCCCCCTCCCGGAGGCGGGAGAGGGCCGTGACCGGCGGTGCCGTGGGTGCGGGACCGGTGGGCATCGCCGGGGGAGGACGGTCAGGAGCGGTCCGCACCCGCGTACCGGTCGGTCCACGTCAGCGGGGCCCCGGCGTACTTGGCGGCGCGGACGTCGCCCGAGCGGGCGTGCCCCTCGAACAGCTCGACGCGGGCGGCCCGGCCGCACAGCTCCCCGAGTGCCGCGGAGGACTCCGGGTCGCGGACCTCCTGGTACGTGACGGTGCGCAGGTACATCCCCACCCACAGGCCGCCGGTGTAGCGGGCCGCGCCACGGGTCGGCAGGACGTGGTTGGTGCCGATGACCTTGTCCCCGTAGGACACGCAGGTGCCCTCGCCGAGGAAGAGTGCGCCGTAGGCGTGCATCCTGTCCAGGGCCTCGCGGGGGTTCTCGGTGAGGACCTGGACGTGCTCGAAGGCGAAGGAGTCGGCGATGCGGTAGGCCTCGTCGAGGTCGTCGGCCAGGATGACCTGGCCGTGGTCGCGCCAGGCGGGGCCGGCGATGTCGCCGGTCCGCAGTCCGGGCAGGATCTCCTCGATGTGCCGCTGCACCGCGGTGGCGACCCGTTCGCTGGTGGTGACCAGGACGGCGGGTGAGTCCGGGCCGTGCTCCGCCTGCGACAGCAGGTCGACGGCGGCGATGAACGGGTCGGCGGTGTCGTCGGCGATGACGAGGATCTCGGTCGGACCGGCGAACAGGTCGATGCCGACCTCGCCGAACAGCTGGCGCTTGGCCTCGGCCACGTAGGCGTTGCCGGGGCCGGCCAGCATGTCCACGGGCGTCATGGTCTCGGTGCCGACGCTCATCGCGGCGATGGCCTGGACCCCGCCGAGGATGTGGATCTCGTCCGCGCCGGCGAGGTGCAGCGCCGCGACGGTGGCGGCGGGGATCTCGCCGCGGATCGGCGGGGTGCAGGCGACCACGCGCGGCACGCCGGCGGCCTTGGCGGTCACCACGGTCATGTGCGCGGAGGCGGTCAGCGGGTAGCGGCCGCCGGGGACGTACGCGCCGACCGACCGGACCGGGACGTGGCGGTGGCCGAGGAGGACGCCGGGCCCGGACTCGACCTCGATCTCGGACATCGAGGCGCGCTGGGCCTCGGCGAACCGGCGGACGTTGGCCTGGACGGTCCTGATGTCCTCGATGACCTGCGGGTCGAGGCTGTTCATGATGTCGGCGAGCTGCGCCGCGTTCAGCCGGAAGGACTCCGGCTCCCAGCGGTCGAAGCGTGCCGAGAGCTCACGGACCGCCTCGTCGCCGCGGTCGCGGACATCGGCGATCAGCTCGCGGACGGTCGTCGCGACGGCGTCGTCGTCCGAGGGGGCGGTGGACCGGGTGACAGCGGCCTTGATGGTGCGGGACACGCCGAGCTCCTCAATCGTGAATGGATACGTATCCATTGGATACGTATCCACAGCATGGAAGGCGATGACTCGACGGTCAAGGGGTGATGCATGAGCGGTTCGGAATCCGTTCAGCCACGGACGGCGGGAACGGTGGGAGCGCGGCGAACGGCGCGGACGGCGGGAGCCGCGCGGACGGCGGGCTCAGGCGGGAGGGGCCGTGGTGGAGCGCAGTACGAGCTCCACCGGGAGGACCTCGTGCCGGTGCGGCAGGTCCGGGGACGCCAGCCGGTCCAGGAGCAGCTCCACGCCGACCCGGGCGATCCGCTCCAGCGGCTGACGCACCGTCGTCAGGTCGATGCGCTCCCACGCGGACAGCGGCACGTCGTCGCAGCCCACGACGCTGAGCCCGGCCGGCACCGCGACACCGGCCGCCGCGGCCGCGTTCAGCGCGGCGTACGCCATCACGTCGTTGTGGCAGAACAGCGCCGTCGGCGGTTCGGCGCTCGCGAGCAGGGTGCGCACCGCCTCGTACGCGGTGGCGTAGTCGTAGGCCCCGTCGGTCTCGGTGAGGGTGGCGCCCGCCGTTGCCGCGACCGTGCGGCGGAAGGCGAGGGCGCGCTGCCGGGCGGTGCTCGTCCCGGCCAGGCCGCACACCATCGCGATCCGGCGGTGTCCCAGGTCCAGCAGGTGCGCCGCGGCGAGTTCGCCGGCGGTCGGGTTGTCGGCCTCGACCTGATCGGCGGGGAAGTCCTTGAGCGTGCGATGGCACAGCACCACGGGGATGCCGTGCGCCAGCATCCGGTGCGCGAGCGGCTCCTGCTCGACCGCCGCGGTGAACACGACCCCGTCGACGCCTTCGCGGCGCAGCAGCGCCAGCCCCTCCTCGTCGGACAGCACGTCGGTGACCAGCGACAGGCGCAGGTCGTGCTGGTGCAGCACGGTCTCCATCGCCTTGACCATCACCGGGTAGAACGGATTCGTCAGATCGCGGATCACCACGCCGATCAGGCCCGACCGGGCGCCCACCAGGCTCCGTGCGGCCTGGCTGGGCTGGAAGTCGTACTTCGCGACCACGTCGAGCACCCGGCGCCGGGTCTCCGGGGCGACGCTCCCGCCGTTCAGCACGCGCGAGACCGTCGACTGCGCGACTCCCGCCTCCCGTGCGATCTGCACGCTCGTGACAGTGGGCCGCCGCACCATGGGTCCTCACCTCCGGGTCATGTGGGGGCAAGCATAGGGATCCCCGCCGGACGTCCGCTCCCGCGGCGGGCCCGCGGCGGGCCCGTGGCGCCCCGGACGCGCGGCCTGCGCGCCCCGGCCGCCGTCGTCAACTCGCCTTTCGCCGCGGCCGGTTGGGAGCGGTCGAGGGATCCCTGCGGCGGATCCGCGCACCCGGCCCCGGACCGGGTCCCGACCCCGGCCCCGACCCGGGATCCGGCTCGGGTCCGGCCTTTCCGCATCGTGGAAAAGCATTGACGCATGACGGAAAAGGCTGCTAAACGTTTCCCCCCCGGCTCCGAATCGCACACCACGATGTACCCGAATGAGGAGGATCGTTGGGCTACTACGTCGGACGACGTCTGCTTGAAGTCGTCCCCACCCTCTTCCTGATCGTGACGATCGTCTTCTTCCTCGTCTACATCGTGGGGGATCCGGTCGCGCTGATGCTCGGCGAGAACGCCACGCCCGAGCGGATCTCGGCCATTCGCGACGCGATGGGACTGGACGACCCGCTGCCGGTCCAGTACTGGCATTACATCGTCTCGGCCGTCACCGGTGATTTCGGTGACTCGTACCAATACCACGAGCCCGCTCTGGCCATCGTTCTGGAGCGCCTTCCCGCCACACTGATGCTCGCCGTCGGGTCGATCGTCCTGGCCCTCGTCATCGCCATTCCGATGGGGGTGTGGGCGGCCGTGCACCGGGGCGGGGCCGTCGACCACCTCGTTTCCTCGGTATCGGTCGTCGCCAAGGCGGTGCCCACGTTCTGGCTGGGCATCATGCTGATCATGCTCGTCTCCGTGAACCTGGGCTGGCTCCCGGTCTCCGGCAGCGGAACCTGGGCCCACCTGGTGCTTCCCGTGATCACGCTCGGAACGGGCACCGCGGCCGAGATCACCCGGCTCGTGCGTTCGAGCATGGTGGAGATCCTCGGGCAGGACTACATCCGGACCGCGTACGGAAAAGGCCTGCGTGAATCGCTCGTCGTCTTCAAGCACGGTTTCAGCAACGCTTTCATCCCGGTCGCCTCGATCACCGTGCTCCAGTTCTCGGCGCTGCTCGGCGGCGCACTCGTCACCGAATCCGTATTCGCGTGGCCGGGGCTCGGACAGCTCCTGGTCAAAGCGGTGACACAGCGGGACATGCCCATCGTCCAGGCGGCGGTATTCGTCGTGGCGGTGATGGTCATCGGGCTGAGCATTCTGTCCGACATTTCGTTCAAGCTCGTCGACAGGCGGATCAACCTTGACTGAATCCATCGGCCTTCCGCGGGCGGGCACCGCCGCGCGGCGCAGAAAGGCCCTCCGGAGCATTCCCTTCCCGGCGGTCGTCGGAATGTTCCTGCTGATCGTGCCGGCCGCCGTCGCGATATTCGCGCCGTGGATAATGCCGCACGACCCCGCGGCGATCGACCCGTCGCAGGCGCTCATTCCGCCGCTCCCGTTCGAGGGGAGCGACCCGGCCCACCTGCTGGGCACCGACAACCTCGGCCGCGACATGCTCAGCCGCCTCATCGACGGTTCGCGCATCTCGCTGCTGGTCGGCGTGCTCGGCGTGGTCCTGGCCGGATCGATCGGCCTGGTGGCCGGCCTGCTCGCCGGCTACTACGGACGGTTCGTCGACGCGGTGATCATGCGGCTGGTCGACGCGCTGCTCGCCATTCCCGGCATCCTGCTGATCCTCGTCATCCTCGGCGTGGTGAAGCCCGGTCTGACGACGCTCGTCGTCGTGCTCGGCCTGACGAACTGGGTGGTGTACGCCCGTCAGATCCGCGCGGAGGTCCTGGAGATCCGCGAGCGCCTGTTCGTCGAGGCGGCGAAGAACTTCGGCGTCCCCCACACCCGGATCCTCCTGCGGCACATCGCGCCGAACGTCATGCCGACGTTCATCGTGCTCTCCACGCTGAGCGTGGCGACCATCATCATCACGGAGTCCTCGCTCAGCTTCCTGGGCCTGGGGGTGCAGCCCCCGGACGTCTCCTGGGGCCTGATGCTCACCAGCGGCCGCGACTACATCACCAACGCGTGGTGGCTGAGCACGCTGCCGGGTCTGGCGATCGCCGGCACGGTGCTCGGGATCCTCCTCCTCGGCGACTGGCTGCGGGACACCCTCGACCCGCGACTGGGGGTGTGAACAGTGCACGGGAACGAACCCATGCTCAGCATCCGGGACCTCCGGGTGAGGGCGGAGAAGCGCGACCTCACCCTCGTCGACGGCGTGTCGCTCGACATCCGCGCCGGCGAACGGGTGGCCCTGGTGGGCGAGTCCGGCTCCGGCAAGAGCCTCACCTGCATGGCGGTCATCAACCTGCTGGCGCGGGGCCTGCGGATCTCGGGCGGTGAGATCCTCTGGCAGGGCGAGGACGTCTCCCGGGTGTCCGCCGGCCGGATGCGGCAGCTGCGGGGCCGTGAGATCTCGATGATCTACCAGGAGCCGCTGACCTCGCTCAACCCGGTCCTCTCGATCGGGAACCAGCTGGGCGAGGCCGCCAGGCACGTCTCCGCCTCGCGCGCCGACGTGCTGTCGATGCTCGACCGGGTCGGCTTCCACGAGCCGGAGCGGGTGCTGCGCCGGCGCCCCCACGAGCTGTCGGGCGGGATGCGCCAGCGCGTCATGATCGCGATGGCCCTGCTGGGCAGGCCCCGGCTGCTCCTCGCCGACGAGCCCACCACGGCCCTCGACGTCACGGTGCAGGACCAGGTGCTGAAGCTCGTCTACGACATCACCGTCGAGACGGGCACCGCCCTGCTGCTGGTGAGCCACGACCTCAACGTGGTGCGCCGGATCGCGGACACGGTCGCCGTGCTGTACACGGGGCGGATCGCCGAGAGCGGACCGACCGAACGGGTGCTGTCCGAACCCAGGCACCCGTACACCGACGCCCTGCTGCGCTCGGTCCCCTCCCTCGGCTCGAAGGCCGACCGGCTCACCGCCATCCCCGGGCGGGTGCCGACGCCGCACGAGTGGACCGACGGCTGCCGGTTCGCCGCGCGCTGCGAGTTCGCCACCGGGACCTGCGGCGACAAGCCGCCGTTCGCGGAGTTCCGGGGGCAGGCCTCGGCCTGCTGGCACACCGACCGTCTGATCGAGTCGAAGGGCGCACGATGACCGCCGACACCGCGCTGCCCGGCACCTCCCCGGACGCGGCCGTGCGCGTCACGGCGCTGTGCAAGACCTTCCGGGTCGCCGACGGGTTCTTCGGACGCAAGAAGGACTTCGCCGCCGTGCGCGACGTCGGTCTGTCCGTGCCCAAGGGGGCGACCCTGGGCATCATCGGGGAGTCGGGCTCCGGGAAGACGACGGTCGCCCGGATGCTGGCGGGTCTGCTGACGCCGACCTCGGGCGACGTCCTGATCACCGGCGCACCGGTCTTCGACGCCAGGGGCCGCACCACGGCCGCGGGACGCACCGCGGCGCAGATGGTGTTCCAGGACCCGTACTCCGCGCTGAACCCGCGGATGAACGTGCGCTCCATCCTCGCGGAGCCGCTCACGGTGGCGCCGCGCGCGAGCCGGCAGGAGATCGCCCGGCGGGTGGCCGAGCTCACCGACCAGGTCGGCATGTCGGCCGCGGCGCTGGAGAAGTACCCGCACGAGTTCTCGGGCGGGCAGCGGCAGCGCCTGGTGATCGCCCGCGCCCTGGCGCGAAAGCCCCAGGTGCTGATCTGCGACGAGCCGGTCTCCGCGCTCGACGTCTCGATCCAGAGCCAGATCCTCAACCTCCTCAAGGACCTCCAGGAGGAGATGGGCCTGACCTACGTCTTCATCGGCCACGGGCTGGAGA
The DNA here is from genome assembly GCF_042884635.1 of Kitasatospora sp. NPDC058115. NCBI lineage: Bacteria > Bacillati > Actinomycetota > Actinomycetes > Kitasatosporales > Streptomycetaceae > Kitasatospora > Kitasatospora sp. NPDC058115. Next base: position 60,907 of record NZ_JBHVTL010000022.1, read on the forward strand.
GCGTCCACTTCATGAGCGACCGGATCAGCGTCATGTACAAGGGCGCGGTCGTCGAGCATGGCACGGCGGACGACATCCTCCACCGCCCCGGCCACGAGTACACCCGGCGGCTCATCGAGTCGTCGCGCGCGCAGCCCTTCAGGACGCGTTGACCGTCCGACCGCGACCCCTCCCGCCGGCACCGGCGGGAGCGGGCGAACCGTTCGTGAAAGGACCGATGATGAAGAAGAGACTCACCGCGGCGCTGGCCGTGGCGGCCGTGCCGCTGGCCGGGTGCATGCCCGTCGCGAGCAGCGGGGGAGAGGGCGGCGCGCACAAGGACACCCTCGTGTTCGCGCAGAACGTCGACCCCCGCAACCTCGACCCGCAGAACGCCGTGCAGACGTCGGCCGACCGCATCAACCGGAACATCTACGACCGGCTGTTCACCAGGGACGAGTCGATGAAGATCGTTCCTCAGCTGGTGACCGACTACCAGCAGGTGGACGACGAGACCTGGACGTTCCGGCTCCGCGAGGACGTCACGTTCCAGGACGGGTCGCCGCTGACCGCCAAGGACGTCGTGTTCACGATCCACCGGCTGAAGGACCCCGCGCTGCTGGAGGCCCGGTGGTTCGAGCAGATCGCCGACGCCACGGCGGTCGGCGACCACGAGGTCCGGATCACGACCAAGGGCGCGATGCCGACCCTGCTCGCGGTGCTGGCGAAGAGCGGCGCCGACATCGTCCCGTCGGCCTACATCGAGAAGAACGGCATCGAGGAGTTCGTCAAGGCCCCCTTCGGCTCCGGGCCGTACAAGTTCGTGGAGTGGAAGCGCGACGACCGCGTCACCCTGGAGCGCAACGACGCCTACTGGGGCGGCGCCCCGAAGTGGAAGCGCGTCGAGGTCCGCACCATTCCCGAGAACTCCACCCGGGTGTCCGAACTCCTCACCGGTGGCGTCGACATCGCGACCGAGATCCCGGTGATCGACTGGAAGCGCGTCGACTCCGGCAGGACCGCGATGGAGCTCGGGGAGACGACCCGGGTGATGCTGCTCGTGCTGCGCCTGGACGACCAGTACGCGACGAAGGACCCCCGGGTCCGTGAGGCGATCGACCTCGCGATCGACAAGAAGGCGATCGTCGACACGCTCTTCGGCGGCAAGGCGACGCCGGTGCGCACGCGCGCGCCCAAGACGGTGTTCGGCGGGGACCCGTCCCTCTACAACACCGCGGCGTACGACCCCGAGCGGGCGAAGGACCTGGTGAAGCAGGCCGTCGCGGACGGGCGCAGCGTGAAGCTGCACTACAGCGCGTCGCGCGGGACCTACCCGATGGACGCCGAGCTCGCGGAGATGGTGACCGCGATGCTCAAGAAGGCCGGCTTCAACGTCGAGCTGGAGATCCTCGAAGGCGGTGCCTTCGGCGACATCTACAGCAAGTACACCAACAAGGACGTGTACCAGGTCGCCTTCGCGGACGGCCTGATGGACTCCTCGTACGCGCTCCAGGGCTTCTCCACCGTCCTGGGCAAGCCCCGGATGGGATACAGCAACCCGAGGGTCGACGAGCTGCTCGCCCAGGCGAACCGGACGATGGACGAGGCCGCGCGCAGGACGGCGTACTCCGAGGTCCAGAAGATCATCGCCGACACGGACCGGCCGATGGTCTCCCTCTACACGCAGCCGGCGGCGTTCGGCGTCTCCAAGGACGTGGCGTTCACGCCGCGTGCCGACGACGGGTTCGTGTTCGACGACGTGACGCTCGCGAAGTAGTGCGCGGGAGATCCGGGCGGACACGGGTGCCGCCCGGGCCCCTGCCGACAACGATGCGGGAAGGAGAAATCACCATGGGGGCCGTTGATGCGAACAGCGGTGGTCAGCGGACAACCGGCGCGGTGCAGTCGCTCCGCAGGGCGTTCACGGTCCTGGAGGCCGTGGTCGACAGCGACGACCCGATCGGGGTCTCCGACCTGGCCCGCCGCAGCGGTCTGCCGGTCGGCACGGTCCACCGCCTGGCGCAGACCCTCCACGAACTCGGCTACGTCCGCAAGGACGAGCAGAGCAAGTACCTGCCGGGGCCGCGCCTGCTGAAGCTGGCCAAGAGCAATCAGAAGGCGATCACGGTCGTCGCGCAGCCCTACCTCGACGACCTCGCCAGGCGCTACGGGGAGTCGGTCGCCGTCGGGACGCTGAACGGGGACTACGTCGTCCACCTGGCCAAGACGCCGGGGTCACGGTCGATCAGGATCTGGACCAACCTCGACGAGCCCCTGTACCCGCACTCCTCGGCGATCGGGAAGATGCTGCTCAGCAGGCTCCCCGACGAGCGGGTCCGCACCATCCTCGGCCACACGAAGATGCCGCGCTTCACCGATTCGACCCTCACGGACCCGGACGAGCTGCTCGCCGAGCTGGCCGCCGTGCGCGAGCGCGGATTCGCCGTGAACGAGGGGGAGCAGGAGGCGGGGATGCGCTGCGTCTCGGTGGCCATCCCGCTCCGGGGGGAGCTCCTCGGGTTCTCGCTCTCCGCCCCGACCCTGCGGATGTCCGACGCGGTGCTCGCCGAGATCGTCACGGGGCTGAAGCGGGCCGCCGTCGCCCTCGCGGCGGAACTGGACGGCGCACGAGGCCTTTCACAGAAAGAGATCCACAGGAAGTGAACCGGGAAGTGAACAACGTCAAGAACGCGTCCGTCGTCGTCATCGGCGCCGGGATCGCCGGTGTGACCACCGCCTTCCACCTGGCGCGCCGCGGGGCCAGGGTCACCGTCGTCGACGACGGCGGATTCGGCCAGGCGACCGCGGCCGGCGCGGGGATCATCGCGCCCTGGGTGTCCTCCTCCGAGGGCGACTTCTACGAGGCCTACGCCGCCGGGGGCACCTACTACCCGGAGTTCCTGTCGCAGCTGGAGGCGCTCGGACTCCCCGAACTCGGGTACCGCCGCTCGGGCGCGCTGATGGTCAGCGCGGACGCCGCCGAGGTCGACGCCGTCGAGGAGCGGATCGCCGGCCGCGTGCGCGACGCCGGACCGGTGGCGGGCACCCTCGAACGCGTGGACGGCACCCGCGCCCTGGAGCTCTTCCCGGCGCTCGCGCCCGGGCTGAGCGGGCTGTTCGTCCCGGGCGGCGGCCGCGTCGACGGCCGGGTGCTCCGTGACGCGGCCCTGAGCGGGGCGCTCGCGTTCGGTGCCCGGCACGTGGTCGACGCGGTCGTCGGGCTCGCCCCTTCGGGGGCCGGCTGGCGGATCCGGACGGCCACGGCGGACCTCGACGCCGACGCGGTCGTCGTGGCCGCGGGTGCGCGCGTCACCGATCTGCTCGGCCGGCTCGGCCTCCGGGTGGGGGTCAGCCCGCAGCGCGGGCAGATCGTCCACCTGCAGCTGCGCGGCGTCAACACCTCGCCGTGGCCGACCCTCCACCCGTTCGCCGACCACTACATGACGCCCTTCGACGGCGGCCGGATCGCCGTCGGGGCCACCCGCGAGACCGGCAGCGGATTCGACCCCAGGGTGACCGCGGCCGGGCAGCTGTCGGTCCTGCGCAACGCCCTTGAGCTCGCACCGGGCCTCGCGGAGGCGACCGTGCTGGAGACCAGGGTGGGCATCCGCCCCATGGCGGACGGCCGGATGCCGCTGGTCGGCCGGGTGCCCGCCGCCGACGGCCTCTGGCTGGTCGCCGGGTACGGCGCGGCCGGGCTCACCATGGCGCCGCTGCTCGGCGACGCCGTCGCGCGCGATGTGCTGGGCGAGGCGGCTCCCGAGCTCGCGGCCTTCCCCGTGGCGGTCGAGCGGCAGGCCCGCGGGGACGGGGCCACCGGGGGCACGCCCCGTGGGGACGGGGCCTGATGGCGGCCGCCTCCCACGCGTACCGGCGGGCCCGGGTCGAGGTCGCGGGCGGTCGCTCCACGGTCGGGGTGTGGGAGCCGGTGGCACCCCCGCCCGGACCGGTTCCGACCGTCTGCGCGATCCACGGCATCACCTCGAACCACCTCTTCCTCGCCGGCCTCGTCGCCGCACTGCCGGGCGTCCGGGTCATCGCCCCCGACCTGCGCGGACGGGCGGGTTCGCGGCACCTGGGGGCCCCGTACGGGATGCGGGCGCACGCGCGGGACGTGCTGGCCGCGGTCGAGGCCCTCGCCGGGCCCGGAGAGGTGACCCTGGTCGGCCACTCCCTCGGGGGCTTCGTCGCGATGACCCTGGCGGGGCTCGCCGACGGGGACCTCGCGGTGGCGGAGCACCGCTTCCGCGGCCTCGTCCTCGTCGACGGGGGGCTGCCCCGGCCGCCCCGGCCTCCCCGGGCCGCCGATGCGGCCGACCCGGCCGACCGGCCGGCCGCCGTGGGGCCGGCGGCCCGGCTCTCCATGGTGTTCGACGGCGTCGAGGAGTACCTGGACTTCTTCCGCGCCCACCCGGCCTTCGCCGACGGGGTGGACCCGGTGGCGGCGGAGAGCTTCCGCTACGACCTGGTCGCCGACGACGCCGGCGGCTTCCGCGCCTCCACCGCGGTCGAGGCGATGCAGGCGGACTCCGACGACGTGTACGGCGCACCGGACTTCGGCCGCGGCGTCGAGCGCGTCATGGGGGATCCCGCGCGCCGGCGCGACGTCCACCTGATCGTGGCGGAAGGCGACCTGGTCGCCGCCCGCCCCGGCCTCCACCCCGCCGGGATCCTCGCCGACTACCGGCGGCGGTGGCCCGGCGTGCGGATCACCGAGGTCGCCGGCACCAACCACTACGACATCCTGCTCGCCGGCCGCGGCATCCGCGTCTGCGCCGAGGCGGTGCTCGCCGCCCTCGGCCCCGACCGCGCCTGATCACGACCGACCACGACTGATCGCGACCGGCCGCGACCGGCCGCGACCGATCCCCACCGATCGCGCAGCCGTCCACCGGGACGCGGCCGCGCCGGCCCACCCGCATCGCCGGGCGCCGCGGGCCCCGTCGCCGGCACGCCACGGTCCGTGCCGGCCGGCCCCGCGCCCCCGGCCCGACCTCCAGCCCGACCTCCGGCGACACCCGGCCGGAACACCGCAGCGGACAACGCGCTGCCCAGCCAACGAAAGGTACCCATGAATCTCTTCGACCCCGCCACCACCGCCCTCGTCTGCATCGACCTCCAGGGAGCGAACCTCTCGCACGGGGCCGAGCCGCACTCTCCGGAGGAGGTGCTCGGCCAGAGCCTGCGGCTGCTGGAGGCCGCGCGCGCCGCCGGATCGCTGGTGGTCCACGTCCGCACCTCCTTCCTCCCCGACGAATCGGATTCGCTGCAGCCGCTGCGCATCGAGCAGATGCGCCCGGCGCGGCCCCACCGGGAGCCGGGATGGGACGAGCTGCTTCCGGAGGTCGCGCCCACGCCCACCGAGCCGGTGATCTCGAAGCGCAGCTGGAACGCGTTCCACGGCTCCGACCTGGACGTCCAGCTGCGCCGGCACGGGATCTCGACGATCGTCCTGCTGGGGATGTCCACCAACTTCGGCGTCGAGGGCACCGGCCGCGCCGCGTACGAGCACTACTACAACGTGGTGTTCGCCAAGGAGGCCATGTCCTCGGTCACGGCGGAGGGCCACGCGTTCTCGGTGGCGAACATCCTGCCGCTGATCGGCGTGGTGCGCTCGGTCGACGAGATCGCCGGGGCCTTCGCGGGCGCGCCGAACGAGGAGGCCGCCGCCTGACCCGGCCCACGCCGGTGCGAGCAACTCCCCCGGGGAATGCTCGCCGTTGACGGAGCCGCGCCCGGTTCAAGCACCCCACCGGGCGCGGCTCCCACCCCGGAACCCCTTCTGCGGGCTCCGACCGGGGACGCTCCCGCCGGAGCTCCCCCCACCAGGCTCAACCGTCCTAGGAGTGTCCTGTTCATGGCTGCACATCAGGGGCCCGTCAGCGCCTCGCCCGCCGATCCGGCGGTCACCGTCACCGGTCCGCACGTCCACCGGGCGGAGGAGGTGCTCACCCCGGAGGCGCTCGCCTTCGTCGCCGGCCTCCACCGTGCCTTCGAGGGCCGCCGGCAGGAGCTCCTCGCCGGGCGGAGGACCCGCCGCGCCGAGATCGCCCGGACCGGCGTGCTGGACTTCCTCCCCGGGACCGCGGACGTCCGGGCCGGCGACTGGACGGTGGCCGGGGCGCCGCGTGCCCTCCAGGACCGCCGGGTCGAGATCACCGGTCCGACCGACCGCAAGATGGTGATCAACGCGCTCAACTCCGGCGCGAAGGTCTGGCTCGCCGACTTCGAGGACGCCACCGCCCCGACCTGGGAGAACGTGGTCGGCGGCCAGGTCAACCTGATCGACGCCTTCGAGGGCCGGATCGACTTCACCACCCCCGCCGGCAAGGCCTACACCCTGCGGCCCGCCGCCGAACTCGCCACCGTCGTGGTCCGCCCGCGCGGCTGGCACCTCGACGAGAGCCACCTGCTGGTCGACGGCGTCCCGGTGGCCGGCGCGTTCGTCGACTTCGGCCTGTACTTCTTCCACAACGCGGCCCGGCTGCTGGCCAAGGGCGCCGAGGACCCGAACTCCGGCCCGTACTTCTACCTGCCGAAGATCGAGAGCCACCTGGAAGCCCGGCTGTGGAACGACGTGTTCACCCGCGCCCAGGCCGAACTCGGCATCCCGCACGGCACCGTTCGCGCCACCGTGCTCATCGAGACCATCACCGCCGCGTTCGAGATGGACGAGATCCTCCACGAACTGCGCGACCACGCGGCCGGCCTCAACGCCGGCCGCTGGGACTACCTGTTCTCCCTGGTCAAGAACTTCCGCGACGCCGGCGCGCACTACGTCCTGCCGGACCGCAACAGCGTCACCATGACCTCCCCGTTCATGGCCGCCTACACCCGGCTGCTGGTGCGGACCTGCCACCGGCGCGGCGCCCACGCGATCGGCGGCATGGCCGCGTTCATCCCCAGCCGCAGGGACCCCGAGGTGAACGCGGCCGCCCTGGCGAAGGTCACGGCCGACAAGGAGCGCGAGGCCGGTCAGGGCTTCGACGGCTCCTGGGTCGCCCACCCGGACCTGGTGCCGGTCGCCCGGGCCTGCTTCGACGCCGTCCTCGGCGAGCGCCCGCACCAGAAGGACGACCCGGGCCCGTCCGGGCCGGTCACCGCCGCCGAACTGCTCGACGTCGCGGGCGCCGGCGGCAGCTGCACCCGCACCGGGCTGCACAACGCCGTCCAGGTCGGCGTCCGCTACCTGGAGGCGTGGCTGCGTGGGCTCGGCGCGGTCGGCATCTTCAACCTGATGGAGGACGTGGCCACCGCCGAGATCTCCCGTTCGCAGGTCTGGCAGTGGGTCAACAACGGGGTCGTCCTCGCCGACACCGGCGAGACGGTCACCGCCGGACTCGTCCGCGCACTGGTCGCCGAGGAGCTGGCGGGGCTCCGCGCCGAGCTGGGGGAGGAGGCCTACCGGTCCGGCCGCTGGCCGGAGGCCGCCGAACTCTTCGAACAGGTCGTCCTGGCCGAGGAGTTCGTGGACTTCCTGACCCTCCCCGCGCTCCCCCTGCTGGGCTGATTCCCCCCCCGTCGGCGGCGCGGACGTCCGCCCCGGCAGGATCGGGGGCGAACCGGCTCACCGGCTGTTTCGGGTCGGTGAGCCGGCTCAGGCAGACTTGAATCTGCAACAGTTCCCCCACCGAGAGGACCACGCATGATCACGCTGACGAAGGACGACGGCCCGGCGGATCTGGACGGGGTGACCCACCTGTCCATCGGGGTTTCCTGGGATCCGACCGCAGGGAGCAGCGGCGGCCTGCTGGGCAAGCTCCGGCAGAAGCAGGGCACCGACCTCGACCTGATCGCCATCGCCATGCAGGGCGCCGAGCCCGTGCGTCTCGCCGGCCTGGACTCCCTGGATCCCCTGGGCAACGGCTCGCTGGTCCACAGTGGCGACAACCAGACGGGCCACGGAGACGGTGATGACGAGACGGTCACCGTCGAGTTCGCCCGGGTGCCCGCCAACATCACCTCCATCGTGTTCATCGCCGCCGCCTACAAGAAGCGCAGCGCTTTCCAGAACGCCCGCAACATCAGCTTCAAGGTCTACGACGCGACGGGCGGCAGCACCCAGCAGGTCGCGGACATCTGGCCCAGCATGCTCACCAACGACAACGGCTGCGCCGTGGCCAAGGCGATGCGGGCGGGCTCGGGCTGGAAGCTCCAGGTGATCAACGAGACGGGGAAGATCAAGCAGGGGGACGAGAAGGACCTGATGCGTTTCGCCGTGAGCAAGTAGCACGGGCCCGGGCGCGACGTCACGCAGGACCGGAAGGGCCGGCAGGCCGGCAACATCCGCCCGCCGCGGTTCCTTCCGCTCCGGTGTCCGCCCGGCCGCGAGGGGCCCGCACCGCGATGTGTCGCACGGTGCGGGCCCCGGCGTTTCCGGGCGCCGTCCGCCACCCGGGCGATGGTCCCGGCTTCCAGGTAGTTCATATGACTGATTCCCTGGCTTGTCCGTGCCTGCCTGCCGGGCGTGTCCGCGTCGGCGGGTGAACGTGGGGGCGTTCTGTACTCATCGACCGATCGACGTTCCAGGGGCCGCCCGGTCCGATCGGCCGGCACGGAGGGCTGGTTCGTCATGGTTCGGACGTGGTCGGGATCCCGGCGGAGACGGTGCGCGTCCTTCGCGGCCGCACTGCTGGCCTGGGGGGCGGTGGTGCTCGCCGTACCGCCGGTGGTCGTGGCCGATCCGGGCCCGGCCGACCGGACACCCGCCGCCGCCCGGGCCGCGTCGCCCACGCCGCCGCCCACGGCGTCGGCGTCGCCCGCACCGGCCGCACCGGCCGCACCGGCCGCACCGCGGGCGAAGCGGGCCGCGGAGGTCGACGTGACGACCAACGTCGCCGGGCCGACCAGCGGATCCGCGGGCCAGGAGTTCACCTACACGGTGACCATGAGCAACAACGCGCTGACCGCAGCCGACGGATCGCCGTTCACCGTGACGCCGCCGGCCGCCGCGACGAACGTGGCGGCGAGCTGCTCGGCCGCCGCCGGCGCCGCCTGCCCCGCCTCGCTGACCGTGTCGGACAGTCAGATCTCGGGCACGGCGGTGACCCTGCCGCACCTCGGGGTGCTGACGTTGACCGTGACCGGCCGCTTCGGCGCCCCCTCGGCGTCGTCGGTGACGGCCTCCTCGCACATCGACCCGCCGCCGGGGGCCACGGACTCCGACCCGAGCTCCAACGACAGCTCGGTCAGCACGACGGTCAGCAACCAGATGAGCCTGCGGGTCACCAAGTCCCAGTCGTCGACCACGATCCTGCCGGGTCAGCCGAACACCTACACGGTGACCTTCGGCAACGAGGGCAACGGCTGGGCGGACGGCGCGACGATCCGCGACTACCTGAGCGCGTCGCGGTCGCTGTACACGTCCTATGCCGTGCACATCGTCTCCTGCGACGGCACCGGCGGCGCGTCCTGCCCGTCGTTCATCCAGGACACCACGGCCAACAACAGCACCATGATCTTCTCCGGCCCGGTCGGGTCGTTCCCGCCGGGTGCGAAGCTGACGGTGGTGATGACGGTGGACCCGTCCGGTCCGGAGCCGGAGTGCTCGCCGTCGCCGACCGCCGACATCGTCGGCAACACCGCCAACATCTTCACGCCGACCGGCGTGACCAACACCCTGTCCAGCCAGGCGTACGTCTCGGCGACCGGCCTCACTCCGGGCAACTGCCCGCAGACGGACATCTCCGTCACCAAGACGCAGAGCAACACGCAGATCCTGCCGGGCATGCCCAACACCTACACGGTCACCTACCGGAACAACGGCCCGAACGCGGCGGACGGCTCGACCATCCGCGACTACCTGGAGTCGACGCAGCGGATCTTCACCTCCTACGCCGTGCACATCGTCTCCTGCGACGGCACCGGCGGGGTGAGCTGCCCGTCATTCGTCCAGGACACCACGGCCAACAACAACACGATGGTCTACTCCGGCGAGCTGGGCGCGTTCCCGCCCGGCGCCGCGCTGACCATCGTCATGACGGTCGACCCGACGGGCGCGCCCACCACCTGCAGCAGGAATCCGACGGTCGACATCGTCGGCAACACCGCGCAGCTGTTCACCGTCAGGCCGCTGGTCAACACCGGCGACACCACGGCGTACACCAGCGCGACCGGGCTGACGCCCGAGGCCTGCCCGCAGACGGAGATCTCCGTCACCAAGACGCAGGCCAACACGGTGATCCTGCCGGGCATGCCCAACACCTACACGGTCACGTACGAGAACAAGGGGCCGAACCCCGCGGACGGGTCCACGATCCGGGAGTACCTCAGCTCGCCGACGACCCTCTTCCGCTCGTACGCCGTGCACGTCGTCTCCTGCGACGGCACCGGCGGCGCGACCTGCCCGTCGTTCATCCAGGACGGGACGGTCGGCGACAGCCAGCCGGCCTACTCCGGCGAGGTGGGCGCGTTCCCGCCCGGCGCCAAGCTGGTCGTCGTCGTGAGCATCGACCCGGCGGACCCGACCCCGCTGGCGGCCTGCCCGAACACCGCCACGATCGTCGGCAACAACGCGAACTTCTTCGTCCCGACGACGCTGGTCAACACCGGGAACAGCTCCGCCGGCACCTCGGCGACGGCTCCGTGCGCGGACATCGCGGTCAACAAGGCGGTCGAGCCGGCCGCGGTGCAGGCCGGGGAGGCCGTCACCTACACGATCAAGGTCTCCAACGGGTCGCCGCAGACGGCGAGGACGGTGGAGTTCTCCGACCCGCTGCCCCCGGCCACCGCCTTCGTCTACGGCTCGGCGAGCTGCGTGGCGAACTCCGGCGCCTCGGTGTGCGGTCCGGTGGTGTTCGACCCGGTGACCCGCACCGTGACCTCCACCATCCCGCAGATCGGCGCCGGCCGGGACTTCGTCACCATCACCGTCACCGGCACCGCCGGGCCGATCCCCGGCACCTACCCCAACACCGCGACCGGCCGCTCCTCCACCGGTCCCGACGCGTTCCTGGACGCGATCCCCGCCTCGAACGAGAGCACCGTCTCGCTCCAGGTCTTCAACACGGCCTCCACCATCACCGTCGTCAAGCAGCTCACCGGTCTGCCCGCCGGCGGCCTGCCCGCCCCGCTCACCTTCACCGGAACGGTCACCTGCGGCACCCAGGCGCCGCAGACCTGGTCGGTCACCGTCCCGGCCGGAGCGAGCGGCGCCACCGCCGCACCGCTCACCTTCTACGACGGCCAGCAGTGCACCATCACCGAGGACCCGCCGCCGCCCCCGCCCGGGGGCCTGCACTACACCGGTCCGACGGTGATCAACCCCTCCGTCATCGACAGCCTCGGGCCGCAGGCCGACCATCAGGTCATCAGCTCCACCCCGCTGGGCGACAACGCCGACCTGAACCTCACCAAGGAGGTCGACCGGGTCACCGCGACCGCCGGGGACACCGTCACCTACACGTACGAGGTGGCCAACACCGGCACCGTCCCGGTCACCGGCACGACGATCGACGAGAACGTCTTCACCGGCAGCGGCACCAAGCCCGTCCCCGTCTGCCGGAGCACCGACCTCGCCCCCGCCGCGACCACCACCTGCACGGCCACCTACACCGTCACCGCGCAGGACGTGACCGCAGGATCGATCACCAACACCGCCACCGCGACGGCCATCGCGGCCACCGGGCCCGACCCGGTGAGCAACGAGGCCACCGCGACCGTGCGCACCGTCACCGCGCCCGGCATCCTGCTCGCCAAGGGCGTCACCCCGGACACCGTCGACCGGGCGGGCACCGTGCTGTCCTACTCCTTCACCGTCACCAACACCGGCGGCGTCCCGCTCACCGAGGTGCACATCACCGAGACCGCGTTCAGCGGCTCCGGCGGCGCGCCGACGGTCGACTGCCCGGCCGCCGCGCTCACCCTGGCACCGGGCGACTCCGTGGTCTGCACCGCCACCTACACCACCACCCAGGCCGACATCGACACCGGCACGATCACCAACGCCGCCACCGCCACCGGCCGCGCGCCCACCGGCTTCGACAGCCCCGTCTCCGCCGAGGTCCGCGCGACCGTCACCGCGCCGGCCGTGTCCGGGCTCACCCTGGCCAAGACCGCGGACTCCGCCGACACGCCGCCGATGGAGGGCTCCACGGTGACGTACCGGTTCCTCGTCACCAACACCGGCAACGTCACCCTCGGCGGACTCGACGTCCGGGAGACCGCGTTCGACGGCCACGGCACCCCGCCCACCGTCACCTGCCCGCCCGAGGCCGGCTCCCTCGCCCCGGGCGTCGCCATCGCCTGCACCGCCACCTACACCGTCACCGCGGCCGACGCCGCCGCCGGATCGATCTCCAACACCGCCGTCGCGAGCGCAACCGACCCCCGCGGCCTGCCCGTGCAGGCCGAGTCCACCGCCACCGTCCTCCCGGCCCAGGCCAACCCGGCCCTGACCGTGGCCAAGACCGCGTCCCCGACCACCGTCCACCAGGCGGGCGACACCGTCCACTACACCTTCACCGTCACCAACACGGGCAACGTCGTTCTCACCGACGTGACGGTGGCCGAAACCGCGTTCAACGGCCACGGCACCGCGCCGACCCCCGACTGCCCGCCGGCCGGCACCGCCCGACTGCTCCCGGGCGGGACGGCGACCTGCAGCGCCACCTACACCGTCACCGCGGACGACCTGCGGGAGAAGCGGATCGAGAACACCGCGACCGCCACGGGCCACGCGCCCGGCGGTGCGACCGTCGCCTCGCCCGGGGCCACCGCCCAGGTGACGGTGGAGGTGGCCGGCCCCAGCCCGTCGCCGAGCCCGTCGCCGTCGCCCAGTCCGTCGCCGTCGCCGAGCCCTTCGCCGAGCCCGTCGCCGTCGCCGAGCCCGTCCCCCAGTCCGTCGCCGAGCCCGTCGCCGAGCCCGTCGGCGTCGCCCAGCCCGTCGCCGTCACCGTCGCCCAGCCCGTCGGTGTCTCCGAGCCCCTCGCCCTCGCCGACGGTCAGTCCCTCGCCCTCGCCGAGCCCGTCACCGTCGCCCAGCCCGTCGGCGACCCCGACGTCGCCGTCGCCGTCGCCCGGCCCGAGCCACCCGGGCCCGAGCCACCCCGGTCCTGGCCACCCCGGCCCGGGTCATCCCGGTCCGACCCACCCCGCCCCGACCCACCCCGGCCACGAACTCGCGGAGTCCGGCATGAGCATCGCGCCGGTGCTCGGGTACGCGGCGCTGGTCCTGCTCGCCGGAACGGTCCTGGCCCTGACCGTCAGCAGGCGACGCCGCTGACGACGGCCGACCCGTGGACCACGGCGCCCGCCCCCTTCCCGGGGCGGGCGCCGTGGTCCGCCGTCACCGCGCCGGCCGTGCACGGGGGCGGGGGCGGGTGGACGGGGGATTTGGTCGGGTGGCGGGATTTTTGGGTCGAAGTGTTTCGGCCAATCGTTGTGGCGGGGGAGCAGTTGATCATTAGTGGTGCGCTACTCTCCGCTGAGACGAATCCCGTTTTGGGGGGTACAAGTGAATGATCGGCACGATGGGTGCGGCTCGCTGTTCGAGTTGCGCGATATTCTTGCTGTTGCCCGGCAGGAGGAATTCGAGGGGAAAGCGCTGGAGCCGTCTTTCGTGCCGGCCTTCGGTGAACTCGTGGCGTCGTTGGAGGGGGAGGCGGCGCTGACGCCGGCGGGGGTGGCGGTCACGCGGCAGCGGCTGGCGCTTTCGCTGGCCAATCAGCTCAGGGTGCGGGAGCTGGTCGAGAGCGGGCGGGTCGATCCGTGGGGCTGCGGGGACGACGCGGTATTCGTGGTGGGGCTGCCGGGCAGCGGGCTCCAGCGGTTGCAGCGGTTGCTCAGCCGGCACCCGGGGCTGAACATGCCCTCGCTGTGGGAGGTGGCGCGGCCCAGCACGGACTGGCTGCCGTGGCGGTGCGACCCCTCGCTCGTCGACCCGTTCGTGTACCCGCTGTGGGAGCGGCGGCCGGGCGGGGCGGCGGGGCCGCAGCCGGATCCGGGGGCGCCGTGCGGGGACCACCTGCTGCTGTCGTACGCGTTCCACGCCCTGTCCGCGCCCATGGAGTACCGCGTTCCGGGGTACACGGACTGGCTCGACGCGCAGGACGCGACGGCGGCGTACACCTTCCACCGCAGTGCGCTGGCGGTGATCCTGGACCGGGTGCACGGCGGGCGGCCGGTGCTGGTCAGCGAGTTCCACTCGCTGCGGCTGGGCAGCCTGCTGTCGGTGTACCCGAACGCCCGCATCATCCGGGTGCACCGGGACCCGATGGAGTCGCTGGCCAATGTCGCCGGGACCAGCGCGCTGCGCCGGCGCGCCTGGTCGCTGCAGGTGGACCCGTACGCGGTGAAGGCGGAATGGGCGCGGCGGCTCGGCCGGGGGCTGGCCGGCCCGGAGTGGTACGACGCCTCGGTCGGGTCCCGGGTGCTGGACATCGCGTACGCGGAACTGGTGGAGCGGCCGCTGCGCACCGTCCGGCGCATGTGTGAGTTCATCGACGCGCCGCTGCCGAGCGGCGTCGAGCACCGCATGCTCGCGGAACCCCTGGGGGATTTTTTCGGGGATCATATCGAGACCGTCGACGTGCGACTTCCCGATATTTTCCACGACCACCGGGAAAACTACTGCCGGCATTGGGGGGTCGGCATGGCGACCAAATGACAGGTAATTCGGGCGGGGAATCCCCTGTTCGTGTTAGAATCCGCGCCGGTGGTTATTCCCGGAATGGATTCTCCCGGCGCCGGTGAAGGCGGGTGGGACCGGAAGGTTAGGCCGTGACGACAATGGCCCGTGAACGCGGAAGTGACATCGAGCTCTGGTGGCAGGTGTCGCGGCTGTCGACGTACGTGTCGCAGTTGCTTGAGCGCAGGCTCATGCGTTCCCACGGCATCGGCCTGACGGACTTCATCGCGCTCAGCACCATGCAGCAGTCCGAACCGCGGGTGATGCAGATGCAGGAGCTGGCGGAGGAGATGGGGGTCAACCAGTCGACCCTCAGCCGGGTGGCGGTCCGCCTGGAGCGCAGCGGGCTGGTGAAGCGCACCACCAGCGAGCACGACCGGCGGTTCGTCGTCATCCGTCTCACCGAGGTGGGGCGCCGGGAGCTGGAGCTCTACTCGGCCACCTTCACCCAGGAGCTCCACACCGCCTTCGAGATGGCCGCGATCTCCCCGGTGCTCTCCCCCTTCCTGGCCCGGATCCGTCCCGGGCAGTAGCGCGCCCGGGCGGTGGCGCTCCCGGTGCTCGCGGCGCCCGCGCTCGCCGGTCCGGTGGTTCCGCGGTTCCGTCCGCGGGAGGCGGGGCCACCGGACCGGCGCGGGGGCGAGGTCCCCGGTCAGCGGGTGCCGTCCCCGTCCAGCAGGGTGGTGAGCAGCCGGGTGGTCAGCTCCGGTGCCTCCAGCGGCTGGAGGTGCCCGGCCCCGGGCACGGTGACCAGCCGACCCTGCGGCAGGGAGCCGGCCGTCAGCGTCGCCTCGTCGACGGAGACCAGTTCGTCCTCCGTGCCGATGGCCACCAGGGCGGGGACGTCGGTGGCCCGCAGGACCTCCACGGAGTCGGGTCGCGTCGCGACGGCCTCCTGGGCCCAGGCCACCGCGCGCGGGTCGGCGGCCCTGGACCAGGCCAGCACCTCGGCCAGGGTGCCGGGGCGCTCGGCCTTGGTGGTGGCGCCGAGGAGCAGCGGCGTGGTCCGGGTGATCAGCTCGTCCCGCTGGGCGTCGTCGACCACGAGGCCGGCGAAGGCCCGGCGTCCGGCGGCCTGTTCGGGGGTGTCGGCGGTGGCCCTGGTGGCCAGCAGCGCCAGGGCGCCGACCCGCCGGCGGTGCCGGCGCAGGAACGCCATCGCCGCGTAGCCGCCCATCGAGCAGCCGACCAGGGTCACCTTCCGGTGGCCCAGGGCGTCGAGGCGCGCGGCCAGGTCGTCGGCGACGGTGTCCAGCGAGGGCGGCTGCTCGCCGAGCGGCTCGGCGCCGAAGCCGCGCTGGTCGGGCACGATGACGGTGTGTCCGCGCTCGCGCAGCGCCGTCGCCTGGGCCTGCCACATGGCGGAGCTCAGCGGCAGCGCGTGCAGCAGGACCACGGGCAGGCGCGGGGTCACGGCCCCGGTCGCGGTTCCGGTGGCGGCCCCGGTCACGGCTTCGCGCTCCGCTCGGCGGCGGCGACGAGGGCGGCGGCCTCCGGGGAGAGCCGCGCCCCGCGCAGCCAGCCGATCATCACCGGGGCGGGCGGCAGACCGCGCATCGGCACCACCCTGATGTGCGGCGGCACGACGTCGGCGAGCGACTGGAACGACACGTGCACGGCCTGCGTCGTGGCGAGCACGGCGGCCATGCCCTCCTGCGTGGTCATCGGGTGGACCCGGCGGATCGGCGTGCCGGCGGGCGTGCGCGGCGGCACGATCAGGTCCCAGACGTACGGCGGGAAGTCGCCGGGACAGCTGAAGGCGTCGTACTCGGCGGCCTCCTCGATCGACACCTCGTCGCGCCCGGCGAGCGGGTGGTGCTCCCCGACGATCACCGCCCGGTGGTCCTGGGCCAGGGTGGCGCTCGCGGCGATGTCCGCCTCGAACAGGTCGTACTTGACGATCATGAGGTCCATCGCGCCCTCGCGCAGCAGCCGGAACGGCTCGGTGACCTCGTAGGGGACGAACTCGACGGTGTCGGGGTCGGTGCCGGCCGCGGCGATGAGGCGCCGGGCCAGGTGCGAGGAGCCGTGCACGCCGAAGCGGACGGGACGTGGGGGAGCGGGTGCCGCGGCCGGCGGGGTCTCGGGCATGTCGGGTCAGGTCTCCTCGGTCAGTCCGGCGTACGCCTGGAGCTTGTGCGGGTGGTGGGTGTCGGTGTCGATGCGCAGGGCGGTGAAGGGGACGGCCATGCCGGTCAGACGGGGGACCGGGCGCAGGGTCAGCCGGTCCCCGGGGTGGATCAGCCCGTCCAGGACCGCCTCGACCAGGAGGTGGTTGAGCTGGACGAGGGCGTCGGAGACGGTGACCCCCGCCGTGGCGAGGTAGAGGTCGCGGTCGCGCGGGCGGCGGCGCGACCCGGCAGGCGGACCGGCAGGCGACCCGGTCGCCGGGCCGGCCGGGGGGCCCGCCGCCGGAGCGGCGGGGACCTCGACGGTCAGCGGCGGCCGGGAGCCGAGCGGGCGCCTGCCGTCGAAGGTCTTCAGCAGCCGCCGCAGCGAGGCGCTGTCGCCGTCCGTCCCGGGCCCGGCCCAGGCCGCCGAGCCGTCGGGCGCGATGTGCTCGAAGGCGAACCGCTCGCGCAGGTTCTCGGGCCGCCCGGCCAGGAAGACGGTCCGGGTGAAGGCCCGACGCCACGGTGCGGCGCGGTCCTCGGGCACGCCCAGCGCGAAGCGGCAGGTCTCCCGCACCCAGCCGTCGAGCGAGAAGCGGCCGATCACGGCGACCGCCACGGTGCCGTCCGCGGCCCCGTCCCGCGCGGTGATCTCGGCCTTGGCCGCCCGCAGGGCCTGCGGGCTGGACAGGTCGAGCCGCCCGGCCAGCTCGGGCAGGGCCGTGCGGAGCCGCTCGGCGGCGACGGAGAGCAGCAGTTCCGGGGTGATGGGCACGGGAGCGGTGGCAGGAACGGTCGCAGGAGCGGTGGCAGGAACGGTCGCAGGAGCGGTGGCGGGAGCGGTCACGGGAGCCGTCACAGGAGCGGTCATAGGAACACCGAGGCCAGCAGGGAGTGGTCGGGGACCGTCCGGCCCCGGCGCAGCAGGGAGGAGGTCAGCCGGTAGGGGTCGATGTGGGTGTGGTCGCGGCGGTGCGGGGTGAGGGCGGCGAGCAGCGCGTCCCGGCCCTGCTGCGGGGCGGTGCGGGCCCTGTTCAGCAGCTGCTCGGCCCGGGCCAGGCTCTTGCGCAGCAGGTCGTGCCGGAAGGACTGCTGCTGACCGGGGCCGAGCCCGGCGATGAAGTACAGCCGCAGCCCGAGCAGCCGGGCCTCGGGCGGGTGGTCCTCGCCGACGGCGTGCAGCAGGGCGTCGACCGTGTAGCCGTGCCAGCCGCCGTGCCGGGCCGAGGTGATCCTCCCCTCGATGGGCGTGCGGCCGATCGGCACCCGGTGCACGGTCGGGCCCAGGGCCGCCAGCACCCGTTCCAGCAGCTGGTAGTCGGGGTCGAGTTCGCGGTCGTACAGCACCACGATCTCGTCGTACCGGGGCGCGAGCGGCAGCAGTTCGCGCAGTGCGCAGGCCAGGTAGTTGGGGCGCCCGTCGGCGGAGACGATCTTGCGCAGCGGCAGGCCGAACCGGGTGGCGTCGAGGTACACCGGGCCGCCGCAGTCCCGGTGGTCCAGGCCCATCCCGGCGGCGACCAGGTGCTCGATCATCTCTTCGAGGCCGAACTCCGGCGGCTGGTGGGCCAGCAGCCCGGGGTCGTGCAGGCCGAGCCGCTGGTAGTGGCCGGACCACAGTTCGAGCACCCGGGTGCTGGCGGGGTGCACGAAGCCGGTGTGCTCGATCGCCTCCGTGTACGGCCGCAGGGCCGCCGCCGCGGGAGGCGTCCCCTCCTTGCGGAACGCGACGTAGAGCTCCCCGATCTCCTCCTCCGACAGCGAGCCGTAGTCGGTGTCGCCCCGGGTGCGGTCGAGGAACTCCCAGAAGCCGACGACCTGTTCGGTCGGGTGGTAGGTGGTGTGGCTGTAGCGGAAGGTCACCTCGGCGAGCTGCGCGGTGGCCCGGAACATCACGTCCGCCCAGAGCAGGCCCTTGAGGTGGCTGGGGGTCAGCGGCTTCGAGGGGGTGATGGTGATCGGTGCCAGCAGGACCCGGCCGGCCGCTGCCATCAGGCTCCCTCCCCGGTGGCGACGGCGTGCACCAGTTCCTCGCGGGTCGGCGGCTTCGGGCCGGCCGGGACGGCGGCGGCGGCGCGCACCCGCGCGCGGAAGCCGGCGTCGTCGAAGACCTCCGCGGGGGTGCTCAGGGTCATCAGCATCCGGGTCAGCCCGCGCCACACGGTGGCGTCGGTCGCGGCGGCCGCCGCCACCTCGCGCGTCGTGGGGCGGCCGGGCACGGCGGGCACCGGGACCGGCGGTGTGCTCCCTTCGGCCCGCGCCCGCCAGAGCCGGTCGCGGTCCAGGCTGTCCCGGGCGGAGTGGTCGTACCAGGGCCGCAGGAGCGTCTCCACGAGCCGGGCCGCCGCCTCGGCGCGCCCGGTGCCCGTCGCCGGACCGCCGTCGAGCAGATCGGCGGTGCCGAAGGCGTGCGCGAGGGAGAGCGACATGCCGCGCCCGTAGAGCGGGTCGACGACGCAGGCCGCGTCGCCGACCGGGAACAGGCCGGTGACCGGCCTCCCGTCCGCGGTGGGCGCGCCGTGCAGGAGGTTGGGCGGAACGGTCATGGTCTGCACCGGCGTCAGCGGTGTCGCGACGCGTTCGTCGCTCCACGCCCCGACGTACGGGGAGAGCCGGGCGACGGCGGTGAACGCGGCGGGCTCGCGCAGCGCGTCGGTGGCCGGATCGGCGGTCGGCACCCCGATGCTGATCGCGAAGACGCCGTTGTCCGCCGGGTGCACCACCACCGCGTAGTGGTCCCAGATGCCGCCGGCCGCGTTGCCCCGGTTGAGGGGGCCCGGCAGCGTGCCGTCCGCGGCGTTCAGCCGGTAGTAGCGGGTGAACGCCCGCAGCCGGTTGGGCGAGCTCAGGCCCTCCCCGACCGTCAGCCCGGCGGCGGCCAGCCAGGAGCGGGACTCCGCCCGGCGGCCGGTGGCGTCCACCACGAAGGAGGCGGGCAGCCGTTCGCCGCCGTCGGTCACGACGCCGGTCACCGCGCCGGCCGCTCCGCTCGGCCCGGCGTCCAGCAGCAGGCCGCGTACGGCGGTGCCATGGCTGACCGTCACGTTCGGCAGCGCCCGTACGGCCTGGTGGAGCAGCAGGTCCAGGTACGGCCGGCGGGCCGCGAGTGCCACCAACTGCTCGTCGCCGGCCTCGCGCCGGCGCGCCGCGGCGGGCGCGGCCGCCATGAGGTCGAGCAGCCGGGCGCCCTCCTCCAGCGCCCGGTCGAGCAGGCGGGGGGCCCGTTCGCGCAGCGTGCGCACCCCGAGCGAGGTGAGGATGTGGGAGTGGGCGCTCTGCGGCACGGTGGGCCGGTGCCACAGGCCGGCCGCCTTGCCGGCGGGCCCGTCCGGCGGGGGAGCGGCGCGCTCCAGGACCCGCACCGGCCGGCCCCGTTCGGCGAGGGCGAGCGCGGTGGCGAGGCCCGAGACGCTCGCTCCCACGATGACGGCGGGCGCGGTCAACGGCGCCGCCCGTGGACGAAGAAGACCCGGCGCACGTCCTTGACCTCGCGCGGCGGGACCGGGTCGGGCCAGCGGCCGAAGTTCGCGCCGCGGTCGCCGGGCTGGAGCGCCTCGACCTCGAAGCCGTACTGGTCGAACAGGGCCTCCGGATCGTCGCTGCCGAACAGCCAGGGGCAGCCCCAGCCCGCGAAGACGTCCAGGAGCCCGCGCATCTCCGGCAGGGTGAGGGCCGCGGTGTTGACGAGGTCGGCGGCGATCCGGCTGCCCGGTGCGCAGATCGCGGCCACCCGCTCCAGCATCCGGCGGGTGTCCGCCTCGGGGATGTAGTAGAGCAGCCCTTCGAGCAGCCAGGTGGAGGGCAGCGCCGGGTCGTACCCGGCCGCGATCAGCTCGGCCTCCCAGTCGTCCGAGGTGAGGTCGACCGCGACGGTCCGCAGGGCGCCCTGGGGGGCGACGCCGGCCAGCCGTTCCTCCTTGAACCGCAGCACCGCCGGCCGGTCGACCTCGAAGTAGCGGACGTGCTCGGGCCAGCGCATCCGGTAGACGCGCGAGTCCATGCCCGAGGGGGCCAGCACGATCTGGGTCATCCCCGGGTCCTCGGCCGCTCCGTGCAGGAAGTCGTCGAAGAACCGGGTCCGGATCGCGTTGTAGTCGGGGGTGCTGGGCAGCGACCGCGGCCGGTCGGGCGGGAAGGTCGCGGCGCGGACCTCGGTCAGCAGTTCGGGGCCGATGTCGCCGGCCAGCAGCGCCGCGTAGGGGTCCTCGTAGAGGCGGTCGTCGCGCCGGGACTCCGCGGCGCGCAGGGCGGCGGTGAGGAGCGCGGTGCGCTCCACCGGGTTCAGGTCTGCCATCTCGTTGCTCCTCGTGTTCGGTCCGGTTCAGGCCGCCGGGGTGCCGGTCAGGCGCTGCCACAGCAGGTCGTCCTGCCGGAAGAGGCGGTCCTTGACCTGGGTGGGGCGGACGCCGCCGCCCACGGCGGTGTGCCAGTCGCGGTGGAACGCCTCGGGGGCGAGCGGCAGCAGGGCGGGCGGGTCCAGCCGTCCTTCGGCGCGCGCCCGGTGGTAGCCCGCCGACTCCCGCCGCAGCGCGGCGTCCAGCAGGGCGGTGAAGCGGGTCCGTTCGGCGTCCTGCCAGGGGAGGGTGGGGGCCACCGCGAAGACGTAGCGCCGGGCCGTCCCCCCGGCCGGCTCCACCCGGCAGGCGACGTTGCGCAGCCCCAGGCCGGTGCTCTCCAGGGCGGTGCGCAGCGCCCGGACCACCTGGGACTCGCGCAGCCGCTCGCCCACCGCGTCGGAGCGGTTGGCCCGGCCCGCGTACCGCACCCGCGGCGCGCCGTCCGCCGAGTCGACCACCTGGACGACGTCGCCGACGGCGTAGCGGTAGAGGCCGCCGACGTGGCTGAAGACCACGTGGTACTCGCGCCCGGGCTCGACCTCGTGCGGCAGCAGGGTCGCGACGTCCGGGGTGAGGTCGGCGTCGGCGTCCACGAACTCGTACACCGCGGCGGTGGCCACCAGGCTGCCGGCCGAGCCGTGCCGGTCGAGCGGCACGCCGACCGGTCCCTCGGAGGCCGCCACCGGTGCGGGCAGCGCGCTGACGCCGGTGCCGAAGTCCTCGCGCAGGGCGGGCAGGTAGAGCGAGGCGACGCCGGTGGTCCAGCCGAACAGGGCGCGGATCCGGGGCCACACCAGGGCGGGGGTGACGGTGCCGAAGTACTCGGCGAGCCGCTCCAGTTCGGCCGCCCGCGCGGGGTCGGGGCGGCCGTGCCGGACGCCGCCCAGGGTGCCGTCGCGCACCTCCCGGACGATCCGCTCCCACCAGAGGTTCAGCTGGTACGGCACCGCCGCGATCATCGCCGGGTTGATGCCGATCAGGCAGCGCACGTCGCTCTGGACCGCCAGCCGCAGCCGCAGGTACATCTTCTCCAGGTGGTCGCCGGGCGCGACCTCCACCGGGAGGGTGGCCCAGGGGGCGGCCGTGCCCAGCTCGGCCGAGAGGGGCTCGCCGAACTTCTCCCCGAAGTCGACCTGGCTCGCGCCGACGTGCGGGTGGCCGTCGCGGGTGGTGGGCGGCGCGGCGAGCGGGTCGTGCTTGAGGTTGAGCACCGCGTCGGGCCGCTGCGCGACCTCGGGGAAGTTCTCGATCAGCGGCGCCCAGGCGGCGTAGTAGAAGGGGAAGAAGACCGTGCGCATGAAGCGCGGGGTGATCGGGATCTTCTTGTGGGCGCCGGTGCTGCCGCTGCTGGTGAAGTAGACGACGGGCCGGTCGGCCGAGAGCAGGTTCTGCTCCCCGGCGGCCATGCGCTCGATCAGCGGCGCGTGGGCGGCGTAGTCCTGGACCGGGACCGCCTTGCGGAAGTCGTCCAGGTCGCGGATCCGCCCGAAGTCGTGGGCGCGCCCGAACTCCGTGCCCGCGTTGAACTCCAGGAGGTCGGTGAGGACGTGCTGCTGCCGCTCCCGCAGGTCGGGGAGGGCCGCGCGCAGGGCGTCGCGCTCGGCGAGCACCCTGGTCCGGTAGCGGTCGGCGTGCCCGGGGGAGGCCCAGCCGTGTTCCGTGGTCACCGCGCGAGCACCTCCAGGACGGCGTCGGCCGTCCGTTCGGCACTGGGTTGTTCCTCGATCATCGCCACCGGCACGTGCCGCACCTCTTCCAGCATCAGCTTGCGAAGACTCTTCTGATAGCTCTCGAACCCGCCCCAGTCGGGCAGCCGGCCGAAGTGCTCCAGGGGGTTGAGCCGGGCCCCGCGGCCGAGGCGCTGCCACGCCGAGGCGGGGGAGACGTCCAGGTAGACCACCGCGCGGGGCTGGGGGAACGACCGCCACCAGGAGTACATGGGGTTCTCGTCGACGCCGGCCAGCCGGCACTTCGCGAGGATCTTGTAGTAATAGGAGTCGATCAGGAGCGGGACCTCCGGGTCCTGGCGCCGGATCTCGTCCCGCAGGTGGACCACGGCGGTCTGCAGCAGGCTGGCCAGGAACTCCGTGGAGTAGGCGCTGCCCAGGCCCGGCAGGACGTCCTCGAACACGCCGCGCCGCAGCCGGTCGATCAGCGCGTGTTCGGGGCGGACCAGTCCGCCGTCGGTGGACAGGGTGCGCCAGCCGGACGGCCCGGCCTCGACCGCGGACATGACCGAGGACTTGCCGGCCCCGTCCGGGCCCAGCAGGACGAAGAACGGACGGTCGGCCCCGGCGGGATCCGGGACGTCGGGCGAGGTCATGGAAGAGCACACCTCCTGCGTGGAAGGGTTGCTGAGCGGGGTGCGCGAAGGGAGACGGCCGCTTCGCGAGGCGCTAGAGGAACCTTCTTGCACGAGGCATGACTAGTCAAGTACTTTGATATGCATGCGTTTTGCACAGTGAGGGCGCCGGGGCCGGTGACGGCGGGCGGGGGCGTGCGGAGGGGGCGCGCGCGGGAGTGCGGCCGGGAATTCGCATGATGCGCGGCCCGCTCCGGCCGTAGCCTGGACGTCATGCGTGCGGTTCGTTCGGCCTACGACGTGGTCGCGGTGTGGGAGATCGCCACCCCCTCGGGGGCCGGCCCGGTCCCGGGGGTCGGCATGGCGGGATTCCGCGCCCGCGCCGCCGATCCCGTCGACCTCGGCGTGGTGCCCTTTCCCGCCGTCACCCTGGCCCTCGACCTGGGCGAGGCGCCGCTCGCCGTCGACGACGCCTCCGGCGGCCGGGAGCGCGGCAGCGTCCTGGTCGGTCTCGACCCGGGACCGGTGCGCGGGCGCGGCAGCGGCGTCGACTGCCTTCAGGTCCGGCTGTCGCCGCCGGCCGCGCACGCGGTGCTGGGCGGCGCCGCCGCGGAGGCGGGCGGGTCGGTGGTCCCGCTCGACGCGCTGTGGGGCCGTGACACGGCGCGGGTGCTGGAGCGGCTGCGGGCCGCCGGGTCCTGGGAGTGCCGGTTCGCGATCGCCCAGGCCGAACTCGCCCGCCGGTGCGCGGAGAGCCGCCGGGTCGACCCCGAGGTCGCCGAGGTGTGGCGGCGGATGGTGACGGAGCACGGCGGGGCCCGGGTGGAGCGGATGGCGGCGGAGGTCGGCTGGAGCCGCAAGCGCCTGTGGTCCCGCTTCCGCTCCCAGGTCGGCGTCACGCCCAAGCGCGCGGCGCAGCTGGTCCGCTTCGACCACGTGGCCCACCGCCTGGCCGCCGGTCACGGCGTCGCCCGGATCGCCGCGGAGTGCGGCTACGCCGACCAGTCCCATCTGCACCGTGACGTGGCGGCCTTCACCGGGGCGACCCCGGCGGCGCTGGCGGGCGCGCCCTGGCTGGCGGTGGACGAGATCGCCTGGCCGCGCCGCGCCGCCTGCCGCTGAGCGGCCCGGACGCCCCGGTGCGGGCCCGCCCGGGCCTACCCGGGCCGGCTCAGACCAGGCCGAGCCCGCGGGCGATCAGCCCGCGCTGCACGTCGTTGGTGCCGCCGCCGAGGAAGGCGAGGACGGACAGCCGCAGGCCCTGCTCGAAGATGCCGGCACCGGGGGCGTCCGGCGTGCCGAGCGCCGCCGCGGGGCCGAGCACGTCCAGGGCGTCGCGGCTCAGCTGCTCGGAGGCCTCGGCGGCCTGCACGCCGGCGATCGACGAGGCGAGGCGGGCGACGTGGGCGGGGCTGGACTCGGCCCGCTCGGCGGCCTCGGCGAGCAGCAGGTTCACCGCCCGGACCTGCACGGCCATCCGGCTCAGCGTGGCGCGGGCGGCCGAGCCCGGCGGACCGGCCACGGCGTCCGGGTCGGCGCGCACCACGGCCAGCAGTTCGTCGAACTGCCGGCGGGACTGCCCGGCCACCTCGCCGGCCAGCAGCAGCCGTTCACCGGCAAGCGTCTCGGTGATGACGTGCCAGCCGCGGTCGACCGGGCCGACGAGCGCGGAGCCGCTCACCCGGACGTCGTCGAAGCGCACCGTGCAGCAGGTCTGCCCGGACAGGCCCCGCAGCGGCTCCGTGCTGATCCCCGGGGTCGCCATCGGGACCATGAACATGCTGATCCCGGCGATCGCGGGCCTGGCGTCCACGTTCGTGCGCACGGCGAGCCAGATGTACTCGGCCCGGTCGGCGTTGGCGATCCAGGACTTCGTCCCGTTGATCACCCAGTCCTCGCCGTCCCGGGTCGCGGTCGTGGTCAGCGAGGCCAGGTCGGAACCGGCCTCCGGCTCGCTGTAGCCCAGGCAGAAGGTCAGTTCCCCGGCGCGGATCCGCGGGAGGTGGCGGGCCTTCTGCTCCTCCGTCCCGTACCGGACGACGGGCGCGCCGACCACCGAGACGGCCGCCAGCGCGTTGGCGGCCGGCAGCTGGTTGTAGGCGCACTCCTCCTGCATCGCGAGCTGCTCGGGGACGGTGGCCCCGCGTCCGCCCTCGGCGGCGGGCCAGGCCATCCCGAACCACCCGCGCCCGGCCATCGCCGCCACCAGGGCGGGGTCGTCGCACTCCCTGAACCTGCGCACAGGGGCCCGGTGTTCGGCGCCGAAGGCGCGGGCCTGCGCGCGGACCTCCGCCGCCTCGGCAGTGAGGTCCACGACGGGCAGACCGGCCGGGCCCGCGATCAGGAGGTCGGCGACGGTGCCGCCCGGGGCCGGGTAGCAGGGCAGCCGGGCGACGTCGGCGTGCACCCGGCGGAACAGCCACGGGGCCTCGTGGCCCTCGAAGTACCCGCCCGCGCCGAGCGTGTGATGGGCCGTCAACTGGATGCGCGGCGCGACGGCGGCCACGTGGCAGACCGCGAGCTCGGTGGCGAGGAGCGCCGCCCCGGCGTCCGGCGCCGCGGCGTGCCGGCGGACGGCGTCCTCGATCAGGAGCTCGCCCGCGACGAGTTCGATCTCGCGGGTCGCCGTGCGCTGCTGGATCGCGCCGAGGCTGCCGATCGTCTGCCCGAACTGCCGGCGGACCTTGGCGTGGGCGACCGACTGCCGGTGGGTGTGCCGCGCGGCCGCCAGCGCCCGCACCGCGAGCCCCAGCCGGAGCAGCGACAGGCCCCGGTCGGCCTCCTCCGGCCCGACGGTGAACTCCGCCTCCGGATCGCCGAGTTCGAGCCGGGTCCAGGCGGGCGAGGCCAGCCCGGGCTGCGGGACGGCGAACTCCACCGGCCGCACCGAGGCGACTCCGCCCCCGGGCGGCAGCAGCAGGACGTGCGAGGCGGCGGATCCGCCCTCGGCGAAGGGGAGCGAGCCGTCCACCGCGTCCGCCGGCACCGCCACCAGGATCCGGACGTCGCCGGACGCGATCGCGTCGACGATCCCCGGGGCGGCCTTGGCCAGCAGGTCCGCGGCGACGTGGCCGTCCATGACGGGCAGCGGGCAGGCGGCCGCTCCGGTGGCCCGCAGGAGTCCGACGGCGGCGTCGAGGCCGCGCGGGCCGAACCAGCCCCGGACCGCCGCGAGCCGCCACAGCCGGGCCAGCGCGGCATCGTCCGCCTGGCCGGGGAAGCGCCACTGCCGGGTCAGCAGTTCGCCGACTTCGTCGTTGGTGAGTTCCGCGCTGAGCATTCGCCCGTCCCGCCTGCGTTGTTCGCTGTCACCCTGTCCGATTCGAGCGCCGGATAACCGAGCGTAGGGAACGGGCGGAATGCCGGGCAATGCCGGGCCGGGCGTTTAGGGGTCGGCTAGGGGTCCGCCGTGCGACCCCCGGGGATAAGGTCGGACCCGGCCGATGAATCGGTTGTTCGTGCTGCGCTCAGAAAGGTGACCGCCGTGGGAAATACCGACAGCGGCAGTTGGATCCGCGTCTACCGCCAGGCACCCGAAGGCATCCGCCTGTTCTGTTTCCCGCACGCGGGTGGCGCCGCCACCTCGTTCTTCTCGTGGGGGGCGGCGCTGCCCGGCGACGTCGAGGTGCTGGCCCTGCAGTACCCGGGCCGCCAGGACCGCGGCGCCGAGGCGCACCTGCGCTCCGTCCCCGAGCTGGCCGACCGGATCCACGAGGCGGTCCGCCCGCTGCTGGACGCGCCGTACGCGTTCTTCGGCCACAGCATGGGCGCGATCCTCTCCTTCGAGGTGGCGCGCCGGATCGCCCGGGAGGACGGGCCGGCCCCGGCGCACCTGTTCGTCTCCGGCCGGCGGGCTCCCTCCCTGGTCAAGCACGAGGAGCTGCACCGGGCGAGCCGGGCCGACTTCGTCGCGGAGATGGGCCGGCTGGGCGGCACCGACCCGCGGATCCTCGCCGACGAGGAGCTGCTGGACCTCGTCCTGCCGACGGTCCGCGCCGACTACGAGGCCATCGAGACCTACCGGTACGAGCCCGGACCGCCGCTGTCCTGCGCCATCACCGGACTGACCGGCGACCGCGACCCGCGGGCCTCCGTCGACGAGGTGGCCGCCTGGACGCAGCACACGCTCGGCCGGTTCGACCTACGGATTTTCCCCGGCGGTCACTTCTATCTGGAGGACTGCCGGGCCGGAGTTCTCGACGTCATCTCGTCCGTGCTTTCCGGGGTGCGCCAGGACGGTACGTCGCTGCTGCCCTGACCGGCACCCCTAACGAACCCCTAGCCGCGCCCCCCGGCCTGCCTAAGGGTGCGGTAAGGGTTGGGGTGCGCCCGGTCCGAACATACCGTTGCGGAGTGTGCCGGGGAGAAAGAAAAACACGGTGCGGCGACGCCACTTTCTGAAGGGGACGGAATTGGAAACGGTCGACTACACGCCGGAAGCTGACTGATGGATTTCGACCCTTCGCCGGTTCAACGTGCACGCTGCGCCGATATCAGCGCGGCTGTTTCCGAGCGGTTCGCCGACCACGTGACGAGCGCCGACCCCGAGTCGGCGCGGCTGGCGTGGAAGGACGCGGCGGACATCGGTCTGACCGGGCTGTGCCTGCCCGAGGAGTACGGCGGGGCCGGCCTGGGCGCCCTGGACACCGCGCTGGCCCTGGAGGCGTTCGGACGCTCCTGTCCCGACATGGGCCTGGTCTTCGGGGTCGCCGCCCACCTGCTCTCCTGCGCCGTGCCGGTCCGGGAGTTCGGGACGGAGGCGGCCCTCGCGCTGCTGTCGGGCATGGCCGCGGGCGACCTGGTCGCCGGCAACGCCATGACCGAGGACGAGGCGGGCTCGGACATCAGCCGGATCCGCACCACCGCCACCCGCCGGGGCGGCGGGTACGTGCTCGACGGGGAGAAGTCCTTCGTCAGCAACGCCCCGATCGCGGACGTGTACGTGACCTACGCCGTCACCGACGCGTCCGCCGGCTTCCTCGGCGTCTCGGCGTTCGCCGTGCCGAGGGAGCTCAGCGGCGTCGAGGTCGGCCCGCCGCTGCAGAAGGCGGGACTCCAGGGCTGCCTGGCGGCCCGGGTGCGGTTCGACGGCTGCGAGGTGCCGGCCGAGTTCATGCTCGGCGAGGAGGGCAGCGGAGCGGCGATCTTCCAGCACTCGATGGCGTGGGAGCGCGGCTGCCTGTTCGCCGGCTACCTCGGGCTGATGGAACGCCAGCTGGACGAGTGCGTGGCCCGGGTGAAGCAGCGCCGCCAGTTCGGGCGCAGGATCGCCGACTTCCAGGCCGTCTCGCACCGGATCGCCCGGATGCGGCAGCGCCTGGAGGGCGCGCGGCTGCTGCTGTACCGGGCCTGCTGGCTGCTCGAACAGGGCCGTACGGACGTCCGCGCGATCGCCCTGTCGAAGACCGCGGTGTCCGAGGCCGCGGTCGCCAACAGCCTCGACGCGATGCAGCTGTTCGGCTCGGCCGGCTACCTGGCCGACCACGGCATCGAGCAGCAGCTGCGCGACTGCCTGCCCACGACGATCTTCTCCGGGACGACCGAGATCCAGCTGGAACTCATCGCACGGGAGTCCGGGCTGTGACCCTCCACCAACTGGTCGTCGACGCCGCGGCGCGACGGCCCGACGCTCCGGCCGTCAGCGGGCCCGCCGGGTCCGTCGGCTACGGCGAACTCGACGCCATGGCGGACGCGATCGCCGCCCGGCTGATCCGCCGGGGCGTGCGGCCCGGCGACCGGGTCGTGATCTGGGCGGGCAAGAGCCCCGCCACGGTGGCGGCGATGCAGGCGGTGCTGCGGTGCGGCGCGGTCTACGTGCCCGTCGACGGCGGCAGCCCGGTGGCCCGGGTCGCGACCATCGCCCGGGACTGCGCGGCGCGCCTCGTGGTGACCGCCGCCGCCTGGATCCCCCGGATCTCCGCCGAGCTGGGCGAGGGGGCCGGCTACCAGGAGCTCGACGGCCCCTACGAGCCGGCCCCGGCCGCCCATGCCGCCGTCACCCCCGACGACCTGGCGTACATCCTCTACACCTCGGGATCGACCGGCACGCCCAAGGGCGTCTGCCTGACCCACCGCAACGCCCTGGCGTTCGTCGACTGGGCGTACGAGCTGCTGGCGCCGGGGGAGGACGACCGGTTCGCCAACCACGCGCCCTTCGGCTTCGACCTGTCGGTGCTCGACCTGTACGTGGCGTTCCGCGCCGGCGCGTCGGTGCACCTGATCCCCCCGGAGCTGTCCTTCGCCCCGGGCCAGCTGGTCGAGTTCCTCCACCAGGAGCGGATCAGCGTCTGGTACTCGGTGCCGTCCGCGCTCGCGGTGATGATGCGCTTCGGCGGCCTGCTGG
The DNA here is from genome assembly GCF_042884635.1 of Kitasatospora sp. NPDC058115. NCBI lineage: Bacteria > Bacillati > Actinomycetota > Actinomycetes > Kitasatosporales > Streptomycetaceae > Kitasatospora > Kitasatospora sp. NPDC058115. The sequence goes on from NZ_JBHVTL010000022.1 coordinate 90,605, forward strand.
ACCGCCCGGCGCCGGAGTCCCTGCACACGGTGCTGTTCGCCGGGGAGCCGTTCCCGATCGCGCAGCTGCGCGACCTGGCGGGCTGGACCGGCGCCCGGCTGATGAACCTGTACGGCCCGACCGAGACCAATGTGTGCACCTACCACGAGGTCACCGGGAAGGACCTCGACCGCGACCGGCCGGTGCCGATCGGGATCGCGGCCGCCGGTGACCGGGTGTGGGCGCAGCAGGACGACGGGGGGACCGCGGCCGCCGGCGAGGAGGGCGAGCTCGTGGTGGACGGTCCCACCGTGATGGCCGGCTACTGGGGGCACCCGCCGCAGAGCGGCCCCTACCGCACCGGCGACCTGGTCCGGGTCCTGCCCGACGGCGCGTTCGACTACCTGGGCCGCCGCGACCACATGGTCAAGATCCGCGGCCACCGGGTCGAACTCGCCGAGGTCGAGGCCGTGCTGGAGAACCACGCCGACGTCGCGGAGGCCGCCGCCGTGGCGGTGGACGAGGGCGTCGACACCCGGCTGGTGGTCTTCGTGGCCCCGCAGGCCGGGCGCGAACCGGGGGTGCTGGCCCTGCGGCGGCACCTCGCCCAGCACCTGCCGCGCTACATGGTGGCGGACGAGGTGCGCTTCCTCTCCCCGTTGCCGAGGAACGGCAACGGAAAGATCGACCGGCGGGCGCTGAAGACGCACGCCGGCGGCTCCGCGGCGCACCGTGCGTGAGCGGACCCGACAGTCACCCTTCAACGGAAAGGCGGCGCCATGACCCAGGACGAGGTCACGCTGCGGATCACCACCTTCATCAGTGAGAGTTTTCTCGACGGTGACCCGAGAGGCGAACTGACCGAGACCACACCGCTGCTGGAGTGGGAGGTCCTCAACTCTATGAACAGCGCGCTCCTGCTGAACTTCCTGCGGGAGGAACTGCGGGTCGACGTGCCCCTTGCGAAGATCAACGCGGCGAACTTCCGTGACATCGCCGCCATCAGCAAGCTCGTTTCCGGTCTGAAGGCCGCCCCTGTGGAAGGTGTCCGATAACCATGAGTGTCGACTATGACGTCGTGATCGTCGGTGGTGGGCCGGCCGGTTCCAGCGCCGCCGCCTACCTCGCCAAGGCCGGTCTGTCGGTGGCCGTCTTCGAGAGCGAGAACTTCCCCCGGCCGCACGTGGGCGAGTCGCTGGTCCCGGCGACCACCCGGGTGCTGCTGGAGACCGGCGCGATGGACAAGATCGAGGCGGCCGGCTTCCCGCGCAAGTACGGCGCGGCCTGGACCTCCTCCCTCCCGGTCAACGTCACCTCCCCCCAGGTCACCAAGTTCACCCACGAACTCGGCGTCGCGGACGTCCTGTTCAGCGAGCGCGACCAGCCGGGCGTCGACCGGGACTACACCTTCCACGTCGACCGCAGCAAGTTCGACCTCATCCTGCTGAAGCACGCGGAGAGCCTGGGCGCCAAGGTGTTCCAGGGCGTCCGGGCGCTGCGCGCGGACTTCGACGACCCGGACAAGGTCACCCTGACCTGCCGCCTGGGCTCGCGGGAGGTGGACTTCACCGCGAAGATGATCGTCGACGGTTCCGGCCGCCAGACCATGCTGGGCCGGCAGCTCGGGATCAAGCAGGCGGACCCGGTCTTCAACCAGTACGCCGTGCACGCCTGGTTCGAGGGCCTCGACCGCGCCGCGGTCGCCAACAGCCCCGAGAAGGTCGACTACATCTACGTGCACTTCCTGCCGATCAGCGACACCTGGGTCTGGCAGATCCCGATCAGCGAGACCGTCACCAGCATCGGCGTGGTGACCCAGAAGCACCGGTTCGCCGAGGCGAACATGGACCGCGAGAAGTTCTTCTGGAGCTTCGTGGAGAGCCGTCCGGACCTGTACGAGGCCCTGCAGAAGACCGAGCAGGTGACGCCGCTCAAGGTCGAGGGCGACTACAGCTACGCCATGAGCCAGATCTGCGGCGACCGGTACGTGCTGCTCGGCGACGCCGCCCGCTTCGTCGACCCGATCTTCTCCAGCGGCGTCAGCGTCGCGCTCAACAGCGCCCGGCTGGCCTGCAAGGACATCCTGAAGGCCGTCGAGGCCGACGACTTCTCGAAGGGCATGTTCGCCGACTACGAGCGGCAGCTGCGCAACGGCACCCGCAACTGGTACGAGTTCATCGCGGTCTACTACCGGCTGAACATCCTGTTCACCACCTACGTGGCGGACCCGCGCTACCGGCTGGACGTCCTGCGGCTGCTGCAGGGCGACCTCTACGACGAGGAGGAGCCGGAGGTGCTGCGCATCATGCGCGAGACGGTGACCGCCGTCGAGAACGACCCGACGCACCTGTGGCACCCGTACCTGGGCAACCTGCGGTCGCCGTTCGTGGCGCCGTCGTTCTAGCGCGCCCCGCGGATCCCGCCGGGCCCGGCGGGGTTCCGCAGGGAGGGCGCTAGACGGCGGGACCGTCCGGGTCCTCGTCGGCGGGCAGCGCGAGCGTCCGGGCCACCACCCGGACGCCGGGCGCCCGGACCGCGACGGTGGCGATCACGCCGTCGTGCACCGGGAGCCCGGCCAGCGTCCAGCCGGCGGGGTCGCCGCACTGGGGCGGGAGCGTCACGACGGCACCGTCCGCCGTCGTGACGATGCCGCGCAGGTCGGTGGCGAGCCCGGTGCCCAGGGCCTTCGCCACGGCCTCCTTGCGGGTCCAGAAGCGGATCACCTGGGCGTCGCGCCGCGCCTCGGGCAGTTCGTCCACGGCCCGCTGCTCGGAGTCCGACAGGGCCGCCCGGGCCAGCGCGTCACGGGCGGCCAGCGGCCGCAGCCGCTCGACGTCGACGCCGACCGGGCCGTCCCCAGCCAGCGCGGCCGCCACCACGGACTCGGCGTGGCTGAGGCTCACCTGGAGGCCGGCGGGGCGGGCGAGCACCGGGCGTCCGCGTTCGTCGCGCTCCCAGGCCTGGTGCTCCGGCGGACACCCGGTGTGCGCGGCGACGAGCGCCCGGCCGACCCGGCGGGCGGCGGCCCGGGCCCGGCGGTAGCGCCGGGCCCGCTCGTCGAGTCCGAGCGGTCCGCCCCCGGGCGCGGCCGCGCCCAGCGCGACCCAGACGGCGACATGACCGGGACCGGCGAGCTGGTTCCCGGTCATCGCCGCCCCCTCCGGTGCCCCGCGGGCACCGCTGCCGAAAAATTCGAAGATCATTGTAGAGCAAGGACAATCTCCAATGGTAGAACGATCGCTGACGAGCCATCACGACACCCCGATCGCCGTCGTCGGCATCGGCTGCCGGTTCCCCGGAGGCGCCCGCGATCTCGAATCCTTCGGCGCGGTGCTCAGGTCCGCGAGCCCGGTGTTCCAGGACGTCCCCCCGACCCGCTGGCGCCGGGACTTCGCCGGTCCGGACGGCCAGGGGACCTCCAGCGACGCCGGTGGCTTCCTGGAGGACATCGACCGCTTCGACGCCGCCTGGTTCGGGATCTCGCCGCGCGAGGCCGCCGCGATGGACCCCCAGCAGCGGCTGCTGCTGGAGGTGGCCTGGGAGGCGATGAGCGACTCCGGGCGCCCCGCGGACCTCTGGCGCGGCACCCGCACCGGGGCCTTCTTCGGGATGTTCGCCCACGACTACGCGACGCTGCACGCCAAGACGCTCGGCATCAAGGGCATCGGGCCGCACTTCGGCGGCGGCAACGAATTCAGCTTCGCGGCGGGCCGGCTGGCCTACGCCTTCGACCTGCACGGGCCGATGGCCTCGGTCAGCACCGCCTGTTCCTCCTCCCTGCTCGCCGTCCACCTGGCGAGCCAGAGCCTGCGCACCGGCGACAGCGACATCGCCCTGGCCGGTGGCGTCAGCCTGATGATCACGCCGGAGCTGAGCGTCTTCATGAGCCGGATCGGCGCGATCTCGCCGACCGGACGCTGCCGGCCCTTCGCCGCCGACGCCGACGGCATCCTGCGCGGCGACGGCTGCGGCGTGGTCGTCCTGAAGCGGCTGCCCGACGCGCTCGCCGACCGGGACCGGATCTACGCGGTGATCCGCGCCTCGGCCGTCAACCACGACGGCCTGAGCCTCGGCATCACGGCGCCCAACGGCGCCGCCCAGGCCGAACTGCTGCGCACCGCGCTCGGCGGCGCGGGCCTCGCCCCGTCGGACCTCGACTACGTGGAGGCGCACGGCACCGGGACCCCGCTCGGCGACCAGGTCGAGCTGATGGCGCTGAACGAGGTCTTCGGCCGGGGCCGGGAGTCCGGCCGCGCGCCCCTCTACGTGGGCTCCAACAAGGCGGTGTTCGGCCACACCGACGGCGCGGCCGGGGTCGCCGGACTGCTGAAGAGCCTGTGGGTCGTCAACGCGCGGGAGGTCCCGGGCCAGCCCGACCCCGGCCGGCTGACCTCGGCCGTCTCCTGGGACCGCGGCGAGCTGGCGGTGCCGCTCGGCCCGGTCGACCTGGCGCAGGCCGGCCGGCCGCTGCGCGCGGGCGTGAGCTCCTCCGGGCTCAGCGGCACCAACGTCCACGTGATCGTGGAGGGCGTCGAGCCCGCCGCCGAGCCGCCGGCCGTCCGCCCGGAGGGCCCCTGCGTGCTGCTCGCCTCGGCCTTCCACCGGCCGGGCCTGGACGAGCAGGTCGCCGGGATGGCGCGGCGGGTGGCCGGGGACGACGAGGGCGCGCTCGGCGACCTGCTCGCCTCCGCCGCCACCCGGCGCACCCACGAGCGCCACCGGTTCGCCGCCGTCACCGCCGGGCCGCAGGAGCTGGCCGCCGCCCTGGAGGGGATCGAGGAGGGGCCGGACGGCGCCTACTTCGGCTCCGTGGACCCCGACGCGGCCGTCGAGCCGGTCTTCGTCTACTCAGGGCAGGGCTCGCAGTGGGCGGGCATGGCGGCCGACCTGTACGCGTCCTCGCCGGTGGTCCGCGCGGCCCTCGACGAGTGCGACGCGCTGATCCGGCGCGACGCCCCCTGGTCCCTGGTCGAGGAACTGCGCCGGGGCGCGGACGGCGCGGACGGCGAGAGCCGGCTCGACCGCACCGACATCGCCCAGCCGGCCCTGCTCGCCGTCCAGGTGGCGCTGACCGACTGGCTGGCCGAGTGCGGGATCCGGCCCACGACCGTCGTCGGCCACAGCGTCGGGGAGATCGCCGCCGCGCACGCGGCCGGCGCCCTGTCCCGCGCCGACGCCGTGCGGCTGGCCGTCCGGCGCGGTGAGATCCTGCACGGGACGGCCGGCCTCGGCGCCATGCTGGCCGTGCGCGCGGACCGCGAGACCGTCCTCGCCGCGCTGGCCGACGGCGGCCTGCCGGTGGTGGTCGCCGCGGTCAACGGACCGCAGGCGGTGGTGCTGAGCGGCCCCGGCGACGCCGTCGACGCGGCCGCCGCCGAGCTCGAAGGCCGCGGCCTGCGGTGCAAGCGGCTGGCCGGCGCCTACGCCTTCCACAGCCCGGTGGTGGCCGACCGCGGCCCGCTGCTGCGCGAGGCCCTGGCCGGGCTCGCCTGCGCCGACCCCTCGGTGCGGCTGCTCTCCACCGTGCGGCCGGACGAACCCGACGTCGCGCGCGACGCCGCTTACTGGGAGCGCAACCTCACCGACCCGGTGCTGTTCTGGCCCGCGGTCGACGGCCTGCTCGCCGCGACGGACGGCGCGTTCGTCGAGATCGGCCCGCACCCCACGCTGCTGCGGCCGCTCACCGACGCGCTGCGCCGCAGGGAGCGGCGGGGCCCGGTGACGGCCACGCTGCGCCGCGGCGAGGCCGGGCCGCTCGCACTGCACCGGACCCTCGCCCAACTGCACGTCGGCGGCGTCGAGGTGGACTGGACGCGGATCACCGGGACGCCCGGCCGGTACCGGACGCTGCCGGTGCCCTCCTGGGGCGGCGAGCGGCACTGGCTGCCGGGTGTCGAGCCCGGCGAGCAGGGGCGTGCTCCCGGCGCCGAGGCGCCCGCGCAGGTGCGGGTGAGCCTGCTCGACGCCGAGGGCCGGGTGATCAGCGAGCTGGTCGCCCGCCCGGAGGACGCCCTGCCGGGCGCGCCGGCGGCGGCCCTGTCCGCCGCGCCGTCCGCGCCGTCCGCCACCCTGTCCGCGCCGTCCGCCGCGCCCGCCCCGGCGGTCGCCCCCGCCCCCGCCGGCGCCCCGGCGGCGCCGGCCGGTGGCGCGCTGCGGCGCGTCGAGGAGCACCTCGCGGCGGTCCTCGGCCTCGCCGCGGACGAGCGGCTCGCCCGCCGTCGCGGCCTGTTCGACCAGGGCCTGGACTCGCTGACCGCCGTGGAGCTGCGCGACCGGCTGTCCGCCGAGTTCGGCCTGGACCTCCCCAAGACGATCGTCTTCGAGCGGCCCACGATCGAGGCGCTCGCCGGCTACCTGGCGGAGGCGGCCCCCGAGGCGGCCGCGCAGGCGCCCGCCGCGGCGGACGCCGCGACCGCCGCGACCGTCGCGACCGTCCCCGGCGCGGACGCCGCGGCCGGTGACGACGGATCCGCGGACGACGCCGTCGCCGTGATCGGCATCGCCTGCCGGCTGCCCGGGGCGAACTCGCCGGAGCAGTTCTGGTCGCTGCTGACCGAGGGCCGCGACGCGATCCGCGACATCCCGGCGGTCCGGCTGGCCGACCCGGTGTGGGCCGAGGCCGGGGCGGACGTCCCCACCCGGGGCGGCTTCCTGGACGAGGTGGAGGGCTTCGACGCGGAGTTCTTCCGGGTCTCGCCGCGCGAGGCGAAGTCGCTCGACCCGCAGCACCGCCTGCTGCTGGAGGTCGCCTGGGAGGCGCTGGAGGACGCCGGGCAGCCCGCGCTCGCGCTGGAGGGCCGGCCCGCGGGCGTCTACTTCGGCCTCAACACCGGCGACTACCAGCAGCTGCTGACCCGCGACATGGCCGACGTCGACCACTTCTACGGGACCGGCACGACCTTCGCCGCGGCCGTCGGACGCCTGTCGTACTTCCTCGGGCTGCGCGGCCCCAGCATCGCGGTCGACACCGCCTGCTCCTCCTCCCTCACCGCGGTCCACCTGGCCTGCCAGGGCCTGCGCCAGGGGGACTGCGAGATCGCCGTCGTCGGCGGCGCCAACGTGATCGTCGCCCCCAGCGTGTCGGTCTCCATGGCCGGGGCGGGCGCCCTGGCCCCCGACGGCCGGTGCAAGACCTTCGACGACGCGGCCGACGGCTACGGCCGCGGCGAGGGCGCGGCGGCCGTCATCCTCAAGCCGCTGAGCGCGGCCCGGCGCGACGGGGACCGCGTCTACGCGGTGATCCGGGGCACCGCGGTCAACCAGGACGGCGCGAGCGGCGGGATGACGGTGCCCAGCGCCGACGCGCAGGTCGCCGTCGTGCGGCGGGCGGTGGAGTCCGCCGGCTGGGCGCCGCGCGACGTCGACTACGTCGAGGCGCACGGCACCGGGACCCCGCTCGGCGACCCGATCGAGGTCCGCGCCCTCGCCGAGGCGCTCGGCTCCGGGCGCGCGGCCGACGAGAACCTGCTGATCGGCTCCGCCAAGGCCAGCATCGGCCACCTGGAGGCCGCGGCCGGTGTCGCCGGACTCCTCAAGGTCGTCCTCTCGCTCCACCACGGGGAGCTTCCGCCGCACCCGCTGGACCGGCCCTCGACGAACATCGACTGGGACCGGCTGCCGGTCTCGGTGGTGACCGAGCGGCGCCAGTGGCCGCGGCGCGACCGTCCGCACCGCGCGGGCATCAGCTCGTTCGGCTTCAGCGGCAGCAACGCGCACGTGGTCGTCGAGCAGGCGGCGGCGCCCGCCGAGCCGGCGGCGCCCGCGCCCCGCAGCGCGCCCTACGTCCTGATGGTCACCGCGGAGGCCGAGCCGGCGGCCCGTCAGGCGGCCGGCCGGCTCGCCGCCCGGCTGCGCGGGGCCCCGGCCGAGCTGGACGACATCGTCTTCACCGCCGCCTACCGGCGCAGCTGGCTCAGCCACCGGATCGGTGTCACCGGCCGGGACGCCGCCTCGCTCGCGGCGGCCCTGGAGGCGGTCGCGCGCGGGAGCGGCACGCCGGCCGCCCGGACCGGGGAGGTGACCGGGGGAGAGGTGCGCACCGTCGGCCTCTGGTTCGGCGCCGAGCCGCCGGCCGCCGCCCTGCGCGAGCGGCTGGCCGGGCTGCCGGAGTACGCGGCCGCGCTGCGTTCCTGCGCCGAGCGCCTGACCACGCTGACCGGTGTGGCCCTCGACCCGTTCGCCGAACCGGCGGACGGGCAGGCCGCGGCCCACCTGCTGTGCCACCAGGTCGCGGCGGCCCGGCTGTGGGCCGCCGTCGGGCTCGCGGCGCAGGCCGTGGCCGGAGCCGGGGCCGGCCGGCTGGGCGCCGCCTGGGCGGCGGGCCGGCTGGACCTCGACGACGCCCTGCGGCTCGCCGTCGGGCGGTCCTCCGGCGTGGAGCTGCGGCCCGGCGTGCTGCCGGAGGTGTCCGGCGACGGCGAGGACGTCGCGGGGTCGGCCGAGGAGCTGGCCCGGCTGGCCGGCGGTGTGCCCGGCGAGCCGGCGCCCTCGCTCGCCGACGCCCTCGGCGACGCGGGCGTGGACGCCCTCCTCGACGTCCTGGCACGGCCCCTGCCCGCCGCGCTGGCCGAGCGGTTCGGCGTGGCGGTGGACGCCGAGGACCCGCTGGAGCGGTTCGCCCTCGGTGCGGCGGAACTCTTCGTCACCGGCGCCCTTCCCGCGCCCGTCCAGGCCGCCCGCCGGCCCGTCAGCCTGCCCGCCTACCCCTGGCAGCGCCGCCGCCACTGGTACCGGGAGGCCGTCGAGGTCCCCGGCGAGCGGCCGGTGCTGCCGTGGGCGGTCGCCGCCTCCAGCGCGACCGGTCTGCGGGCCCGGGCCGCCGCGCTCCGCGACCTGGTGGCCCGCGGCCCGCAGACCGACCCCCTGGAGGTGGGCGCCGCGCTGGCCGCGCTGCCGGGCGGGGGTGCCCACCGGGCCGTGGTGCTGGCCGGTGACGGCGCGGGCTTCGGCGACGCGCTGAGCGCGCTCGCGGACGGCCGGACCGCGGCGAGCCTGGTCCGGGGCCCGGCCTCGGACGGCCCGAGGACCGCCCTGATCTTCCCCGGGCAGGGCGCCCAGTGGCAGGGCATGGCCGCCGAACTCATGGCGGCTGAGCCGGTCTTCGCCGAACGGATGCGCGCATGCGAGGAGGCCCTGGCCGAGTTCACCGACTGGTCGCTCGGCGCGGTGATCAACGGCGAGGCCGGCGCGGCGTCGCTCGACCGGGTCGACGTGGTGCAGCCCGCGCTCTTCGCGGTGATGGTCTCGCTGGCCGGGCTCTGGCGCTCCTACGGCGTCGTGCCCGCGGCCGTGGCCGGTCACTCGCAGGGCGAGATCGCCGCCGCGTACGTCGCCGGGGCGCTGTCCCTGCGCGACGCGGCCAAGGTGGTGGCGCTGCGCAGCGCCGAACTGTCCCGGCTGTCCGGCCGCGGCGGGATGGCCTCGGTCGCCCTGGGGGCGGCGGAGGTCACCGGCCTGCTGGACCGGTTCGCCGGGCGGCTGTCCGTCGCCGCGGTCAACGGCCCGCAGAGCGTCGTGGTGGCGGGCGACGCCGACGCCCTGGAGGAGTTGGAGGCCCGCTGCCTGGACGGCGGCATCCGGTTCCGGCGCGTCGACGTGGACTACGCCTCGCACTCGCCGCACGTCGAGCAGCTCCGTGAGCGGCTCGGGAAGGTCCTCCAGGGGATCACGCCCCGTGCGGGCACCGTTCCGTTCTACTCCTCGGCCACCGGCGGCCTGCTGGACGGCACCGAACTGGGCGCCGACTACTGGTACCTGAGCCTGCGTCAGCAGGTCCGCTTCGAGGAGGCGGTGCGCGCCCTGCTGGCGAGCGGCCACGGGCTGTTCGTCGAGGCGAGCCCGCACCCGGTGCTCACCTCGGCGATCGAGGCGACCGTCGAGCAGGCCGGTGCCGACGCGAGCGCGCTCGGCACGCTGCGCAGGAACGACGGCGGCGCCGGGCGCTTCCTGACCTCCCTCGCGGAGGCCTACACCCGCGGCGCCGAGGTCGACTGGCAGCGGGTCCCCGCCTGGGGCGGGGCGCAGCCGGCCGTGATCCCCGACCTGTCCGGCCGGGAACTCGACGCCTGGCGCTACCGGGTCGACTGGCAGCCCGCCGCCGAGCCCGGCGACGCGCGGCCGGCCGGCCGCTGGCTGGTCCTGGCCCCCGGCGACGGCCCGGGCCGGGAGTGGGCGGCGGCCGTGTGCCGGGCGCTCACCGACGGCGGCGCGCAGGCCCGGGAGCTCCCGCTCGACCCGGCGCGCGACGGCCGCGAGCACCTCGCCGCCCTCCTCGCGGAGGCGGACGCCGCGGACGCCGCGGGCGTGCTGTCGCTGCTGGCGATGGACGAACGCCCGCACCGGGACTTCCCGGACGTCCCGGCCGGCACCGCCGCCACCCTGGCCCTGGTGCAGGCGCTGGGCGACGTCGCGGCCGACGTCCCGATGTGGCTGGCCACCAGCGGCGCGGTCGGCGCGGACGGCGACGACCCGCTGTCGCCCGCCCAGGCCCAGGTCTGGGGCATGGGCCGGGTGGCCGGCCTGGAGAGCCCGCAGCGCTGGGGCGGCCTGGTCGACCTGCCGGCCGCACCCGACGAGGACGCGGTGCGGCGCCTGTGCGGGGTGCTCGGCGGCGGTCTCGGCGCCGAGGACCACGTGGCGCTGCGCGACAGCGGCGCGCACGTGCGGCGCCTGGTGCGCGACCCGGTGGCCGACCGGCCCGCGACGCGCACCTGGCAGCCGGGCGGCAGCGTGCTGGTCACCGGCGGCACCGGCCGCCTCGGCCGGCGCCTGGCCCGCTGGCTGGCGGCCTGCGGGGCGGAGCACGTCATCCTCACCGGCCTGCGCGGGCCCGGCGCCCCGGGCGCGGCCGGGCTGGAGGCCGAACTGGTGGGCTCCGGCACGCCGGTGACGCTGGCGGCCTGCGACGCGGCCGACCGGACCGCGATGGCGGCCCTGCTGGAGGAGGCCCGCGCCGCAGGACGGCCGGTGCGCACCGTCGTGCACGCGGCGGTCGTCCCCGAGCCCGGCCCGCTGGCCGGCACGACGCTCGAACGGCTCGCCGGAACGCTGCGCGCCAAGGTGACCGGCGCCCGCGTCCTGGACGAACTGCTCGGCGAGGACGCGGTGGACGCCTTCGTGCTGTTCGCCTCCGTCGCCGGTGTCTGGGGCGCGGCCGAGAACGGCGCGTTCGCGACCGCCGACGCCCACCTGGAGGCGCTGGCCCTGCGGCGCCGCGCCCGGGGCCTGGCGGCCACCACCGTCGCCTGGAGCTTCTGGAACGCGTTCGGCGAGGACGCCGACGACCCGGCGGTGCGGGACATGTTCCGCAGCCAGTCGGAACGCCAGGGCCTGCCGCTCCTGGAGCCCGGGCAGGCGCTGCGCGCCCTGCGCCAGGTGCTCGACCGGGACGAGACCTCCGTCACGGTGGCCGACGTGGAGTGGGAGCGTTTCGCCCCGCTCTACACGGCGGCCCGCCCCCGGCCGTTCCTCGACGCACTGCCGGACGTCCAGGGCGGCGCCGGCGGGTCCGGGACCGGCGAGCCGGCGGCCGGGCAGAGCGACCTCGCCCGGCTGCTGGCGCAGACCCCCGACTCCGAGCGGGAGTGGGCGGTGCTCGACCTGGTCAGGACCGAGGCCGCGATCGTGCTCGGCTACGGCCGGGCGGGCGAGGTGGACCCGGAGCGCCCGTTCACCGAGATGGGCTCCGACTCCGTCACCGCGGTCGAGTTCCGGACCAGGCTGAACACGGCGACCGGGCTGCGCCTGCCGGCCTCCCTCGCCTTCGACTACCCGACCGCCGCGGCCGTCGCCGGCTACCTGCTCGACCTCGCCCTCGGCGAGTCGGCCGGCCCGGAGGAGACCGCGCCGGCCGTGACCGCCGGTGCCCCGGACGAGCCGATGGCGATCGTCGGCATGGCCTGCCGGCTGCCCGGCGGCGTGGCCTCGCCGGAGGACTACTGGCGGCTGCTGGCCGAGGGCCGCGACGCGGTCTCCGGCTTCCCGGCGGACCGCGGCTGGGACCTCGCCGGACTGTTCGACGACGACCCGGACCGGGTCGGGACGTCCTACGTCCGCGAGAGCGGCTTCCTGGACGACGCGGCGGGCTTCGACGCCGAGTTCTTCGGGATCTCCCCGCGCGAGGCCGTGACCATGGACCCCCGCCAGCGGCTGCTGCTGGAGACCGCGTGGGAGCTGTTCGAGAACGCCGGGCTGGACCCGCTGAGCCTGAAGGGCAGCCGGACCGGGGTGTTCGTCGGCGCGGGCCCCACCGACTACGCGACCGGCGCCCCGCTGGCGCCGCACAGCGCCGAGGGCTACGCGGTCACCGGCAGCACGCCGGCCGTGATCTCCGGACGCGTCTCCTACGTGTTCGGGCTGGAGGGCCCGGCCGTCACCGTCGACACCGCGTGCTCCTCCTCGCTGGTGGCGCTGCACCTCGCGGGGCAGGCGCTGCGGGCCGGCGAGTGCTCGATGGCGGTGGTCGGCGGCGTGGCGGTGATGTCGAGCCCGAAGGTCTTCGTCGAGTTCAGCCGCCAGCGGGCGCTGTCCGCCGACGGCCGGTGCCGGGCGTTCGCCGACGCCGCGGACGGCACCGGCTTCGCCGAGGGCGCCGGTCTGATCCTGGTCGAGCCGCTGTCGCAGGCCCGGCGCCTGGGGCACGAGGTGCTCGCGGTGATCCGGGGTTCGGCGATGAACCAGGACGGCGCGTCGAACGGCCTGACCGCCCCGAACGGACCGTCCCAGCAGCGGGTCATCCGCCAGGCGGTGGCGAACGCGGGCCTGGCCCTGCGCGACGTCGACGTGGTGGAGGCGCACGGCACCGGCACGACGCTGGGCGACCCGATCGAGGCGCAGGCGCTGCTGGCCACCTACGGCCAGGACCGGCCCGCCGGGCGGCCGCTGCTGCTCGGCTCGGTGAAGTCCAACATCGGCCACACCCAGGCCGCGGCCGGGGTGGTCGGCGTGATGAAGATGGTGCTGGCGATGCGCCACGGGCTGGTGCCCAGGACGCTGCACGTCGACGCGCCGAGCCGGCAGGTGGATTGGACGGCGGGCGAGGTCGACCTCGTCGTGGACGCCGTCCCGTGGCCCGAGAGCGGACGGCCGCGCCGTGCGGGCGTCTCCTCGTTCGGCGTCAGCGGCACCAACGCCCACCTGATCCTCGAAGAGGCCCCGGCCGAGGAGCGGGAGCAGGAGCCGGCACCCGCCGCCGGGCCCGCTCCGGCGACCTCGCTCGTCCCCTGGCCCGTCTCGGCCGCCTCGCCGGTCTCGCTGCGGCTGCAGGCCGACCGGCTGCGCCGGCTGCTGGCCGACGGGTCCGCGCCGCTGCCGCGCGAGATCGGCTGGAGCCTGGCCACGACGCGCGCGGCGCTGCCGCACCGCGCGGTGCTGCTCGGCGCCGAGCGGGGCGACTACTTCGGCCCGCTCACCCGGATGGCCGACGGCGAGCCGGACCCCCGGCTCGTCCTCGGCACCGCGCAGCGCAAGCCGCGGGTGGTCTTCGTCTTCCCCGGCCAGGGCAGCCAGTGGCCCGGCATGGCCGCCGAACTGCTGGACGCCAGCCCCGAGTTCGCCGAGTACATCGGCGAGTGCGAGCGGGCCCTGGCGCCCTGGACCGACTGGTCGCTGACCGAGGTGCTCCGCCGGAGCGACGGCGCGCCCGGCCTCACCCGGGTCGACGTGGTGCAGCCCGCCCTGTTCGCGGTCATGGTCTCGCTGGCCCGGCTGTGGCAGCACCACGGCGTGAACCCGTCGGCGGTGGTCGGCCACTCCCAGGGGGAGATCGCCGCCGCGTACGTGGCCGGCGCGCTGTCGCTGGAGGACGCCGCCCGGGTGGTGGCCGTCCGGGCGGGCGAACTGGCCCGGCTGACCGGCTCCTCGGGCATGGCCTCGCTGCACGCCGACGAGCAGCGGGCGGCCGAGCTGCTCGCGCCCTGGGAGGGCCGGGTGTCGATCGCGACGGTCAACAGCCCCTCGCAGGTCGTCGTCGCCGGCGACACCGAGGCGCTGGACGGGCTGACCGGGGAGTGCGAGCGCCGCGGCATCCGGATCCGGCGGATCGACGTCGACTACGCCTCCCACTCGCCGCAGGTCGAGCCGATGCGCGAGGGCCTGGTGGCGAAGCTCGCGGGCATCGCCCCCCGGCGGGCGCGGATCCCGTTCTACTCCGCGGTGACCGGCGAGCCGATCGACACCACCGGGCTCGGCGCGGAGTACTGGTACCGCAACCTGCGCGAGCCGGTGCTCTTCGCCCGGGCCACCCGCGCCCTGCTCGACAACGGCTTCACCACCTTCGTCGAGGCGACCCCGCACCCCGTGCTGACCGGCGCCGTGCTGGACACCGCCGCGTCGGTGGAGGACGGCCCCGAGCCGGTGACGCTGGGCTCGCTGCGCCGCGACGAGGGCGGCCCCGCCCGCTTCGCCGCCTCGCTCGCCGAGGCCTGGGTGAACGGCGTGGACCTGGACTGGGCGAAGTTGATCCCCGGCGGCACGAGCGTCCCGCTGCCCACCTACGCCTTCGACCGGCAGCACTTCTGGCTGGCGGAGGAGAACACCGCGGTGGACCCGGCGGCCCTCGGCGTCACCGCGCCGGACCACCCGCTGCTCGGCGCCGCGGTCGAACTCGCGGACACCGGCGGTCTGGTGCTCACCGGGCGGCTGTCCGTCGCGAGCCGGCCGTGGCTGGCCGACCACGCGGTCAACGGCGTGGTGCTGCTCCCGGGAACGGGCTTCGCCGAGCTGGCGCTGCGCGCCGGCATCGAGGCGGGCTGCCCCCGGGTCGACGAACTGACCCTGGAGGCACCGCTGCTGTTGCGCGGCGACGCCTCGGTCTCCCTCCAGCTGGTGGTGGGGGCGCCCGACGACACGGGCGCGCGGTCGCTGGCCGTCTACTCCCGGCCGTCCGGGGAGAGCGGTCCGGACGCCGAGTGGACGCGGCACGCCTCGGCCGTGCTGACGGCGGAGGAGGTGCCCGCCCCGGCCGCGTCGGGCGACTGGCCGCCGCCGGGCGCCGAACCGGTGCCGCTGGACCCGGCCGCCTTCTACGCGGAGGGCGCCGAGGCCGGCTACACCTACGGGCCCTCGTTCCAGGGGCTGGTCAGGGCGTGGCGCAACGGCGACGAGGTCTACGCCGAGGTGTCGCCGCCGTCGCCGGTGCGCGAGGAGGCGGACCAGTACGGCGTCCACCCCGCGCTGCTCGACGCGGCGCTGCACGCGATGGTGCTCATCCCGTCCCACGACCGCCAGGTGCGGCTGCCGTTCACGCTCTCCGGCGTGTCGCTGTTCGCGGCCGGCGCGCGCTCCCTGCGGGTGCGGATCGCCCCGGCCGAGTCGGGCGCGGTGGAGCTGACCGCGGCCGACGAGACCGGCGCGCCGGTGCTGGCGGTCGAGCGGCTGGTGACCCGGCCGGTCTCGGCCGAGCAGCTCTCGGTGGCCGCGAGCCCGGTCAACCGCTCGCTGTTCCAGCTGGACTGGGTCCCGCTGGCGACGCCCGGATCCCGGGCCGACGGCGAGTGGGCCGTGCTCGGCGCGGACCCGTTCGGCCTGGCCGGCTCGCTGCGCGCGGCGGGGATCGCCGTGCACGCCCGGCCCGATGTGGCCGCCCTGCTCGGCGCGACGGCCGGCGGCGCTCCGGCTCCCCGGATCGCGCTGCTCCCCTGCGCGACGCAGCCGGGCGCCGAGCCGGCCGCCGCGGCCCTCGGGCTGACCGCCCGGGTGCTGGACGAGCTCCAGGCGTGGCTGGCCGACGACGCGACGCTGGACACCCGGCTGGTGGTGGTCACCCGCCGCGCGCTGCCGGTCACGGACGCGGGCGACGTGGGCGACCTCGCCGCCTCCCCGGTGTGGGGCCTGGTCCGCTCGGCGCAGGCCGAGAACCCGGGCCGGATCGTCCTGGTCGACCTGGACGACCAGGACTGCGCGGACGCGCTGGCCCACGCCCTGGCGGGCGACGAGCCGCAGCTCGCGGTCCGGGCGGGGGCGCTGCTGATCCCCCGGGTGGCTCCGGCGGTCCGGCCGGCGGGCCGGCTGACGCCGCCGCTCGGCGGACGCTGGCGGCTCGAACCCGACCCGGCCGGTGTGCTCGACGCGATGTCCGTGGTGGCCTGCCCGGAGACCGGGGAGCCGCTGGGCGCCGGTCAGGTGCGGGTGCGGGTGCGGGCGGCCGGGATCGCCTTCCACGACCTCCTGGTCGCGCTGGGGCTGCCGCCGGACGACGGCCTGTTCATCGGCGGCGAGGGCGCCGGCGTGGTCCAGGCGACCGGCCCCGGCGTGACCGGGATCGAGCCGGGTGACCGGGTCCTCGGGCTGATGCCGCGCGCGTTCGGCACCGAGGCGGTGACCGATCACCGCTGGCTGGTCCGGTTCCCCGGGGACTGGTCGTTCGAGCAGGCGGCCGCGGTGCCCTCCGCCTTCCTGACCGCGTACTTCGCGCTGACCGAGGTGGCCGGTCTGCGCGCCGGGCAGCGCGTCCTGGTCCACTCGGCGGCCGGCGGCGTCGGCACGGCGGCGGTGCGGCTCGCCCGTCACCTGGGCGCCGAGGTGTTCGCCACGGCGAGCCCGGCCAAGCACGACGCGCTGCGGCAGCTGGGCCTGGACGACGACCACATCTCCTCCTCCCGGGACGCGGACTTCGCCGACCGGGTGCTCGCCGCCACCGGCGGCGCGGGGGTCGACGTGGTGGTCAACTCGCTGGCCGGCGACCTCATCGACGCCTCGCTGCGGCTGCTGCCCGAGGGTGGCTGCTTCATCGAACTGGGCAAGACCGACCGCCGGGACCCGGAGGAGGTCGCGGCCGCGTGTCCGGGCGTGCGGTACCGGCCGGTGGACCTGGTGCCGGACACCACCCCGGAGTCGGTGCGCGCGATGCTGGGCGAGATCGTCGCCCTGCTGCGCGACGGCACGGTGCAGCCGCTGCCCGTCCGCACCTGGGACGTGCTCGACGCGCCGGAGGCCTTCCGGTTCATGGCCCAGGCCAAGCACGTCGGCAAGCTCGTCCTGACCGTCCCGCCCACGCCCGACCCCGAGGGCGTGGTCCTGATCACCGGCGGGACCGGCACGCTGGGCGCCCTGGTGGCCAAGCACCTGGCCGGCCCCTGGGGGATGCGCCACCTGCTGCTGGCGAGCCGTCAGGGCCCGGGCGCGGCGGGCGCCGGGGAGCTGTGCGCGGAACTGGCCGCGCTCGGCGCCGACGCCCGGGTGGTGGCCTGTGACATCGCCGACCGGGAGTCCCTGGCCAAGCTGCTCGCCGGGATCCCGGCGGAGCACCCGCTGACCGCGGTGGTGCACACGGCGGGCGTGCTGGACGACACCGTGTTCACCTCGCTGACCGGCGAGCGGCTGGCGCCCGTGCTGCGCCCCAAGGTCGACGCCGCCGTGCACCTCGACGAGCTCACCGCCGGTCTCGACCTCGGGATGTTCGCGATGTACTCCTCCGCCGCCGGTCTGCTCGGCAACGCCGGACAGGCCAACTACGGCGCCGCCAACGTGTTCCTGGACACGCTCGCGGCGGTCCGGCGCTCGCGCGGCCAGGCGGCCTCCTCGCTCGCCTGGGGCCTGTGGGCGAACGACAGCTCCCTGACCGGCCAGATGAACGAGCTGGACCGGGGCAGGCTCTCCCGGGCCGGGGCGCAGGCGATGTCCGCCGCCGAGGGCCTCGCCCTGTTCGACCTGGGGGTGCGCAGCGGGCTGCCGCTGGTCGTCACGGCCCACATCGACCGCGCGGCGCTGCGCGTCCAGGACACCCAGGGCACGCTCCCGCCGGTGCTGCGGCAGCTGGTTCCCCGGGGCGCCGCCGCCCGGCCGGGCCGGGCCTCCGCCGAGAGCGCGGCCTCCGCCGGGGGCGCCGACCAGTTCGCCGGGATGACGGCGGCCGAGCGGCGCCAGGCGCTGGTGAACCTGGTCAGGAAGCAGGCGGCCGCGGTGCTCGGCCACGGTTCGGCGTCCGCGGTGGACGTCGACCGCGGGTTCGTCGAGATGGGATTCGACTCCCTGACCGCGGTCGAGCTGCGCAACCGGCTGGCCACGGCCACCGGACTGCGGCTGCCGGCCACCGTCGTCTTCGACTGCCCGACGCCCGTCGAGCTCGCCCGCCGGCTCCACGAGCGGCTCAGCCCGGTCGAGGAGGAACCGGCCGGACAGGACGGCGCGCAGGCCGCGGCCAGGGCCGAGGCGGAGGCCGAGATCAGCACCGTCGACGACATGGACGTGGACGAACTCATCAACGCCGCGCTCGCCGCCGGCGGCCACGAGCAGAACCCCGGAGAGTGAGGCCGCGATGCCTGCATCAGTCGAAGAGATCACCAACGCGCTGCGGGAGTCGGTCAAGGAGACCCGGCGGCTGCGGCTGCGCAACGACGAGCTGGAGGCGAAGCTCGGCGAGCCGATGGCGATCGTGGCCATGGCCTGCCGGCTGCCCGGCGGGGTGAACTCGCCGGAGGAGTACTGGCGGCTGCTGTCCGAGGGCCGGGACGCGGTGGCCGGCTTCCCGGCGGACCGGGGCTGGGACCTCGCCGGGCTGTTCGACCCGGACCCCGACCACCCGGGGACCTCGTACGTCCGGGAGGGCGGCTTCCTGGACGGGGTGGCGGGCTTCGACGCGGAGTTCTTCGGGATCTCCCGGCGCGAGGCGCTCGCCATGGACCCCCGGCAGCGGCTGCTGCTGGAGACCACCTGGGAGCTGTTCGAGAACGCCGGGGTGGACCCGGCGGGCCTGAAGGGCAGCCGGACCGGGGTGTTCGTGGGCGCCGGTCCCACCGACTACCCCCACAACATCGAGGGCTACGCGGTCGCCGGGACCACCCCGAGCGTGCTGTCGGGCCGGCTGTCCTACGTGTTCGGGCTGGAGGGCCCGGCCGTCACCGTGGACACCGCGTGCTCGTCCTCGCTGGTGGCGCTGCACCTCGCGGGGCAGGCGCTGCGGGCCGGTGAGTGCTCGATGGCGGTGGTCGGCGGCGTGGCGCTGATGTGCAGCCCGAAGGTGATCGTCGAGTTCAGCCGCCAGCGGGCGCTGTCCGCCGACGGCCGGTGCAAGGCGTTCGCCGACGCCGCGGACGGCTTCGGGTTCGCCGAGGGCGTCGGCCTGGTGCTGCTGGAACGGCTCTCCGAGGCCCGGCGGCGCGGGCACGAGGTGCTCGCGGTGATCCGGGGTTCGGCGGTGAACCAGGACGGCGCGTCGAGCGGGCTGACGGCGCCGAACGGGCCGTCCCAGGAGCGGGTGATCCGCCAGGCGGTGGCGGACGCCGGCCTGACGCTGCGCGACGTGGACGTGGTGGAGGCGCACGGCACCGGCACGACGCTGGGCGACCCGATCGAGGCGCAGGCGCTGCTGGCCACCTACGGCCAGGACCGGCCCGCCGGGCGGCCGCTGCTGCTCGGGTCGGTGAAGTCCAACATCGGCCACACCCAGGCGGCCGCCGGGGTGGCCGGTGTGATGAAGATGGTGCTGGCGATGCGCCACGGGGTGGTGCCCAGGACGCTGCACGTCGACGAGCCGAGCCGGCACGTCGACTGGTCGGTGGGCGACATCGAGCTGGCGGTCGAGCCGGTGCCGTGGCCCGACGGCGGACATCCGCGCCGGGCGGGCATCTCCTCGTTCGGGGTCAGCGGCACCAACGCCCACCTCGTCGTCGAACAGGCCCCGGCCGGCGAGGGCACGGCCCCCGCCGCCCGGCCGTCCGCCCCCGGGGCCGGCGCCCCGGCGGGGGAGGGGCTGCCGGTCCTGGCGTGGGTGCTGTCGGGGCGCGGCGAGCAGGGTCTGCGCGGGCAGGCCGCCCGGCTCGCGGAGTTCGCCGGGGCCCACCCGGAGGTGACCGCGCCGGACACGGCCCGCGCGCTGCTGCGGCGCGGAGCGCTGTCCCACCGGGCCGTCGTGCTCGGCTCCACCCGGGCCGAGCTGCTCGCCGGACTGGACACCCTGGCCGCCGAGCAGCCCTCGGCCGCCGTGGTCCGGGGAACGGCGCGCACCCGGTCCGGGGAGGCGGTGCTGGTCTTCCCCGGCCAGGGATCCCAGTGGCGGGGGATGGCGCTGGGGCTGCTGGAGACGTCCCCGGTCTTCCGCGACCGGCTCGCCGCCTGCGAGCAGGCGCTCGCCCCGTTCACCGGCTGGTCGGTGCGCGACGTGCTGCGGGAGGCGCCCGGCGCCCCGGACCTCGACCGGGTGGACGTCGTCCAGCCGGTGCTGTTCGCCGTCATGGTGTCGCTGGCCGCCCTGTGGCGGTCCGCGGGCATCGAGCCCGCCGCGGTGGTCGGGCACTCCCAGGGCGAGATCGCGGCCGCCTGCGTGGCGGGCGGGCTGTCCCTGGAGGACGCGGCCCGGGTGGTGGCGCTGCGCAGCCGCGCCCTGCGCTCGCTCTCGGGCCTGGGGGCGATGGCCTCGCTGGGCCTGGGGCCCGAGGAGGCCGAGGCGCGGCTGTCCCGGTGGGACGGCCGGCTGGTGGTCGCGGTGGTGAACGGGCCGGGCTCCGTGGTGGTGTCCGGGGACGCCGACGCGATCGCCGAGCTGGTCGCCGAGCACCAGGACTCCGAGGTCCGGGTGCGGCTGCTGCCCGTCGACTACGCCTCGCACTCGCCGCACGTCGAGCGGATCCGGGAGGAACTGCTCGCCCAGCTGGCCGGGATCACCCCCGGCCCCTCGCGCATCCCGTTCTACTCGGCGGTGACCGGCGGCCAGTGGGACACCACCGGGCTGGACGCGGACTACTGGTACCGCAACCTCCGGCAGCCGGTGCGCTTCGACGAGGCCGTCCGGACCCTGGCCGACCGGGGCTACGAGCTGTTCGTGGAGGCGAGCCCGCACCCGGTGCTCACCGTGGGCGTGGAGGAGACGCTCGCCGCCGTGGACGCCGCCGCGGTCGTCATCGGGACGACGCACCGCGACCGCGGCGGCCCGGACGACTTCCTCGGCTCGGTCGCGCAGGCGTACGTCCGCGGCGTGCCGGTCGCCTGGGAGGCGCTGCTCGGCGAGGGCGAGGGCGAGGGCGAGAGCGGGGACGGGGACGGCGGCGTCAGGCTGCCCTCGTACGCTTTCCAGCGCGAGCACTTCTGGCAGGACCCGGCCGCGCCGTCCAAGGACGCCCTCGGCCGCGCCGGACTGCGGGCCGGCGCGCACCCGATGCTCGGCGCCGCGATCGACGTCGCCGGCACCGGCTCGGTGGTGCTCTCCGGCCGGCTGTCGCCGCAGACCCACGGGTGGCTGGCCGACCACGCCGTCCAGGACCAGGTGCTGCTGCCCGGCACCGCCTTCGTGGAGCTGGCCCTGCGCGCCGCGGCCGAGACCGGCTGCTCCGGCATCGAGGAACTGACGCTGGAAGCCCCCATGCTGATCCCCTCGGCGGGCGCGGTCCAGCTCCAGGTCGTCGCCGGGGCGCCGGACGACTCCGGCAAGCGCCGGGTGACGGTCCACTCGCGGCCGGAGGACACCTCCGTGGACGGCGAGTGGACCTCCAACGCCGTCGGCGAGCTGACCGCCGCACCGCTCGCGGAGGACTTCGCCGACCTCGTGCTCTGGCCGCCGGCCGGTGCGCAGGCGCTGTCCACCGAGGGGATCTACGGGGGGTTCGCGGAGCGCGGCTACGAGTACGGCTCGGCCTTCCGCGGGATCCGCCGGGCCTGGCGCCGCGGCGACGAGGTCTTCGCCGAGGTCGGCCTGCCCTCCCGGCAGCGCGACGAGGCCGGGCGGTTCGGGGTCCACCCGGCCCTGCTGGACGCGGCGGCCCAGGCGGCCGGGATCCTCATGCCGCAGCAGGGCGACGGGGCCGGCACGGGCCTGTGGCTGCCGTTCGTGTTCAGCGAGGTCGCCCTCGCCGCGTCCGGCGCGGCCGATCTGCGGGTCAGGGTGCGGCGGATCGGACCGGACCGGGTGGCGCTGACGGCGGCGGACCTCGACGGCCGGCCGGTCGTCTCGGTGGGCACGATCGTGGTGCGCCCGGTCTCGGCCGAGCAGCTGCGGGCGCAGGACACCGGCGCGCGGCGTGACGCGCTCTTCCGGCTCGACTGGACGCCCGTCACCGCGCCCGTCACCGCGGCCGGGTCCGGCCCGGGCGCGGCCCGGCCGCGCTGGGCGGTGCTGGGCGCGGACCGGGCGGCGCTGGTGCGGCGGCTCGCCGACGCCGGCGCGGCGGTCGACGGGTACGACGACCTGGCGGGGCTGCGCACGGCGGTCACGGGCGGCGCGCCCGCGCCCGACCTGGTGGTCCTGGGCGTCCCCGAGCCGGCCGGACCGCTCTCCGGGGACGGCGAGGACCCGCTGCCCGCCCGCGTCCGGGTGGTCGCCGCGGATGCGCTGGCGGTCGCCCAGGAATGGCTGGCGGCCGACGAACTCGCCTCCGCCCGCCTGGTGTTCAGGACGCAGGACGCGGTCGCGGCGGCCGACGGGGACGGCCTGACGAGCCTGGCCTCCGCCACCGTGTGGGGCCTGGTGCGCAGCGCGCAGACGGAGCACCCGGGCCGGTTCGTCCTGGTCGACGACGGCACCGGGGCGGACGACACCGGATCCGCGCAGCACTGGGCGGCGGTCGCGGACAGCGACGAGCCCCAGTTCGCCGTGCGGGCCGGCTGGCTGCTGGCACCGAGGCTCGCCCGGGCCGACGGCGGCGAGAGCCTGACGCCGCCCGCCGGGGCGGACGCCTGGCGCCTGGAGTGCGGCGGCACCGGGACGCTGGAGGGGCTGCGGCTGGCCCCGGCCCCGGCGCCCGCCGGACCGCTCGGCCCGCGCGAGGTGCGGGTGGCCGTGCGCGCGGCCGGCCTCAACTTCCACGACGTGGTCGTCGCGCTGGGGCTGCTCCCCGGGGAGACGGACCTCGGCGGCGAGGGCGCGGGCACGGTGACGGCGGTCGGCAGCGAGGTCCACGACCTGGCGCCGGGGGACCGGGTCCTGGGCCTGCTGACCCACGCGTTCGGCC
Organism: Kitasatospora sp. NPDC058115; assembly: GCF_042884635.1. NCBI lineage: Bacteria > Bacillati > Actinomycetota > Actinomycetes > Kitasatosporales > Streptomycetaceae > Kitasatospora > Kitasatospora sp. NPDC058115. The sequence continues at coordinate 113,461 of NZ_JBHVTL010000022.1, forward strand.
CGGTCTCGGTGACCGACCACCGGCTGCTCGCCAAGGTCCCCGAGGGGTGGTCGTTCGAGCAGGCCGCCTCGGTGCCGGTGGCCTTCCTCACCGCGCACTACGCGCTCTACGGGCTGGCCGGGCTGCGCTCCGGCGAGTCGGTGCTCGTGCACGCCGCGGCCGGCGGGGTCGGCATGGCCGCCGTCCAGCTGGCGGAGCACCGCGGCGCGCGGGTGTTCGCGACCGCCGGCGAGGGCAAGTGGCCGGTCCTGCGGTCCGCCGGACTGGACGACGCGCACATCGCGTCCAGCCGCACCCTCGACTTCGAGCGGCACTTCGCCGGGACCAGCGGGGGCCGGGGCGTGGACGTCGTGCTGAACTCCCTGGCCGGGGAGTTCGTCGACGCCTCGCTGCGGCTGCTGCGGCCCGGTGGACGGTTCGTCGAGATGGGCAAGACCGACGTCCGGGACGCCGAGGACGTCGCCGGCCGCCACCCGGGGGTCGGCTACCGGGCCTTCGACCTGAACGAGGTCGGCCCGGAGCGGATCCGCGCGATGCTGACCGAGATCATGGACCTGTTCCGCGCCGGTGCGCTGGCGCTGCCGCGGCTGACCACCTGGGACGTGCGCCGCGCCGTCCCGGCGTTCCGCCACATGAGCCAGGCCCGGCACGTCGGCAAGATCGTGCTGACGGTCCCGAAGGCGCCGGACCCCGAGGGGACGGTGCTGGTCACCGGCGGCACCGGGACCCTGGCCGGGCTGGTGGTGCGGCACCTGGCCGGGCGCGGTGCCCGGCACTTCGTGCTGCTGAGCCGCAGCGGCCCCGCGGCGCCCGGCGCGGACGAGCTGCGGGCCGGGCTGGCGGAGCTGGGCGCGAGCGTCGACCTGGTCGCCTGCGACGTCGCGGACCGGGCCGACCTCGCCAAGGCCCTGGCCGCGGTCCCGGCGGACCGCCCGCTGACGGCGGTGGTGCACGCGGCCGGCGTCCTCGACGACGGGGTGCTGCCCTCGCTCACCCCGGAGAAGATCGACGCGGTCATGCGGCCCAAGGCCGACGGCGCCCTGCACCTGCACGAGCTCACCGCGGGCGCCGATCTCGCCGAGTTCGTGCTGTTCTCCTCCGGCGCCGGGCTGACCGGCGCCCCCGGACAGGGCAACTACGCGGCCGCGAACGTGTTCCTGGACGCGCTCGCCTCCCACCGGCGGGCCGCCGGCCTGCCGGCGACGTCGACGGCGTGGGGCCTGTGGGAGGAGACCAGCGCGCTGACCGCCGGCATCACCGGCTCCAACCGGGCCCGCATCACCGGGTACTTCGCCCCGCTGTCCACCCCGCAGGCGCTGGCGATCCTCGACGCCGCCCGCGGCTGCGCCGAGCCGGTCCTGCTGGCGTCGCGGGTGCGCACCGACCGGCTGCGGGCCCTCGCCCGCGACGGCCACCTGCCGTCGCTGTGGCGCGGTCTGATCGCCACGCCGGTCCAGGTCCGGGCGGCGGGCGCCGACCCCGCCACCGGGGTGGCGCGGCAGCTGGCGTCGCTGGGGGAGGCCGAGCGGCTGGAGTTCCTGCTCCGCCTGGTGCGCTCGCACGCGGTCGCCGCCCTGGGCGGCGGCGACGCGGAGGCCATGGAGCCGGACCGCCCGTTCCGCGACCTCGGGTTCGACTCGCTCACCGCCGTCGACTTCCGCAACCGGCTGGCCGGTGCGACCGGCGGCCGGTTCCCGGCGACGCTGGTCTTCGACCACCCGACCCCGGCCGAGCTCGCCGGCCACCTGCGGGCGACGCTCGTCCCCGAGGCGGCGCCGAGGTCGGAGCCGGTGCTCGACGCGATCGACGGCCTGGAGCGGTCCCTGCTGGGGGAGGCGCCGGACGACGAGCTGCGGGAGCGGATCACCAGGCGCCTGCGGGCGCTGCTGAGCCGCTGGGACGACGCCCGTCCGTCCTCCGGGGCGGCGGAGGTCGCCGTCGACTCCGCGAGCGACGACGAGCTCTTCGCCCTGCTCGACGGGGACTTCCCCGACACGCCCTGAGGTCTGCGCTCGAACCCCCCGCCGTCCGGCCGACGGGGGGTTCGAGCCGCGTCCCAGACGTCGCGGACCCGGCAAGGACCCAAGAGACAGACCCCAGCCCTAGAGCGCTCCGCTCCCGCCGCAGAGGCGCTGGGCGCTCTCCAGGCACAGCGCCTCCGCCGCGGAGGTGGTGAGGCGGTGGGCGGCGGCCTCCGCGGCGGCGGTGTGCTGGAGGCCGATGACGGCGGCGGCGAGCCAGCCGGCGGGGTGGGAGCGGTCGAAGACGCCCTCCTGCTGGCCCCGGTGGACGAGGCGCTCCAGCCGGGGCGGCACGACCTCGGAGAGGGCGTTCTGGCCCGGCCGCGGGGCCCCGGGGACGGTGGGGTCGAGCAGCAGGGGATGGCGCAGCAGGAACTGCCAGCCGGCGCCGAGGAAGCGGGCCAGGGCCTCGGCGGGCGGGCCGGCGTCGAGGTCCGCCTCGTCGAGCGCGGCGAGGTACTCGGACGACGCGGCCTCGGCGAGGGCGGACACCAGGGCGTCGCGCGAGGCGAAGTGGGCATAGACGGTCTGCCGGGTGACGCCGGCCTTGGCGGCGATGTCCTCCATGCTCGCGTCGCGCCGTTCGGCGAGCAGCACTCCGGCCGCGTCGAGGATGGCGGCGATGCTGCGCCTGGCATCGGCCCGGAGGCGGCGTCGGGGGGCGGTCTGGTGCGGGTCGTCCATGGATCGACGGTAAGCGTTCCACCGAAGACTTGACAAGACGTAAGAGATGTCCAAGTCTTACGTCATGTCAAAGAAAAGCTTGGGTGGAGATCATCCGGCGGTCGAGGCACACGGTCTGGTCAAGGTCTACAAGGGCAACCGGGCACTGGACGGGATCGACCTCACGATCCCGCGCGGTCAGGTCTTCGGGTTCCTCGGCCCCAACGGGGCGGGCAAGACCACCACGATCCGGATCCTGGCCACCTTGACGGGGCTGGACGGCGGCACGGCCCGCGTCCTCGGCCACGACGTGCGGACCGAGGCGGACGCGATCCGCTCCAGGGTGGCGTTGACCGGGCAGTACGCCTCCCTCGACGAGGACCTGACCGGCTACGAGAACCTGCTGATCCTCGGCAGGCTGCACGGCCTGTCGCGGGCCGCCACGCGCCGGCGCGCCGACGCCCTGCTCTCCGCGTTCGACCTGACCGAGGCGGCCGGCCGCGCGGTGGGCGGCTACTCGGGCGGCATGCGGCGCCGGCTCGACATCGGCGCCAGCCTGATCATCACCCCCGACCTGCTGTTCCTCGACGAGCCCACCACCGGCCTCGACCCGCGCAGCCGCAACCAGGTCTGGGAGCTGGTCCGCCGGGTCGCCGCGGCCGGCACCACCGTGCTGCTCACCACCCAGTACCTGGAGGAGGCCGACCAGCTCGCCGAGCAGATCGCGGTCATCGACCACGGCCGGATCGTCGCCGAGGGCACCAGCGCCCAGCTGAAGGCCCAGGTCGGCTCCGGAACCGTGCACCTGCGACTGCTCGACGGCGAACAGCGTCCGCAGGCGCTGCAGATCCTGGCCGCGACCGTCGAGGGCGCCGTCCAGCTCGCCGCCGACCCGCTCAGCCTGTCCGTGCTGCTCGCCGACCGCCCGCACGCCACGGACGTGGCCCGGCTGGTCGGGCACGCCATGACCCGGCTCGCCGACGCGGGCGTGGGCGTCGCGGACTTCTCCCTCGGCCAGCCCAGCCTGGACGAGGCCTTCCTCACCCTGACCGGCCACCGGGCCGGCCAGGGCGCCGACGACCGTGAGGAGCCGGGCCCATGAGTGCCCCTGCCGTCCCCGTCCGCCCCGCCACGGCGGAGACCGACCCGATCGACGTCCTGCTCGCCGAGGGCCGCGAACGCCACCACGCCGGGGCGCTGACGGCCTCGGCCGCCTTCGGCCGGCGCGCCCTGCTCAAGATCAAGCACGATCCCAAGCAGCTGGTGGACGCGACCGCGATCCCGATCCTGCTGACCGTCCTGTTCACCTACCTCTTCGGCGGTGCGATCAGCGGCTCGACCAGTGAGTACCTGAAGGCGCTGCTGCCCGGCGTGCTGGGCATGAGCATCTCCATCGTCACCATGTACGGCGGGGCCCGGCTGGCCCAGGACATGCAGACCGGGGCCTTCGACCGCTTCCGCGGCCTGCCGGTCTGGCGCGGCGCCTTCGTCTTCGGCGGACTGCTCAGCGACGCCGGGCGCTACCTCTTCGCCTCCACCATCGTGGTGGGCCTCGGCCTGCTCATGGGCTACCGGCCCGACGGCGGCGTGGTGGGCGTGCTCGCCGCGGTCTGCCTGGTCATCGCCTTCGGGGTCGCGCTGTCCCTGGTGTGGTCCATGCTCGCCCTGGTCGTCCGCGACCCGGCCGTCGTCCTCAGCATCGCCAACGCCGTGCTGATGCCGCTCTCCTTCGCCAGCAACATCTTCGTCACGCCCACCACCATGCCGGGCTGGCTCCAGGCCTTCGTCGACGTCAACCCGCTCAGCCACCTCGCGACCGCCGCCCGGGACCTGATGAACGACACCGGTGACGCCGGCGGCGCGGTCCTCTGGTCCCTCGCCGCGACCGCCCTGATCGTCCTCGTCTGCGCCCCGGTCACCCTGCGCCTCTACAGCAAGCAGGGCTGACGCCGCCCGGCCCCGCCGGCGCGCGACCCCGACGCGGGAGCCCGTGCCGGACCCGATGCGAGAGCCCGTGCGAGAGCCCCGCCCGGAACCGGGCGGGGCTCTCGCGGCGCTCCGCTCAGACGCCGGCGCGCATCGCGGCCGCCAGCCGGGCGACCGTGGGGTTGTCGAAGAGCTTGCGCAGGCCGTCCTCCTGGCCCTCGGTCATGCCGAACTCCCGGCCGATCCGCTCCAGGACGCCGATCGCGTGCAGGGAGTCCCCGCCGAGCTCGAAGAAGTTGTCCCCGGTCCCGAAGTCGTCACGCTCCAGGGCCTCCTGCCAGATCCGCAGCAGGGTGCGCTCCAGGTCGTCCTGCGGGGCGGCCGGCCCGGCGCCGGCCTGCTGCTCGCGCGGGGCGGGCAGGGCCGACACGTCGACCTTGCCGTTGGCGCTCAGCGGCAGCTTCGGGATGAGCAGGTAGTGGCGCGGCACCATGTACGCGGGGAGGACCTCCTCCAGCGCGGCGCGCAGCGCGGCGGCCTCGGGGTGGGTCCGTCCCGCGGTGGCCTCCCCCTGCTCGGGCACCAGGTAGGCGACCAGCTGCCGGCTGCCCGTGCGGGGGTTGGTGTCCACGGCGACCAGCGCGTCCTGGACGCCCGGGTACTGCCGCAGCGGGGCGGTGATCTCGCCGAGCTCGATGCGGTAGCCGTTGAGCTTGATCTGCGAGTCCTCGCGCCCCAGGAAGTCGATGTCCCCGCCCGGGAGGTAGCGGCCGAGGTCGCCGGTGCGGTAGAGCCGCTCCCCGGTGCGCGGGTGCGTGACGAAGCGCTCGGCCGTCCGCTCGGGGTCGGCCCAGTAGCCGCGGGCCACGCCCACCCCGCCGATGTGGATCTCACCCGTCGCCCAGACCGGACAGGGCTCCAGCCACTGGTCGAGGACGTGCATGGTCTGGTTGGCGAGCGGCTTGCCGTACGGGATCCGCGACCACTCCGGGGGCACCGCGCCGATCGGGTACGCGATCGACCAGATGGACGCCTCGGTGGCGCCGCCCTGGCTCATCACCACGGCCTGCGGGTAGAACCCGCGGATGCGGTCCGGCAGGGCCACCGGGATCCAGTCGCCGCTCAGCATGACCAGCCGCAGCCGGTCCCCGGGCGGGGCGGCGGCCGGGTCGTGCGCCTCGATCCACACCTGCATCAGCGCCGGCACGCTGTTCCACAGCGTCACCCCGTGCCGCTCCACCAGCTCCGACCAGTGCTGCGGCTCCTGGGAGCGGCCCGGCTCCGGCAGGACGACCGCGCCGCCCGCCGCCAGCAGGCCGAAGACGTCGTACACCGAGAGGTCGAAGCTCAGCGCGGACAGCGCCAGCACGCGGTCCTGCGCCGTGACCCGGTAGCGGTCGTTGAGGTCCTGGACGGTGTTCGCCGCGGCCCGGTGGTCGATCATGACGCCCTTGGGCGTGCCGGTCGAGCCGGAGGTGAAGATCACGTACGCCAGGTCGTCCGGGGCGGGACCGGTGGCCGGCGCGGTGGCCGGTGCGGAGCGCACCTCCTCGTCGTCCAGGGTCACCAGCCGCACGCCCTCGGGCCAGCAGAGCTCCTCCCGCAGCTTCGGGGTGGTGACCACCACCTCGACCCGGCCCTGCTGGATCAGCTGCTCGCGCCGGGCGGCCGGCCAGCCCGGCTGGACCGGCAGGTAGGCGGCCCCGGACCGGGTGACGCCGAGGGCCGCCGCGACCTGCGCGTACCCCTTCTCGGCGATGACCGCGACCAGGGTGTTCGGCGTCGCGCCGAGCGACTGCAGCGCGTGGGCCAGCCGATGGGTGTCGTCGAGCAGTTCGCCGTAGGTGTGCTCGCCGTCGGCCGCGATCACCGCGACCGCGTCCGGCGTGCGCGCCGCCTGCTCCTCGACCAGGCCGCAGAGCGTGCGGTCGGGGATGGGCGCGGCGGTGGCGTTGGCCAGGCGGCGTTCCTCGGCCTGGGCCCGCGGCAGCAGGACGAGCTCCCGCTCGTCCCAGGCGGCCTCGTCGCCGAGCCGCTCCAGGACCGCGTGGTGGGCCCGGAACATCTCGTCCACCATGCCGTCGGGGAACAGCCCCTCGACGAAGTCCCAGTTGACCAGCAGCTCGCCGCGGTCCTCCAGCACCTGGTAGTCCAGCCAGACCTGCGGCGTCTGGCTGACGCCGTACACGACGTCGCCGAACACCTGGGCGGTCCCGGCGGGCCCGTCCGCGGAGTCGAAGCCGATCATGCTGGTGAACACCACCGGCATCGCGGCCCCCGGCCGGCCGCCGAGCCGCCGGGCCCGCTCCCGCAGGACGCGGATGCCCGAGTAGGCGGAGTGCCCGAGGTCGTCCAGCAGCTGGTGGTGCAGCTGCTTGGCCCGCGCGGTGAAGGAGTCGCCCGCGTCGGCCCGGGTCTCCAGCAGCACCAGCGAGGTGAAGTCGCCGATCACCTCGCCGAGCTGCGGGTGCAGCGGCGGCCGGTTGAACAGCGTCAGGTTCAGGGTGAGTTCGGGCCGCTTGGACCAGCGCCGCAGCACGTCGGCGTAGACGGTGACCAGCACCGCGGACGGGGTGAGCCCCCGGCGCCGGGCGGTCTCCTTGACGGCGGACCACTGCTCGCGCGACAGCCGGGCGTGGTGCCGGGCGAACCGCGGGCGGGAGAGCTGCCCGGGCTGGACGGCCAGCGGCAGTTCCGGGGCGGGCGGCAGCTGGTCGAGCCGGTCCAGCCAGTACTGCTTGTCGGCCTCGAAGCGGGCCTCGCCCTGCTGGCGCTGCTCGGCGAGCACGAAGTCGCGGAAGGTGACCTCGATGGGGTCGGGCGGGGAGTCCGGCCGGCTGTAGAGCCGGAACCAGTCGCGCTGGAAGATGCCGAAGCTGTACCCGTCGATGACCAGCATGTCCAGGCTCAGGTGCAGCCGCCAGCGCCGCTCGTCCAGCCGGGTCGCGTGGACCTCGAACAGCGGCCAGCGGTCGGCGGGCAGCACCTGGTGCGCCAGCCGCTCCCGGATCCGCTCGATCCCCGCCTCCTGCGCCGCCCCGTCGAGGCCGGACAGGTCCGTGACGGCGATGTCGTACGGCGGGACCTCGGGCAGGACGCGCTGACGGCCGTCGGGCTGGATGACCGCCCGGAGCATGTCGTGGCGCCGCACCAGCTGGTCGAGGCTGCGGCTCAGCCTCGGCACGTCGAGGTCGGCGGCGTCGAACTCCAGGTAGCAGTGCGTGGAGTTGCCGCCGAGCTCCACCGACGGCGTCCGGCCGACCCAGTACGCCTGCTGGATGTCCGTCAGCGGGAAGGGCTCGTGCCGCTGCGCCGGCTGCGGTTCGATCCGCGCGGGCTCGTCCCGGCTCTGGGAACGCGTGATGATCTCGATGAGTTCGTCCCGGCGGAGCTTGATCTCCTCGCGCAGTTCGGAGGTCAGCGCGCCGGGTGGGGCCGTCAGGTGGAGTTGGCCGTAGACCACTCGCATCCTGATGCCGCGGCGGTACAACTCGGCGAAGAGGTCCGTGCTCACATGCCTGCCTTCCTGGCGTTAGAGGATGAGTTCTTCGACGTCGCCGGCGGCCTCGGGCGCCTCGTCGCCGGACACGACGAGACGCTGGGCCGCGAGCGAGCGGCAGACCAGGTCGACGATGTCCGCGACGGTGGTGTCACCGAGCAGGCGCTGCGGCGGGACGTCCACGAGGAGTTCCGTGCGGAACTGGTCCCTGAGCCGCATCGCACGCAGTGAGTCCAGGCCGAGTTCTCCCAGCCGGGAGTCGGGGAACCGGGCGCGCAGCTCGTCCCGGTCGGCCGCGGCCGGCCCGGTCATCGCGGACACCCGGTCGAACAGGAGGTCGGTGAGTGCCTGCCCGGCCGCCCGCGGCTCCTCGACGGCGAGCCGCGACAGCGCGTCGGCGTCCCACCGGAGGGTCTCCTGCGGTTCGGCGTCCCGCGGCCCGGGGGCCGCCGGGAGCGCGGGGTCCTGGGCGCTCTGCGGGTCGATCCAGTACCGGCTGCGCCGGAACGGGTAGCCGGGCAGACCGGTCCGCCGGGCGCCGGTCGCGGTGAAGGCGGTCTGCCACGAGACCGCCGCCCCGGCCGTCCAGGCCCCGGCGAGCAGGTCCAGCACCGCCTCGGGGGTGGTGAGGGCGCCCGGGTCGAGCACCAGGCAGACCGTCGCGCCCCGCTCCCGCGCCAGGGCCGGCAGGTCCACGGCCGCGGCGTGCAGGAAGTCGCCCTTCGCCCAGTGGCCCGGGTCGTCCGGCGCGGCGGGGGAGACGACGGTGAGGTCCGGGGCCGCGTAGCCGATCCGGTCGGCGGTGGCCCGCAGTCCGTCCGCGGCGCCGTCCGCACCCTCCGCCGCCCGCGCGGCCGCGGCCGCGAGCGCGGCGGCGTCCTCCGTCGACAGCACGCCGGCGGCACAGGCCGCGGCGATCTCGCCGATCCCCGCGCCGGCGACGATCTGCGGCGCCGGCCCGAACGAGCACAGCAGCCGGTACAGCGCGAGCTGGAGCGCGAACGCCGCGGCGCCCCGGTGGGCCGTCAGCGGCCCGCCGAGCGAGGCCTCCAGCCGGGTGCGCAGGTCCTCGTACGCCTCGGCGAAGGCAGGGAAGCGCCCGGCCAGCGCCCGGGCCCGGTCGCCGGAGCCCGGCTCGCCGCCGGTGAAGAGCACCGCCGGCGTCGCGGTCGCGGCCGTGCCGGTGACCAGGCCGGGCGCCTGCTCGCCGCGGGCCAGCGCCGCGAGCGCGGCGAGCAGGCCGTCGCGGGAGGTGCCCACGCAGACCGCGCGGTGCCGGAAGCCGGCCCGGGTCCGGGCGAGCGAGGTCCCGATGTCCGCGGCGGAGGGGTCCGGCCGGGCGGACACGACGGCGGAGAGCTCCGCGGCCATGGCGCGCAGCGCCGGTTCGGTCCTCGCCGACAGCACCCAGGGCGTGGCGAGGTCCACCGCGCCGCCGGGCGCCGCGGCGGGCTCCGCCGCCGCCGGGGCCTGCTCGACGATCAGGTGGGCGTTGGTGCCGCTGATGCCGAACGAGGAGACGCCCGCCCGCCGGGGGCGGCCCCGGTCCGGCCACGGCGCCGCCTCGCTCGCCAGCACGACCGTGCCGGCGGACCAGTCGACATGGGTGGACGGCCGGTCGACGTGCAGCGTCCGCGCGTGCACTCCCGCGCGGATGGACATCACCGTCGTGATCACGCCCGCCACCCCGGACGCGCACTGGGTGTGGCCGATGTTCGACTTGACCGACCCCAGCCGCAGCGGCCGGTCGGCCGCCCTGGACTCGCCGTAGGCGGCGATGACGGCCTCGGCCTCGATCGAGTCGCCCAGCGCCGTGCCGGTCCCGTGCCCCTCCACCGCGTCCACCTGGTCGGGGGTGAGCCCGGAGGTCTCCAGCGCCCGGCGGATGACCGCCTCCTGCGCCGAACGGCTCGGCGAGGTCAGGCCGTTGGTCGCGCCGTCCTGGTTGACCGCGGACCCGCGGATCACCGCGAGCACCTCGTGGCCCTCGCGCTGCGCCACCGACAGGCGCTCCAGCACCAGCAGTCCGGCGCCCTCGCCGAAGCCCATGCCGTCCGCGGCGGCCGCGAAGGGCTTGCACCGTCCGTCCCCGGCGAGCGCGCCGCGGCGGGCGAACTCCACGACGACGTCCGGGGTGGCCATGATCGTGACGCCGCCGGCCAGCGCGAGCTCGCAGTCCCCGCGCCGCAGGGCCTGGCAGGCCAGGTGGACGGCGACCAGCGAGGACGAGCACGCCGTGTCGACGCTGATGGCCGGCCCGTGCAGTCCCAGGTGGTAGGCGACCCGGCCGGAGGTCGTGCTCGGGGCGCCGCCGACGACCAGCTGGCCCGCGACGTCCGCCGGGAGGGCGGCCTGCGCGCCGGCGCCGTAGTGGGAGTAGGAGACGCCGGCGTAGACGCCGGTCTGCGTGCCGCGCAGGGCGGCCGGATCCAGCCCGGCGTGCTCCACCGCGTCCCACGCGGTCTCCAGGAGCAGCCGCTGCTGCGGGTCCATCGCCAGTGCCTCGTGCTCGCCGAGCCCGAAGAACCCGGCGTCGAAGAGGTCGGCGCCCGCGACGAACCCGCCCTGGTGCGCGGCCGGCGCCGCACCGGCGTCCGGACCGGACAGGCCGACGGCGCCCCAGCCCCGGTCCTGCGGGAACGGCGAGATGCCGTCGCCCTCTCCGGCCACGAACCGCCACAGCTCCTCCGGGGAGCGCAGACCGGGGGGAAGGCGGCAGCCCATGCCGACGATCGCGATCGGTTCGTTCTCCCTGAGTTCGGCCTCGCGCAGTCTGCGGGTGGCGCGCTGGAGTTCACCGGTGGCCTTCTTCAGGTACTGACGCAGCTTCTCTTCATCAGCCATCGGTCGTGCGGCTCCCCTGTGAATTGTCCGGCCCAATTGGCGCACCCGGAGGGAATGGTTCACGCTCGCGCGGATTCCCCGTCGAACGTACTGCGCGGGCCTGCCCCCTGATACCCCACCGTTACCCCTACGTGCGGCTCTCACCTGGACGGCTAAGGGTGTGTTAGGGGTTGATCGGGCATCGGCGGCCGGGTAGCAAGAGATAGTCGCGGCGGATCGTCGCCGCGGGGTATTTCATCAGGGCGTTCAAGTGGGAGAAGAGGGCGAAAAGCCGATGGCTGAACAGGGCAATGGGCTGAGCATCAAGGCGGCGGTGGCCTGGTACCCGGCCGACAAGGAGACCGTGCCCGAGGGGTTCGGCCCGGAGGACATCGAGCGCATCGGTGTGACCGAACTGGCCGTCTCGAACGAGCTGGCGGCGCCGGAGATGGCCGTGCTGGCCGCGCGCGAGGCGATCGCGGGCAGCGGGGTGGAGGCCGGCGCCATCGGCCACCTGCTGCACTCGAACCTCTACCACCAGGGCTTCGACGTCTGGTCGGCGGCCCACTACATCGCGCAGGAGTCGGGGGCCGTCGCCGGCCTGCCGATCAACGTGCAGCAGACCTGCAACGGCGCCGCGCTGGCGCTGCACCTCGCGGCCGTGCTGCTGAGCGCCACGCCGGACTCGGACGCGGCCCTCGTCACGGCCGCGGACCGGTTCTGCGGGCCCGGCTTCGACCGCTGGCGCAGCGACGACGAGGCCGTCTACGGGGACTCGGGCGTCGCGGTGGTGCTCGGGCGCAGCGGCGGGGGCAACGACCTGCTGGACCTGCTGGCGCTGGAGATGGGCGCCGACCCGGCGTTCGAGATCCAGATGCGCGGCGACGACGCGTTCGGCCCCGCCCCGCTCCACCACGGCGCCCCGGTGGACCTGGTGCGTCCCAACAACGTCTTCCGGGCCTCGGGCCAGGCGGCGCAGCTCGGCAAGAGCGGGGTCGAGAAGCTGTTCGGCGCCGCGCAGCGGGCGATGGCCAAGGCCGGCGTCACGCCGGAGGACATCCGCTGCGTCACGATCCCGCGGCTCACCAGGCACATGCGCGAGAACGTGTTCAAGCCCGGCATCGACCTGCTCCTCGGCCGCCGGCCGGAGTACCTGGAGCACGACACCGGCTGCCTGGGCCCGGCGGAGTACCTGGCGGACCTGGCGGAGATCGCGGAGGCGCTGGAGCCCGGCGAGGTCGGCATGCTCGTCCAGGGCGGCGGTGGATTCACCTTCTCCTGCACGATCGTCCGACGGTCGGCGAACTGAATCCGACGTTCCGAAAAATGCTGATCGCCTCGGCGGGACCCTGTCCCGGTGGGGCGTTCTGCCATTTCCTTTTTCATTGTGAAGAATGCACGGGTCAATGTGCGGGATGAATCTTTCGGGAATTATCCGCGCGCTGTATCGTCGGAAGAGTCATTGAGGATCCGAGCGTCGAACCTGCCTTGGGGAGATGGACTGTGCCGGGCCAGCCTGTAGTGGTGGAAGTACCCTGGGAAAGGGTCGCGAACTCCATCGAATTCATTCCCGCAGAATATTCCGAGCGGATTCAGCCGGAATCGGTGGCGCAGGAGATGCTGCGCTGCGGGCCTGCGGAGATCGACCGGCTCGTCGCCGCGGGCCTCCCCTTCGAGGAGCGGGACGGCGTCCGCTGCTTCGACCCGAACGACCTCTACAACCTCGGCATGTACTCCGACACCTCGCAGACGCAGCCGGAGCTCGCGTTCCGGATGCTGTTCCGCTTCGCGGGCCGGCCCGTGGACGCCCTGCTGCGGGACAAGACCTGGGACTTCCAGGTCCGGCTGGAGTGCCCGGACTGCGAGGGCGAGGCGCCCTGGCGCCTGGAGGAGCCGGACATCGCGCGCTTCGGCGGCGTCGTCGCCGACGTGACGCGGCCGGAGCCCGGGGCGGGGGCGGCCACCTGGACGGCCACGGTGACCACCACGGGTGCCCACACCCCGGTGGTCTCCCCGGTCCTGCGGGAGCTGACCGCCGACTACCTGGCGGCCGGCTACCGCTGGCAGATGATCCCGGTGCCGATGCAGGCCGACTACCGGCTGGTGCACCAGCTGGGCGCGACCAGCTGCATCGCGGCCAGCCTGCTGCTGGCCGAGCGGTTCCGGGAGGCCGGCTACCGGGCCGAGGCCCGGCGGGGCTGGTTCTGCGGGGTGCTCGGCGGCGCCCTCGACCTGCCGCACGCCAGCGTCGAGCTGGAGGACGACGACGGCAAGGTCAAGACCATCGACATCGCGAAGTCGCAGCTGGCCGCCCGGCTCCCGGGGAACACCGGTGAGTTCCGGGAGCTGTGCCTCGGGTCGATCTACAACAAAGTCATTCCGTCCACGGCGCAGGGCAACGCCCCCCTGGGCCATCACGAGTGCGGCTCGCGGACGCCGCTCCACGTGCGCGCGGACATCCGATCGGTGCGTTGAGGAGACGATTGCACATGGCGATACGTGAAATCGAGCCGGTCGTACTGGACCTGGACCGGCTGGAGCAGATGGCCGAGTCCGGCTACTACAACCCCTACACGATCTTCGAGTGGCCCGACGCGATCGAGTCCGACATGCCGTGGATGAGCGAGAGCCTGACCACGCTCGCCGGCACGGAGATGTGGGACGAGCTGACCCGCGAACAGCAGCTCGCGCTCACCAGGTTCGAGGCCGTCAACTTCTTCAGCCTCAACATCCACGGCATCCGGGAGCTGCTGAGCGAGGTGGTGATGCGCATCCACGAGCGCACCTACGCCGGCGTCTCCGAGTTCCTCCACCACTTCATCGGCGAAGAGAACGAGCACATGTGGTTCTTCGCCCAGTTCTGCCTGCGCTACGGCGGCAAGCTGTACCCGGCGCAGCCGAAGCTGCAGGCCGACTCGGTGGACCACCTCTCGCCGCTCGCCCGTGAACTGGTCGTGTTCGCCCGGGTCCTGATCTTCGAGGAGATCGTCGACCACTTCAACGCCCACATGGCGACCGACATGACGCTGCCCCACATCGCCCGCGAGGTGAACCGGGTCCACCACCAGGACGAGAGCCGTCACGTCGCCTTCGGCCGGATGATGTTCACCAACCTGCTGGAGCAGGTGAAGCGGAACAACCCCGACGAGGTCCCGCTGATCGCCGAGTACCTGGAGGGCTACCTCCAGTACAGCATCGCCACCCTCTACAACCCCGCCGCCTACCGCGACGCCGGAATCCCGGACGCGCTGGCGCTGCGTCGCCGCGCCCTGGAGCACCCCGCCCGCCAGGAAGCGCACGAGCGGATTCTCAAGCGGACCCGCAAGTTCCTGGCGAAGTCGGGCGTGAGCCTCAAGGAGCCGGTCGAGTGAGTGCCGAAGCCATGAAGGGCGTGCACGAGTTCATTCTGGTCCGCAACCCCGGGCTCGAAAAGCTCGACGGCGACCTGGACCTGATCGACAGCCGGGCGATCAACTCGCTCGCCTTCGTCGAGTTCATCTTCCTGCTGGAGGAGCTGACCGGCGAGCAGATCGACCCCGAGGACGTCGACCTGGACGACTTCCGCACCCTCGACGCGATCGAAGCGCGTTTCTTCAGCCGGAAGGCGGCCTGATGACCACGGTATCCGACAACGGCCTGGGCGTTCTCGACGCGGGCCAGCTGCGCCTGCTGAGGGCGCTGGACGCGGCGTTCCTGCGCCTGGCCGACGGCTGGCAGGCACCGGAGTTCCGGTTCCCGTTCCTGATCCGCGCCCAGGACCTGGACCGCTTCGACTACTTCGACAACTTCCCGCACCTGGGCCTGGCCGCCACCCGGCTCGACCCGGCGCGCCTCGGCAAGCTGCTGGCCGAGGCCGAGCGGCCGCTCGACCGCGTCCCGCCCGGGATCATGGAGCCGACCGCGTTCGCGCTGCCGTCCGCGGCCTGCTACGCCATCTACCTGGACCTGGCCGGCCGCACGCTGCCCGACGCCGGGGTGCTGCGCACCACCGTCGCCACCTGCTTCCGCAACGAGGACCACTACGACGGCCTGCAGCGGCTGCTCGGCTTCTCCATGCGCGAGATCGTCTTCATCGGCCCGGAGGACGGCGCCAAGGAGCACCTGCGCCGGGCCAAGGAGACCGTGCTGGCGCTGCTGGACCGGCTCGGCCTGGACGTCCGGGTCGAGGTGGCCACCGACCCGTTCTTCGACAAGAACAGCGGCAAGGCCAAGATGCAGCGGCTCTTCCCGGTCAAGGAGGAGTTCGTCGTCAACGGCCTCGCGATCGGCTCGATCAACTACCACCGCAACTTCTTCGGCGAGCGGTGCTCCATCCAGGCCGGCGACGACACGGCGCACACCAGCTGCCTGGCCTTCGGGCTGGAGCGCTGGGTGCACACCCTGACCCAGCGCTTCGGCGACACCGCCGCCGCGCTGGCCGCCGTGGAGAGCCTGGGCTGATGCGCGTCACGTTGGCCGAGAAGCTCGGGATCCGGGTGAGCCTGCTGCAGTCGGGGATGGGCGGCGTCGCGGGCCCGGACCTGGCCTGCGCGGTGTCCGAGGCCGGCGCGGCGGGCTGCGCGGGCGGCTACAAGCTGGTCGGCGACGCGCTGTCGGCGATGCTCGGGCGGCTGGTCGCGGGGACCGGCCTGCCGGTCGGGGTGAACCTGATCGAGGAGGTCGTCGGGCCGCGGACGCTCGTCGAGCAGGTCGAGCAGGTGCTCGGCGAGACGCCGCCGCACGTGTACCTCTCGCTCTTCGGCCCGGCCGAGGACGCCGTGCTGAAGCGGATCACCGACGCGGGGCGCCGGCTCGTCGTCCAGGTCGGGACGGTCGAGGAGGGGCTGCGCGCGGCCGGGCACGGCGCGGTCGTCGTCGTGCAGGGCACCCAGGCCGGCGGCCACCTCCTCGGCACGGCCCACCGGGACGCCCTGGTCGGCGAGCTGCGGACGCTGCTGCCCGACGCCTGCCTGGTCGCGGCGGGCGGGATCGGCTCCCCGCGGGCGGCGGCCGAGGCGGTCGCCGCCGGCGCCGACGGCGTGCTGCTCGGCACCGCCTTCGTGGTCGCCCGCGAGTCGATGGCCCACCCGTACTTCAAGTCGGCGGTCTGCGACGCCGTCGAGGACGACACGGTCATCACCGACGTGTACGAGATCGGGTGGCCGGGCCGGCGGCACCGCGTCCTCGCGACGGACGTCACCCGCGACCCGGACCAGCCCAAGAACTTCATCGGCCGCACCGTGGTGGAGGGCAAGCCCTACGTGGTCCCGCGGTTCAGCGCCGCGGTGCCGACCGTCGCCACCAGCGGCCGCATCGAGGAGATGGCGATGTACTGCGGTCTCTCCTGCGGCGACATCGCACAGGAGGTTCCGGCCGCCGACATCGTCGCCGGATTCGCTCGCACGCTCCCGGGCCCCGGGGCCCTCGAAGCAGGGAAAGGATAGAACCATGCCAGGGTACGAGAACCTGTCCCGCCTGGACCTCACGTACCGCGAGGACGTTCCTCGGGTCCGGACGCGGGAAGGGGTGGAGATCTACTACGAGTCCCGTGGTGAGGGCACCCCGATCACGCTGCTCAACGCCTTCTTCCTGACCAGCCCCTCGTGGCGGGTCTTCACCGAGCAGCTGGAGAAGGACTACCGCCTCGTCAGCTACGACCTGTGCAACCACGGCGCGTCCTCGCACGTCGCCGAGGAGCCCACCTGGGACGAGCACATGGCCGACCTGATCGGGCTGCTGGACGCGCTGGAGATCGAGTCGACGTACCTGGTCGGCGTGTCCACCTCCACCATCCTGGCGCGCGACATGGCGATCAAGCACCCGGACCGGATCAAGGGCATCGTGCTCGCGGGCCCGGTCTTCGGCCCCAAGGGCATGCGGCGCCAGCGCCAGATCCAGCGGGCGTGGCTGCGCACCCTGGAGACCCACGGCATCGCCGCGCTCTACGAGCACCTCTACCCGGAGGTCTTCAGCGCCGAGATGAACGAGTTCCTCGGCTCCCCGGGCTTCCTCGGCTTCCGCGAGGCCTTCTCGGCGCTCTCCACCGTCGAGGACCTCGGCAACGGCCTGCGCCGCTCCATGAAGGACGACCACAAGCCGGAGCTGCTCGCCGGCATCGAGGCGCCCGCGCTGGTCGTCGTCGGCGACGACGACTTCCTGCTCAGCCCCACCGGTGCCCGCCAGCTGGCCGAGCAGTTCCCGAACGGCCGCGCCGAGGTCATGCCCACCGCCGGCCACGTGCCGTACGTGGACGACGCCGAGACGTTCCAGGACCTGGTCCACGCCTTCATCCAGGGAGTGGACACGGATGCCTGAGCAGGCGGCCGAGGTGCGGCTGCGCATCAGGGAGCTGCTCGTCGGGCTGTTCACCGACGCGGGCTTCCTGGCGGCCGTCCCCGACTCCGCATCGCTGCGCCAGGCGGGGGTCTCCTCGAACGCCCTGGTCAGCCTGCTGGTGGCGATGGAGGACGACTTCGGCTTCGAGTGGGACGACGACGTCCGCCCGGAGGTCCTGCGTTCCATCGACTCGCTCGCCGACCACGTGCTGGCGCTGCGGGTCTGAGACCGACGGTGGCCGCGTTGGAGCTCCCGGCCGGAGTGCCCCCAGACCTCCGCGCCGCCTGGAGCCCGGTGCGGCCGCCGTACGGGCCGGCCGAGGAGTTCACGGCCGGCCGTCGTGCCGCCTCGGCGGCGCTGGCCGCGGCCGGCGCCGCCGACCGGGTGGTGCCGCGGGATCCCGACGGACGGCCGCGCTTCCCGCGCGGATTCGCCGGCTCGATCTCGCACACCGGCCGGCTGGCCGTCGCGGTGGTCGCCCCCGCCGCCGCGGCGGTCGGCGTCGACATCGAGGACGCGGTCATCGGCCCCCGCGTCACCCGTTTCGTGCTGCGCGAATCCGAGCGGCACGCTCTGCTCGCGCCGCGGGCGGGATTCACCTCACGTGAGCTCTTCGCCGCCAAGGAAGCCGCTTTCAAAGCGCTCCACGGCCCGGAGACCCAAAACGACCTGTTGTTCTGGCATGTCGGGCTCAGCCGATCCGGCGACGCACTGGAAGCGTCCTACCGCGGCGCGCGGGTGCCGGTCTGGGTCCGTTCCGAGCCGGAACTCTCCATCGCTGTGGCATTTCTGCATCACCCCAACGTACAGACCACAGATGAATTCTGAGAAGGAGTCGTCGTGTCGGACCCGAGGGACATAGCGGTCATCGGCATCGGGTGCCGATTTCCGGGCGGAGTGGATTCGCCGGAGGCATTGTGGGACCTGATCGAGCGCGGAGGCGACGCGATCACCGAGATCCCGGCCGACCGGTGGGACGCCGAGGAGTACTACGACCCCGAGCAGGGCGTGCCAGGCCGCTCGGTGTCCCGGTGGGGAGGCTTCCTCACCGACATCGCCGGATTCGACGCGAAGTTCTTCAAGCTCAGTGAGCGTGAGGCGCTGGCGACCGACCCGCAGCACCGGGTGCTGCTGGAGACCGCCTGGGAGGCCGTCGAGCACGCCGGCATTCAGCCGTCCGCGCTGGCGGGCACGCGCACCGGCGTCTTCGTCGGCATGGCCCACATCGACTACGCGCTGGCCAGCCACGGGCCCCAGGAGCAGGAGCAGGTCCACCCGTACGGGTTCACCGGCCCCGCCCTGAGCATGGGCTCCGGCCGGATCGCGTTCGCGCTGGACCTCGCCGGTCCGGCCCTGAGCATCGACACCGCCTGCTCCTCGGGCCTGATGTCGGTGCACCTCGCGGTCCAGAGCATCCGCAGCGGCGAGAGCGACATGGCGCTCGCCGGCGGCTGCATGCTCATGCTCGTCCCGGAGGCGGCGACGTCCGCGTCCGGTCTCGGCATGCTCTCGCCCACCGGCCGCTGCCGGCCGTTCGACCAGGGCGCGGACGGCTTCGTCCGCTCCGAGGGCTGCGGCATCGTGCTGCTCAAGCGCGCCAGCGACGCGGTGGCCGACGGCGACCGCATCCTCGCGATCATCAAGGGCGTCGCCTCCAACCAGGACGGCCGCACCGAGACGGTCACCATGCCCTCGGAGTCCGCCCAGGTGGCCGTCCACCGGGCGGCCCTCGCCGACGCGGGCGTCGCGGCCGAGAGCGTCGGCCTCATCCAGGCCCACGGCACCGGCACCCCGGTCGGCGACCCGATCGAGTTCCGGGCCCTCGCCGAGGTGTACGGCCGCGGCGACGACGCGTGCGCCGTCAGCTCGGTGAAGTCCAACATCGGCCACACCGAGTCCGCGGCGGGCGCGGCGGGCCTGATCACCGCGGTCCTCGCGCTGCAGCACGGCGTGGTGCCGGGGACGCTGCACCTGAAGGAGCTCAACAAGGAGATCAGCCCGCTCGACACCCAGCTGTTCGTGCCGGCCGAGATGCAGTCCTGGCCGGTCGGGCAGGGCCCGCGCCGCGCGGCGGTCTCCTCCTTCGGCATGTCGGGCACCAACGCCCACGTGATCCTCGAAGAGGCGCCGGCCGTCGCCGAGGCGCCGGCCCCCGAGCCGGAGGACGGCCCGCAGCGGCGGCTGTTCCCGCTCTCGGCCACCTCCGCCGAGGAGCTCGCGCCGACCGCGGAGCGCATCGCGGACTGGCTGGACGCCCACGAGGACACGGCGCTGGCCGACCTCGGCCGCACCCTCGCCCGCAGCCGCGAGCACCGCGGCGTGCGGACCGCCGTGATCGCCACCGACCGCGCCGAGCTGCTCGCCGGCCTGCGCGGCATCGGCGAGCAGGTCGCCGAGCGCCCCCCGGCGCCGGTGGTCGGCGACGACTCGCGCGGCCCCGTCTGGCTCTTCTCCGGCCAGGGCTCCCAGTGGGCCGGCATGGGCGCCCAGCTCCTGGAGACCGAGCCGCAGTTCGCCGCGATGGTGGCCGAGGTCGAGCCGCTCGTCCAGCGGGAGTCCGGCTTCTCGGTGACCGAGGCGATGACCCGGCCCGAGACGGTCACCGGCATCGACCGCGTGCAGCCGACCCTGTTCGCCATGCAGGTCGCCCTCGCCGCGGCCTGGCGGGCGGCCGGGGTGCGCCCCGGCGCGGTCATCGGGCACTCGCTCGGCGAGGTCGCGGCCGCCGTCGTCGCCGGAGCGCTCTCGCTGGACGACGGCGTCAAGGTGATCTGCCGCCGCTCCAAGCTGTGCGCCAGGCTCGCCGGCGCGGGCGCGATGGCCTCCATCGAGCTGCCCGCCGCCACCCTGGAGAAGGAACTCGCCGCGTTCGACGACGTCGTCGTCTCGGTCATCGCCTCGCCGGAGTCCACCGTCATCGGCGGCGCCACCGAGCGGGTGCGCGGCCTGGTCGCGGAGTACGAGCGCCGCGGCGTGCTCGCCCGCGAGGTGGCCGTCGACGTCGCCTCGCACTCCCCGCAGGTGGACCCGATCCTGGACGAGCTCGCCGAGGTGCTCGCCGACCTCGACCCGGCCACCGGGACGGTGCCGTTCTACGGGACCGCCCTGGACGACCCGCGGGCCCGGCCGTCCTTCGACGCCGAGTACTGGGTCAACAACCTGCGCCGCGCCGTGCGCTTCGGCAGCGCGGTGACCGCCGCGCTCGACGACGGCCACCGCGTGTTCCTGGAGCTCTCCCCGCACCCGCTGCTGACCCGTGCGGTGGACCAGTGCGCCCGCTCCGCCAGCCTGCCGGCCGCCGCCATCGCGAGCATGCGCCGCGGCCAGGAGACCCCGAACGGCCTGCTCAACGCCCTCGTCGAGGTGCACGCGGCCGGCGGCGGCGTCGACTTCGCCACCCTCCACCCGGACGGCGGGCTGGTCGACGCCCCGCTGCCGACCTGGACCCGCCAGCACCTGCTGGTGCGGACCGGCCAGTCGCGGCCCGCCCACACCGTCAAGATCCACCCGCTGCTGGGTGTGCACGTCCGCCTCGACGAGGACGAGGAGCGCCACGCCTGGCAGTCCGACGTCGGCACCGCCGTGCTGCCCTGGATGACCGACCACCGGGTCCGGGACGTCGCCGCCTACCCGGGCGCGGGGCACTGCGAGTCCGCGCTCAGCGCCGCCGCCGAGGCCTTCGGGCCCGGCGCCGAGGTCCACGGCCTCGGCTTCGAGCGCATGCTGCTGCTCAGCGGCCACACCGAGGTCACCACGACCGCGGCCGTGGAGATCCCGGGGCGGGCGCAGTGGGAGGCGTCCATCACCGAGAACGACGAGCGCTCCCGCCTCGCCTCGGCCACCCTGCACAGCGCGCCGGCGGACCGGGTCGAGCCCGTCCCGCTGGACATCGACCTGCTGCTGGAGGAGCACACCGAGCAGGTCTCCGGCGACGAGCTGCGCAGCACCCTGACCGAGCGCGGCATCCAGTACGGCCCCGCCTTCCAGGGCGCCGTCACCGCCCACCGGCGCGCGACGCCGGACGGCGACCAGACGGTCCTCGCCGAGGTCGCGCTCCCGTCCCAGCTGCGCAGCTCGCAGGACGGCTTCCTCGTCCACCCGGCCCTGCTGGACGCCTGCTTCCAGTGCGTCGCCGCGCTGCCCGCCGTCTCCGGCGAGGGCGGGGGCGGCCTGCTGCTCCCGCTGGAGGTGCAGCGGCTCCAGGTCTGGTCGCCGGCCGGCACCGCCGGGTACTGCTTCGTCCGGCTGCGCTCCAGCGACAGCAACCGGGTGATCGCCGACCTCCAGCTGACCGACAAGTACGGCTCGGTGCTGCTGAGCGTCGACGGCCTGGTCATGGGCACCAGCGCCGGGGACGAGGAGAACGCCGGCCAGCTGCTCAACGAGCGCCTGCTCACCATCGGCTGGCAGCAGGCGGAGCTGTCGGACGCCCCGGCGAAGGCCGCCACCGCGCCGTGGCTGATCCTGGCCCCGGCCGGGAGCGCGCCCGAGGAGCTCGCGGAGGCGCTGCGCGACCAGGGCGGCACGTGCGTGGTCCGGCCGTGGCCGGCCGCCGGCACCCGGCCGACGGTGTCCGACACGACCTGGCACGGCGTCGTCCTGCTCTGCCCGCCGCCCACCGGGCTCGCCGGTGCGGACGCCATCGCCCGCGGCCGCGAGCTGATCGGCTCGGTCGTCGAGGTGGCACAGGAGCTGGCCGCCGGCGACGGCGCCCCGCCCCGGCTGTACGGCATCACCCAGGGCGCGCAGCCGGTGCTGCCGGGCGACCAGGTCAACCTCGAACACGCCGCGATCCGCGGCCTGTTCCGGGTCATCGGCGCCGAGTTCGCCGACCTGCGGGTCACCCAGATCGACGTCGACGCCGATCCCGACCGGGGCTCGGTGGCGAAGAGCCTGGCGGCGGAGCTCACCTCGGACACGGCCGAGGACGAGACCGCCTGGCGCGCCGGCCGCTGGTACACCGCGCGGCTCCAGCACACGCCGCTCGCCGCCGACGAGCGCCGGTCGGCCGCGGTCGGCCGCGAGGACGACGGCGTGCGGATGGAGATCCGCCGGCCCGGCGACCTGGACACGCTGGAACTGACGCTGGTCGGCCGCCGCGCCCCCGGCGCCGGCCAGATCGAGATCGAGATCGGCGCCGCGAGCGTCAACTTCCACGACGTCCTGTTCGCCCACGGCAACTACTTCGCCTTCGAGGGGGTGACGCCGGCGCTCGGCGTCGACTGCGCGGGCACCGTCGTGCGGGTCGGCGAGGGCGTCACCGAGTTCCGGGCCGGCGACCGGGTGATGACCGGCGCCGCCACCGAGGGCGCCTGGGGCACCCACGCCACCCTCGACGCGGCGCTGGCGGCACCGCTGCCGGCCGGCCTGAGCGTCGAGGAGGGCGCGGCCGTCCCCGCCGTCTACGCCACCGTCTGGTACGGGCTGATGGACCTGGCCCGACTGCGCGCCGGCGAGCGGGTGCTGATCCACTCGGCCACCGGCGGCACGGGGCAGGCGGCCATGGCGGTCGCCCGCCACGTCGGGGCGGAGATCTACGCGACGGCCGGCAGCGAGGAGCGCCGGGAGTGGCTGCGCGCCCAGGGCGTCCAGCACGTCTACGACTCCCGCAGCCTGGAGTTCGCCGAGCAGATCCGCGAGGACACCGGCGGCGCCGGCGTCGACGTGGTGCTCAACTCGCTGACCGGGGCCGCACAGCGCGCCAGCCTCGACCTGCTCGCCTTCGGCGGCCGCTTCGTCGAGATCGGCAAGCGGGACATCTACCGCGACGGCAAGCTGGGCCTGGCGCCCTTCCGCCGCAACCTGGCCTTCTTCAGCGTCGACCTCGAACTGATGGCCGTCGCCGACCCGGCCCGGCTCGGCCGTCTGCTGCGGGAGGTCTCCGAGCGGATGGCGGCCGGGGAGCTGGCGCCGCCGATGGCGACCGCGTTCCCGCTGGCCGACGCGGCGACCGCGATCCGTCAGATGGCCTCCGCCCAGCACATGGGCAAGCTCGTGCTCACCACGGCGGTGGAGCCGGGCACGGCGGCGGTGCTCCCGCCGGAGCGGGTCCCGGTGTTCCGCGCCGACAGCGCGTACATCGTCACCGGCGGCCTGGGCGGCCTCGGCCTGCGCCTGGCCCGCCACCTCGCCGCGGCCGGCGCCGGCCGGCTGGTGCTCAACGCCCGGTCCGCGCCCGGCGAGTCGGTGCTCCGCGAGATCCAGGCGATGCGCGACGCCGGCACCGAGGTGCACATCGAGCGGGGGGACATCGCGGACCCCGGGACCGCCGAACGGCTGGCGGCCGCGGCCCGGGCCACCGGGCTGGCGGTGCGCGGCGTCCTGCACGCCGCGGCCGTGGTCGAGGACGCGACCGTCCCGAGCATCACGCCCGAACTGCTCGACCGGGACTGGGCGCCGAAGACCTACGGCGCCTGGTACCTCCACCAGGCCACCGCCGAGGACGACCTGG
Organism: Kitasatospora sp. NPDC058115; assembly: GCF_042884635.1. NCBI lineage: Bacteria > Bacillati > Actinomycetota > Actinomycetes > Kitasatosporales > Streptomycetaceae > Kitasatospora > Kitasatospora sp. NPDC058115. The sequence continues at coordinate 137,159 of NZ_JBHVTL010000022.1, forward strand.
ACTGGTTCTGCACCTTCTCCTCGGCCGCCGCACTGCTGGGCTCGCCCGGCCAGGGCGCCTACGCCGCCGCCAACAGCTGGCTCGACGGCTTCGCGGCCTGGCGGCACGCCAAGGGCCTGCCGGCGACCACGATCGCCTGGGGCGCCTGGGGCGAGATCGGCCGGGGCGCCGTCCTCGCGGAGGCCGGGGACACCACCATGATCACCCCGGAGGAGGGCACCTACGCCTTCGACGCCCTCCTGCGCCACACCCGGGTCCACACCGGCTACCTCCCGCTCGCCCGGGCGCCGTGGCTGACCGCGCTCGCCAAGCGCAGCCCGTTCGCCGAGGCGTTCCAGGACAACCGCGGCGACCAGGCGCAGTCCTCGGAGCTGCGGCTGGAGTTCGAGGCGCTCCCGGCGGAGGAGCGGCTCGGCTGGCTGCGCCGCTTCGTCGCGGGCGAGGCCGCGGCGATCGTCCGGGGCTCCGTCGACCCGAGCCGGCCGTTCAACGATTACGGCCTGGACTCGCTCGGCAACCTGGAGCTGCGCACCCGGATCGAGACCAACCTCGGCATCCGCATCGCCCCCAAGGCGGTGGCCGAGAACAACTCGGCCCAGGCGCTGGCCCAGCACCTGGCGGACCTCATCGGCAACACGCCGGCCGGCAGCTGAGCCGCCGTCCCCGTCGGCGCAACCCCTGGGGGAAGCATGACCGCGATCGTCCTGTCCGGTGCGACCGGATCACTCGGCGGCCACCTGGCCGCAGCCCTGCTCGACCTGCCCCACTCCGTCATCCACTGCCTGGTCCGGGCCAAGGACCCCGCGGCCGCCGACCGGCGGCTGCGGGCCCGGATGGCCGAGGTCGGCACCGACGACCCGGCCCGGCTGGTCGCCGTGCCGGCCAACCTGGAGGCCCCCCGGCTGGGCCTGGCTCCGCAGGCCTGGAGCCGGCTGACCGACGAGGTCACCGAGGTGTTCCACTGCGCCGCCTCGGTCCACCTCACCGCGCCGTACCAGCAGCTCGCGCCCGCCAACGTCGGCGGCACGCGGGAGCTGCTGGAGCTGGCCACGGCCGTCGGCGAACGCCGGGGCACCGCGGTCCGGTTCCACTACGTCTCGACGCTCGCGGTCTTCCTCGACGCGATCCGCGCCGGGATCGACGTGGTGGACGAGTCCACCCGGCCGTCCATGGACACCGCGGGGGAGCTCGGCTACCCGCGCTCCAAGGTCGCCGCCGAACGCGCGGTGCGCCGTGCCGCCGACAACGGGGTCGTCGGCACGATCTACCGCCCCGGGCTGGTCACCGGACACTCGGTGACCGGCGACACCTCCACTTCGGACCTGCTGATGCCGGTGCTGCGCGCCGCCGTCGCGATCGGCTGCGCGCCGGACGACGCGGAGGCGGTGCCCGGGGAGGCGGTCGACCTCGTCGCGCGCCACATCACCCGGCTCTCCGTCGACGCGCGCGGGGACGAGGCCTACCACCTGGTCAGGCCCCGGCCGGTGTCGCTGATGCACGGCATCGAGGCGCTGCGCCGGGCCGGGTACCGGCTGGAGGAGGTTCCGCGCGACACGTGGTGGGAGCTCGCGGCGCAGCGCCGCGAGGACCCGGAGGTCGCCCCGCTGATCCACCTGGGGGCGATCGGCCGCCGGATGCTGGGGCTGGAGCCGGCGTACCCGCCGCCGCCGGTCCACAGCGACCACACCTACGACACCCTGCGCCGCTCGTTCCCGGAGCCGGTGGCGCTCGACGAGTCCTTCTTCGACCGGCTGGTCGCCAACGGACTCAGCCGGTTCGCCCCGCTGCCGCAGGCACAGGGGGTCTGAGCCGGTCCCGGTGAGGGCCCTTCCGGCCGGTGCGGACGACGACGTCCGCACCGGTCCGGGAGGGCCCTTGCGGCGTTCCCGCGCGCGGGGCGGTGCGGCGACTGCGCGCGGACGGCGGTGCCCCGGCCACCAGTGGCCGGGGCACCGCCGTCCGCGGACCGTTCTCACGCCTCCCGGCGGGCCTTCTTCGCCCGGGCGGCGAACGCCTGGGCGGGCAGCGCCGCGGCGGTGAGCGCGCGCCGGTCGACCTTGCCGTTCGTGGTGACCGGCATCCGGTCGACCACCGCCCACAGCACGGGCACCATGAACGACGGCAGCTGCCCGGCCAGCCGGTCCCTCAGCTCGACGGGCGTGACGGCCGTCCCCGGGGCGAGCCGGACGGCGGCGAGCAGCCGCTTGTCGGCGCCGCCCTCGGCGACGGTGACGACGGTGTCCTCGACCTCGGGGAAGCCGTTCAGCACGTCGCTGATCGCGGTGAGCTCGATGCGGTAGCCGCGGACCTTCACCTGGTGGTCGGTGCGGCCGAGGAACCGGATCCGGCCGTCCCGGTCCAGCCGGACCAGGTCGCCGGTGCGGTAGATCCGTTCGGGGACGTCGGGGGAGAAGTGACCGAAGCACCGGTCGGTCTCCTCCTTGTTGTTGACGTAGCCGGTGGCGAGGCCCTCGCCGCCGGTGTACAGCTCGCCGACGGCCCCCGGCGGCAGCAGCCTCGCCCGCCGGTCCAGGACGTAGACGCGGGTCCCGGGCACGGGGGTGCCGATCGGCAGCGGGCCGTCGACGTGCGCCGGCTCCCGGACGGTGTGGAACGTCGTGAACGCCGTGTTCTCGGTCGGGCCGTAGGCGTTGGTGACGGTCAGTCCGGGGTGGTCCGCGAGCGCGCGCGCGACGTGCTCGTGGGGTATGACGTCCCCGCCGCTGAGGAGGTGGCGCAGGGTGCCCAGCGAGGCCGGCGCGAACTCCTGGACGAGCCGGAAGAGACCGGCCGTCAGCCAGGCCACGGTCACCTCGCGCTCCGCGATGAACGCACCGAGCTCGCCCGGCGACAGCAGCCCCGGCGGGCAGACCTCCAGGGCCGCCCCGGCCAGCAGCGCGCCCCAGAGCTCGAACGTCGAGGCGTCGAAGGCCAGCGTGGACAGGCGCAGCACCCGTTCGTCCGGCCCGAGCATCAGGTAGTCGGCCTCGTGGACCAGCCGGATGACGCCGCGGTGCGGGATCGCCACGCCCTTGGGCTCGCCGGTGGAGCCGGAGGTGAAGGCGATGTAGGCGAGCCGCTCCGGGTCGGCCGGGGCCGGCGGCACCGGCTCGGTGCCGAGCTCCCAGTCCGGCTGCCAGGGCGCGGTCACCGGCACGCCGTGCCGCCGGACCCCGTCGGCGTCCGCCTCGCCGACGATGGCGGCGGCCGGCGCCGTCCTGGCGACGATCTTCGCGGTGTGCGCCTCGGGCTGGGCGAGGTCCACGCCGATGTACACGCCGCCGGACCAGAGCGTGCCCAGGACGGCGACCGCCTCCGCCGCCGACCGCGGGACCGCCACCAGGACGGCGTCGCCGTCCCGGACGCCGGCGGCGCGCAGCCGCCGCGCCTGCTCGGCCGCCGCGCGGGCCAGTTCGGCGTAGGTCAGGGACGTCCGCCCGTCGCGGACCGCCACCCGGTCGGGGTGACGCTCCGCCACCGCGCGGAACAGCTCGTCCAGCGAGGCGGACGGGAAGTCGGCGGCGGTCTCGTTGAGGCGTCGCAGGGTGTGCAGCCCGTCGGGGGAGATGCACCGGACGTCCCCCAGCGTGCGGCCGTCGCCGGCCGCCCCGGCGAGCTGCTCCACCGCCGCCAGGTAGGTGCGGACGAAGCCCCGTGCCTCCTCCGGGCTCCACAGGTCCGTCGCGTAGGCGGCGTGGCCGGCGTCGACCGCCCCCTCCGGCCCGAACCGGACGCTGAGGTCGAAGCGGGTGTCGTCGTCGTGGGCGCCGAAGGCGGCCTGGACCAGCGGGTGGCCCGGGCCGGAGGACTCGATGCCCAGGTGTGCCACGAGCTGCGGGAAGGTGACGCCGTCGGCCTCCAGGCTCCAGGCGAGCGAGTCGTGGACGGTGCCGACGAAGGCGTCCGGGGTGCGGTCGTCGTCGATGTCGATGCGCACCGGCCGGAGGTCGCCGGCGGGCGAGGCGACGCCCACCAGCAGCCGCTCGGCACCGGTGAGCCGGCCCAGGGCCAGACCGAAGGCGGCGAGCAGGAAGGTGGAGGGGCTCACCTCCAGGGCCCGGGAGCGGGCCAGGACGGCCTGCGCCGTGCCGGCCGGGAGCTCGACGGGCAGCCGCCCGGTGGCCGTGTCCTCGCGGTGGGTCCGCGGCCGGTCGGCCGGGATCTCCAGGGCCGTCGGCACGCCGGCCAGCCGCTCGGCCCACGCGTGCGCGCCGGCCTCAGGCGCCATCGGGGGACTCCCCGCTCGCCTGCCGCATCCGGGCGAGCAGGTCCGCCTGGCCGCTGATGGTGTCGGCCTGGATGACGTCCAGGGTCTTGAGCCGCACCCCGCCGGCCTTGGAGAGGAGCTCGATGAGCACGAACAGCCGGTGCGAATCGCCCCCGCACTCGAAGAATCCGATGTCGTCGTCCGGTTCGAAATCCAGGATTTCCCGCCAGGTCGAGCGGACGAGGCCGAGGAGATCGGACGGATCGCTGAATTCGTGGTCAGCGGATTGCGAAGGCAAGTTCTCCATCACCAGCACCTTTTTCGATTTTTCACCGACCTGCCACGATATCGGCGGGGCCGGTTCCGGGGCGATATGAGAAACGCACCAATCGTCGTGCGTTCCGCACGTCTCGTGCGCCGGGACTCTCCGCCGGGCCGGATACGAAATAGATTCGGAGCGCGTGTGTCCCGGCGCGGCGCGCGGGGACACGTCCGATCGGATACGAGCGAGTACGTGGGAGAGTTGCGATGCCCCTGGACCGACTGCTCCGGCACCTGATCGCCTGGCAGAGCTCGGACGGCGTCCCGGTCCCGGACCGCGAACTGCCCGTCGACCGGGCCCGCGAACGGTACCTGGTGAACGCCGTGCGCCCGCTCTCCGACGCCGACCGCCGCGGCCCGGTCGTGGTCGCGGAGGACCGGCTGACCGACGGCCCGGACGGAACGGCGCTGCGGCTCAGGGTCTACACCCCGCAGCCGGCCGAGCGGGCCGGGACCAGGGTGGTCACCTATCTGCACGGCGGCGGGTGGGTGATGGGCGACCTCGACAGCCACGACCGGGCCTGCCGGATCCTGGCGGCGTCCCTGGGGGCGGTCGTGGTCGCGGTCGACTACCGGCGGGCGCCGGAGTCCCCGTACCCTGCGCCGCTGCACGACGCGACGGCCGCGGCCCGCTGGACGGCCCGGGCCTTCCCCGGCCGGGCGCACGTGATCGCGGGCGACAGCGCCGGGGCGAGCCTCGCCCTCGGGACCGCCCTGCGGGCCCGTGACCTCGGCTTCGCCGCCCAGCTCCTGATCTACCCGCCGGTCGACCCGAGCCTGGCCCTGGTCTCGTCCAGCCCGCACGCCGAGGGGTACCTGCTGACCGCCGAGGACATGGCCTGGAACTACGCGCAGTACGTCCCCGACGCGCGGCAGCGGGCCGACACCGCCGTGGACCTGCTGAACGCGGACCTCCGGGGCCTGGCGCCGACGGTCGTGGCCACCGCCGAGTACGACCCGCTGCACGAGGAGGGCGCGGAGCTGGTGGCGCGGATGCAGGCCGCGGGCGTCGACGCCCGGCTGGTCACGGGGGAGGGGCTGGTGCACGGCTTCCTGTTGATGCAGGACATCGTGCCGGCGGCGGCGGCCTGCACCGAGCGGGTCGTCAAGGAGCTGGACGCGCTGCTGGGGCCCTGAACGGCCCGGACGGCGGTCCGCCGCCGGTGTCCGTCGAGGACACCGGCGGCGGACCGCTCGCGCGCCCGGGGCGCGGCGCCGGTCACGGGACCAGTTCGGCCAGCCGCGAGGGCAGTTGGGTGCGGCGCCGGATGCCGAGCTTGCGGTAGGAGCGGGTGAGGTGCTGCTCGACCGTGCTGACCGTGATGAACAGCTTGCGGGCGATCTGTTCGTTGGTGGAGCCCCCGGCGGCGAGTTCGGCCACCCGCCACTCCGCCGAACTGAGCCGGCGGACCGGCTCGGCGGCGTCCGCGGGGTCCGCCTCCGTCCAGGCCTTCCTGGTCTCCGCCGCCGGTGGCTCCGGCAGGGAGGCCGCGGCGCACTGGGCGGCCAGCGTCCGGGCCATGTGGCTGTGGAAGCGGGCCTGGACCGGGTCCTCCAGCGCCTCGTAGGCCTGGCCGAGGTCGGCGAGGGTGTACGCCAGGTTCAGCGAGTCGCCGCAGCGGTCCAGCACGCTCGCCGCCTTCAGCAGGACCGGCGGACGCTCGTCGGCGCGCAGGGTGGCCGCCAGCGCGCGGTAGGCCTGGCCCCGGGTGCGCGGGTGGCCCGACGGGACCAGCGCCAGCTGTTCCGTCAGCAGTTCCCTGGCCTGCGCCGCCCGGCCCTGGTGGAGGTGGGCCCGGGCGGCGTCGACGCGCCAGGCCACCGTCGACGGGCAGTCGGCCCCCCACAGCCGCATCAGGTGCCCGGCCGCCAGGAAGTCCTGGAGCGCGGCGCCGTGCCGCCCGCGGGCCAGGTGCAGATGGCCCCGGGCGTCGAGGTACACCACCCCGCCGAGGGTCCCGAAGGCGGCGCTGGGCACCGGGAGGTCGAGGTAGGTCTCGGCCTCCCCGAGGTCCCCCATCGCCGTGGCGGTGAGGATGAGGAGCGACAGCGGGATGACGATGGCCGTTCCCCAGCTCTCCCTCGGCATCAGCGCGAAGGCGGCCCTGGCCTGGCGCCTGGCGTTCGCGAGGTCCCCCAGCCGGTAGTGGATCTCCGCGCGTGCCGAGATCAGCAGGGCGTTCCAGACCAGCCCGTACGCCTTCCCGATGGAGGCGAGCAGGGCGTCGCACCAGGCCGAGGCCTTGTCGAGGTGGTCGGAGTAGATCAGGACCAGGAGCGAGGCGAGCGAGGAGGCCGGGCCGGCCGCTCCGGCCAGGGCCTTGCGCAGGACGAGTTCCGCGGCCGGGAGGGCCTCCTCGTCGCCGGCGCCCCGCAGGACCGCGCCCAGGGCGGCGGTGGCCCGCTGGTCGGGGTCGAGGCCGGCGTCCATCGGGGACACGTCCGGGCTCCCCGGGGTGGGCGCGATGCCCGGGTACGCCAGCGGGAGCCAGAGGCGCAGCGGTTCGGCGTACCGGGCGGAGTCCTCGTCGCCCGGCGCGGGGGAGTCGTCGAGGTGCGCCATCACGCGCGTCGCCAGCTCCACCTGCCCGTTCCACAGCAGGCTCCGCACGACGGGCGCGGACTGCCGCACGGAGAGCTCGCCCCGCTCGGCCGCCGCCACCAGGTCGGGCAGGTAGCTCTTCGCCGCCGCGGGGTTGTAGCACCACACGACGTCGACGAGCTTCGCGGCGATGTCGAGCTGCTCGCGCCGGCTCGCGCTCTCCCGGTGGGCCCGCTCCAGGAACCCGACGGCCGTCTCGGGGTCCCCGCCCGCGAGGGTCTGGTCCGCGGCCTCGCACAGGACCTGCCGTGCCCACGGGATCGCCTCGTCCACGCGCATCAGGTGCTCCGCCGTCACGACCGCCGGGGCGCCCTCGTGGTGCAGGAGCCGGGCGGCGCGTGACCGCAGGATCTGGCGCTGCTGTTCGGGGATGCTGCGGAGCACGGCCTCGCGCACGCTCGGCTGGCGCAGCAGGTCGTGGTCCAGCAGCGCGCCGACGCCGGGGGTCGCGACGACCCGGCCGACGGACTCCGGGTCCATGCCGCACAGCCTCGCCACCACGGCGGCCGAGCGGAAGTCGCCCAGCGTGGCCATGGCCTGCGCGATCTCCAGCACGACCGGCTCGGCCCGGTAGAGGCAGGTGAGGACGGCGCGGCCGAAGGCCGGCCCGGCGACCGGCCGGTGCCGGGCGTCCGGCTCGGCCGTCCCCCTCGCGTAGTCCTCGGCCAGGGCCCGGACCAGCAACGGCCGGCCGCCGCTGAGTCGTTGGCACTCGGCGGCGATCCGGCCGGCCGTCCCGGGGTCGAGGCGGTCCTGCAGCACCGTCGTGACGCCGGCCCTGGAGAGCGGCTCGACGTCCAGCCTGGTACAGATCGGCAGCCGCAGGATCTCGGCCTGCACCAGGCGCTGCACCTCGCCCCGGCCCATGTCCGGACAGTAGGTGAGGGCGATCGTCATGGGCGCGTCGCCCATCCGCCGGACGAGCGCGAGCAGGTACTGCAGCGACTCGACGTCCGTGAAGTGCGCGTCGTCGATGCAGACGACCAGGGGCCGGCCGCTGGTCAGGCGCTGGAAGGCGCCGTGCAGCAGACCGAGGACGGACGGGTGGATCTCACCGCGTGCCCGCGTCCCGCCGTCCGCGGCCGAGCGGACCTCGGGCGCCGCGCCGTGCGAGAAGAGGCGCCGGGCCCGCAGGAGTTGATCGATGACCCCGAGCGGCTGGTGGCGCTCGGCCCGGGAGGCGGTGGCCTCCAGGACCTTCGCGCCCGCGTCGGAGGTCCGGCGGGCGAAGGAGGCCAGCAGGGCGGTCTTCCCGCTCGCCAGCGGGCCGCCGAGGGCGACGATCCGGGATCGGCCCCGGGAGGACTCGTTGTAGACCTGGGACAGTGTCAGCTCTTCCTGATCCCGTTCGACCAGCTTGTCCATCACTTCTCACCATTTCGCAACACAGTGAAGGGGGTGAACCTGCACCCGACGAATGCGCCGGAGCGCGTGTGCGATGTCAGGAGTGGTCCCCTACTTCGGCGACCGGGACCGGGGTGGCGGCCTTGGGCACCGGGCGGACGGCGGTCCTGCGCTCGATCGCGGTGATGAGCGGCCCGGTCATGCCGGTCGTGATCAGGGCCATCAGGACGAGGACGGTGAACATTCGCTCGTCGATGATGCCCGCGCTGAGGCCCACGTTCAGCGCGATGAGTTCGGTCAGCCCGCGGGTGTTCAGCAGCGCGCCGATCATGGCCGAGCGCCGGGTGTCGAGACCGCCGAGCCGCGCCATCGCGTAGCCCGCGGCGGCCTTCCCGCCGACGCCGCAGACGAGCATCACCACGAGCAGGAGCACGTCGGAGCCCTTCAGCGCCCCGAGGTTGGTGGTCAGGCCGGTGACGACGAAGAACAGCGGCAGCAGCAGCCCGCCGGACTGCTCCGTCGAGCGCAGCACGTCCGCGTCCGCCGTGCCGTCCGGCTTGGGCATGACCAGGCCGGCGACGAAGGCACCGAAGATCGCGTGCAGGCCGATGCTGGCGGTGGCCCAGGCACCCGCCGCGGCGAGCACCAGGGCGACGGTGACCTGGCTCGCCATCACGGCGTTGGTGCGGCGGAACCACCAGCCGAGCGCGGGGCGCACCACGAGGACCATCACGGCCACGAACACCGCGAGCAGCAGCGCCGTCTCCGGCCAGGAGCGGTCCCCGGCGCCCTTGGTGCCGATCAGGGCGGCGGCGAGCACCAGCCAGGCGGTCACGTCCATGAACCCGGCGGACGCGGTGGCGATGTTGCCCACCGAGGTCCCGGCGAGACCGCGTTCGCGCACGATCGTGGCGAGCACCGGGAGCGCGGTGATCGACGTCGCGACGCCGAGGAAGAGGATGAAGGACCGGCCGTCGGTGTGCTGGCCGTCGAAGGCGCCGGTGTGCTGCACCCCCAGGGCGATGGCGCAGCCGAGGGCCAGGGGAATGAGCATCGCCCCGACCGAGATCAGGGTCACCGGTCTGCGATGGTTCCTGACGGACTTGAGGTCGATCTCGTAGCCCACGCCGAACATGAAGATCACCACGGCGATCTGGGCGATGACGGCGATGAAGGGCATCGCCTGTTTGGTGAAGAGGTGGGAGGTCAGATCACCCGGGAGCCTGCCGAGCAGGCTCGGGCCGAGGATGATGCCGGCGGCGATCTGGCCGACCACGGTCGGCTGTCCGATCCGGCGCGCGAGGGCGCCGAGCACGCTCGACGCTCCGAGTACCAGTGCGATGTCCCCGACGACGGTGGCCGTCACTGCATCCATGCTCATGTGTACTACGCCCCCAAATGGTCGATGAATTCGGTGAGTCCGGCTGTCAGAGCCAGCGTGCGTCCCGGGCGATCCGCAGCGCGTCGATGCGGTTGCGCGCACCGAGCTTCGCCACCATGGATGAGAGGTAGTTGCGCACGGTCCCCTCGGAAAGGTGCAGTCGTGCGGCGATCTCGACGGTCGTGTCCCCGTGGGAGAGGCGTTCCAGAACCGCGAGTTGACGTGAGGTCAGGGGGCAGCCGGCGTTGGCCAGGGCGGCGACCGTCAGGTCGGTGTCGAAGACGCGTTCGCCCTGGTGGATCCGGTGCAGGGCCTCGAAGAACCGGCTCGGCGGGACGCTGCGATGCAGCATGCCGGCCACGGCGCCGGAGTAGGTCTGGCGGACGATCGACCGGGTGTAGCGCTCGGCCAGGACGAGGCTGCGGCACTCCGGAATGCCGGCGATCTTCTCGGCGACGGTGATCGTGCTGCTGTCCGCGCCGTCGAAGCCGATGACGGCCACATCCGGCCGGTGGATTTCGGCGAATTCCAGCGCATCGGAATCGCCGCCGACGGCGCCCACCACGTGGATGTCGTCGTTCTTCTCGATCAGCGCGGCGAGCGCGCTGCGGGAAAGCAGCAGATCATCGGCGACCATCACTCGGATACTCATCGGTTCCCTCGCGAATGACAGGTGTCACACAGGTGGCCGGAAACAGGATGGCTCGAATGCCGCTGTGGTGCCGCGCGCCGGGGCGGGGGCTGTGCCACCGCGCCGGCCGGTGCCGGACGGCGCCCGGGGTGCTGCTCCCCGGCACCGTCGAGGCGGCCGGAAGCGGGCGTCGATGACGCCGCGACGCAGGCCGGCTCGTACTCGTAACGCATGTGAACGCTCTGGACCAATGGCTCGACCCCAGACCGCAATGTGCTCAACTCCCCCGTTTGGAGCCGCGCATGACGACCGTAAGACTGTTCTGATGTTCGAATTCGAAGCTCTCCCCGGCCCGCCCCGACGAGCGGCTGCCCGGCGGGAGAGGGCATGGCGGCGCACCCGGCCTCCGGCCGGGAGGTGTTCTCGCCGCTAGCTCCTGGACCCGGCTCCGGCGTGTCCGGGCGCGATGACGACCGGCACCGAAACCCCCGTTCCGTGGTCGCCGACCTGCATGACACTCACCCCCCTACGCCTGCGAAGTCGGGTCAATTTCCTCGTCCGTACCGGAATCGTTGCAGATCAAGCCCGTGCGCCGGGCCGACCGGCCACTGGACGGGCCGTCTGATCGCGAGTGCACCCGTCACTGCAAGCGGTCGAGCCCAAAATCGAACATAAGATAGCCAGGCTTGATAATGAAGGTCAAGGATGAATGCAAATGGCTCAGGGCCCCAACCGTGGATGTGATCTCCGTGGCTTCCGGGTGGCCCGGGGGCAGCGGCGTCCGGCCGCCCGTCTGACCAGCGCCGTTGCCGGGCGGGAGTGCGGGCGGGGCGTGGCCGGGGTGGCGCGGACGCCCGCGGTCGCGGGCGGGTCCGCCGGCGCGGCGGGTCATCTGCGTTGTTGACTGATTGTCAATTTGAGTGCGGAAATGTCGCATTGGATCATTTCGCACCGCCGGAGCGGCGCCGCCGCCGGCCTCGGGCGGACGGCGGCGCCGGACGGCTTCACGCCGGCTGCGGCGGCCGGGTCGTCCGCAGATGGCGCAGGCCCTCCAGGAAGAGGTCCAGCCCGAAGGCGAACCGCTCCGCCGGGTCCGTTCCCGCCAGCGCGTCCAGGGCCGCCGCGTACTGCGGCGACACCTGGACGTCGAGCCGCTCGGTGCGGACCCGCCAGTCGTGCTCGGGCGGCAGCCTCAACTGGGCCTGTTCCTCGATGGCGTGGCCGAGCACGTAGTAGAACAGGGCGAAGCCGGCCCAGCCGGCCTGGGCGGGGGGCAGCCCGGCCCGGCAGAGGACCTGGACGGCCACGTCCGAGCCGATGATGGTGTTGGCCCCGGGCGCGAAGGTGCCGGCCACCACCCGGGCGCCGTCGCGCCGCCCGAGCAGGGCCCCGCGCAGGCGCCCGCCGAGGATGCGGAGCTGGTCGAGCCAGGGGACGTCGGGCAGCGGGTCCCCGATGCCCTCGACGATCCGGTCGGCCACCGCGTCGAGCAGGGCCTCCTTGTTCGGGAAGTGCCGGTAGAGCGCGCCGCCCTGGACGTTGAGCGCCGCACCGAGCTTGCGCATGGTGAGCTGGTCCAGTCCCTCGGCGTCGAGGAAGCGCAGCGCCTCGTCGACAACGTCGGTTTTGCGCAGGCGCATTGACTCTCCTTCAGATCGATTGACACCCCCTGGGCCCGAGGTTATCTTGAGCACCGTTCAGAGTGAACACTGTTCACTAGTGAACACTGTTCACCCTTGGGTCGCTACTGAGGAGACGTCATGTCCGAGGCCCGAGTCGCGGCCGCACCCCCTGCTCTCAGGCCGAACGTGCCGCTCGGCGTGGTCGTGGCGATGTCCTGCCTCGCCCTGTTCATGGTCGTGCTCGACGCCACCATCGTCACCGTGGCCCTGCCGGACATGCGCACCGGGCTGAGCCTGTCCACCGGCCAGCAGCAGTGGGTGGTCAGCGGCTACCTCGTCACCCTGGGCGGCTTCCTGCTCCTGGCGGCGCGGGCCGGCGACCTCTACGGGCACAAGCGGGTCTTCCTGTTCGGGGCGTTCCTCTTCACCCTCGCCAGCCTGGTCGGCGGACTGGCGCCCGGCGGAGCGGTCCTGATCGGCTCCCGGATCGCCCAGGGCGCCGGCGCCGCCGCACTGGCCCCGACCAGCCTGAGCCTGATCACCGCCACCCACACCGACGCCAAGGAGCGCGAGCGCGCGCTGTCGCTGTGGAGCATGATGAGCGGGGTCGCCGGCCTGATCGGCGTGGTCCTCGGCGGCGTGCTCACCGCCGAACTGAGCTGGCGCTGGGTGTTCTTCGTCAACGTCCCGGTCGGCATCGTGCTCCTGGCCGTCGGGGCGCGCCTGGTGCTCCCGCCCGCCCTGGCCGCGGAGAGCCGGCTCGACCTGGTCGGGGCCCTCTGCGTCACCCTCGGCATCGGGGCGCTCACCTACGGGCTCTCCGAGGCCTCCACCGAGAGCTGGGGTTCGCCGAGCGTCGTGCTGCCCCTGATCGCGGCCGTCGTCCTGCTCGCCGCCTTCCTGGTCGCCGAGGCCCGCAGCCCCCACCCGCTCATCCCGCTGGACCTCGTCCGGCCGCGGAACCTGCGGATCGCCAACCTGCTGATGTTCTGCCTGGGCGTGACGCTGACCGCCCTGCTGTTCTTCCTCTCGCTCTACTGCCAGCAGGTGCTCGGCTACAGCGCGCTGCGCACCGGCATGGCGATGCTGCCCATCACCCTCATCTTCATCGTGGGCGGCCTCACCTCCCGCAAGCTCATCTCGGTGGTCGGCCCCCGGCCCCTGCTGGTGGCCGGCGGCCTCATCGCCACCGCGGGCATCGTCTGGCTCTCCACCATCTCCACCGACTCGACCTACCTGACCCACATCCTCGGCCCCAACCTGGTCGGCGGGTTCGGCATCAGCCTGATGCTCCTCGCCGTCACCATCAGCGGCACCGTCGGCGTCGAGCCCAAGAACGCCGGCGCCGCCTCCGGGCTGCTCAACACCTCCCGCCAGATCGGCGGAGCCGTCGGCCTCGCCGTGCTGGTGAACATCGCCTCCACGGTGACCACCCACGCGGCCGACCGCGGCCGCCTGGACGCGCTGGTCCAGGGCTACCGCGCCGCGTTCCTGGTGAACGGCGGCCTGATGCTCGTCGCCGGACTCGCCGCGCTGGCGCTGTCCTCGGCGGGCACCTCCGCCGCCGAGAAGGGCCACGAAGCGCCCGGCGGGCACTAGGGCGGCGCGGCACGGACACGACGGAAGGGCTCGGCGGCATGTCGCACGGACCGGCGCCGACGGCGCGCCCCGTGTTGCGGGAACATTTCTCCAAGACAACGCGAAGCCGCACTTGTGAGGCTGCGGAGGTGTCCCAGAACCTCATCGGCGCCCTGCCGTCGCGGCTCCGCCCGCCCCGGTACGGTGTCGACGCGCCGGCCTTCCTGGCCGCCACCACCGTCACCGGGGCGGCGTGCGTGCTGGCCGCCGCCCGCCGGCGGCGCGGCCGGGGCCCGGCGGCGGCCGCCGGAGCGGCCCTGCTGGCCTCCGCCGGCGTCTACCTGCACACCACGCTCCGCGGCAAGCTGCGGGTCTGGGAGCGGGAACTGGACCGGATCGGCCTGAAGGGCGACGAACGGCTGCTGGACCTGGGGTGCGGCCGCGGCGCGGTCCTGGTGGCGGCCGCCCGGCGGCTGCCGGCCGGGCACGCCGACGGCGCGGACCTCTGGTCCCGCGAGGACCAGAGCGGCAACGACAGCGCCGTCACGCTCGCCAACGCCGCCGCGGCCGGAGTCGCCGGCCGGGTCGCGGTGCACACCGCCGACATCACCGCGCTGCCGTTCGCCGACGACTCCTTCGACGTCGTGACGAGCGCGCTGGTCATCCACAACATCCCCACCCGCGAGGAACGCGAACGCGCGCTGGACGAGGCGATGCGGGTGCTGCGCCCCGGCGGGCAGCTGCTCGTCGCGGACTTCTGGTGGGCCGCCGCCCAGTACGCGAAGCACCTCGGCGCGGGCACGCCGCGTCCGCTCGGGGCCGAGTACTGGTACGGCGGCCCGTGGCTCGGCGTCGTGCTGCTGCACGTGGTCAAGGAACCCCGGTCGATGGAGGAGCGCTCGTGCTGACCGCCGCCATGATCCCCTGGAACAGGCTGATGGCGAAGCAGCAGCTGCTGTTGCTGCTCTCGTCGATCGGGTCGATGGTGCTGTTCACCGTGGCCACCGTGCCCGTCGCCGTGCACACCGGCACCCACTGGCCGCTGAGCTGGCCGGTGACCGCCCTGGTCTACGCGTCCCTGACGGTGCGCCGGCACTTCCCGCTGGGCACGGTGGCGGTCTCCGTCATCGGCTCGGTGGTCCTGATGGCCGACGGGATGGTCTACCCGCTGACCCTGCTCGCGCTCTTCTGCGCGCTGTACTGGGTCGCGCTGGACTCCTCCCCGGTGCGCACGCTCATGGTCGGCGTCCCCGTCAAGGCCACCCTGCTCGTCGCCTCGCTCATCACCCACCCCGGCATCACCGGCGTGATCATCGTGATGTGGGCGGCGCTCGCCGTCACCACCGGCAGCGCCGCACGCAGCCACCGCGCCTACGTGGCCGAGGCCGAGGAGCGCGCCAAGCGCGCCGAGCGGGCCCGGGAGGAGGAGGCGAACCGCCGGGTGGCCGAGGAGCGGCTGCGGATCGCCCGGGAGCTGCACGACGCGGTGGGCCACCACGTCGCGCTGATCAACGTCCAGGCCGGCGCGCTGGGTTACCTGCTGGAGGACGAGGACCGGACCCAGGCCCTGGAGTCGGTCGCCCACATCCAGCAGGCCAGCGCGGAGGCCCTGGAGGAGCTGCGGCTGACGGTCGGGCTGCTGCGCCAGCCCGGGTCGACCGAGTCCGCCGAGCCGACCGAGCCGGTGCCGGGCCTCGACCGGCTCGGCGACCTGATCTGCTCGTTCGCCGGCGCGGGCCTCCAGGTCACCCGCGAGGTGACCGGCCAGGCCAGGCCGCTGCCCGAGGCGGTGGAGCTGACCGCCTACCGGGTCATCCAGGAGTCGCTGACCAACATCCGCAAGCACGCGGGCTGCGTCCCCGCGACCGTGCGGCTGGGGTACGGGCCCGGGGCGCTCAGGCTGGCCGTCGAGGACGACGGCGAGCCGGTCGCCTGGGGGAGCCGGCGCCCGGCGGCGCCCGCCACGGTCGGGGTCGGCGCGGTCGGCGGGCACGGCATCGTCGGCATGCGGGAGCGGGTGACCGCGGTGGGCGGCCGGCTCGCGGTGGGCCCGCGGCCCGAGGGCGGCTACCGGGTGTTCGCCGAGCTCCCGCTGCGCGCGGCCGGAATCGAGGGCGTGTGAACGGGACCGTCTCCGCCCCGCCGGCCTCCGCCGTCTCGGCGCCGACCCGCGTGGTCATCGCCGACGACCAGGCCCTCGTCCGGGCCGGCCTGCGGCTGGTGATCGACCGCGCACCGGGGCTGACCGTGGTGGGCGAGGCCGCCACCGGCCACGACGCGGTCCGGGCCGCCCAGGCGGAACGCCCCGACGTCGTGCTGATGGACATCCGGATGCCGGAGCTCGACGGGCTGGCCGCGACCCGGCGGATGGCCGCCGACGACAGCCTCGCCGGTGTGCGGGTGCTGATCCTGACGACCTTCGAGGTCGACGACTACCTCTTCGAGGCGCTGCGGGCGGGGGCCAGCGGCTTCCTCGGCAAGGGCGCGCGCCCCGAGGTCCTGATCGAGGCGATCCGCACCGTGGCCCGCGGCGACGCGCTGCTCTCGCCGTCCGCGACCCGGGGCCTGATCACCAGGTTCCTCACGCTGCACGACAGCGAGCCGGTCCGTCCCTCCCCGCTGGTCTCCACGCTCACCGAGCGCGAGCGCCAGGTCGTCGCGCTGGTCGCCGAGGGCATGTCCAACGCGGAGATCGCCGGCCAGCTCATGCTCAGCCCCTTGACCGTCAAGACCCACGCCAACCACGCCATGACCAAGCTCGGCGCCCGCGACCGGGCGCAACTCGTCGTTCTCGCCTACCAGACGGGGCTGGTGGACGCACCGCGTCCCCGGCCCTGACCCCCGTCGTCCCGCCCCGTTGCCGCGGTGTCCCCGCGACAGCGGGGTGACGGCTGCCCGCTCCCTCGCCCCTCCCGATCCCGCCTACTGCGAACGCAGTAGGCGAAGCCGTGCGCCGCGCCGGATGGCGCGGTCACGCCCCGGGCAACCGCTGCGGCCGGCCGGAGACGGCGGCGGCGCGGAACCGGACGATAGGGCACTGAATTGAAGGGAACGGAGAATCATGTCAACCCTTGCACGCTGGTGTTATCACCACCGCTTCGTCGTGATCATCGCCTGGGTGGGGCTCCTGATCGGGCTGGCGCTGATGTCGGGGGCCGTGAAGACGGCGTACGACAACTCGCTCAGTCTGCCGGGAACCGGATCGGGCAAGGCTCAGGAACTGCTGCAGCGGGCGGCGCCGTCCCAGGCCGGTGACTCCGACCAGATCGTGTGGCAGGTGAAGGAGGGCGCCGTCACCGACCCGGCCATCGAGCAGCGGATGTCGGCGATGCTCAACGACGTCTCGCACATGCCCGCGGTGGCCTCGGTCGTCAGCCCCTACGCCGAGGGCGGCCAGATCCAGGTCAGCCAGGACAAGCGCACCGCCTACGCCACGGTCAACTTCGACGAGGCCGCCGACAACCTGGACAAGGCGGACATCAAGCGGGTGATCGACGCCGCGACGGCGGCGCAGCAGCCCGGCCTCGCGGTCGAGCTCGGCGGCAAGGGCATCACGGCGGCGGAGGAGACCCCGGCGTCGGACGCCTCGGCGATCGGCATCATCGCGGCGGCCGTCATCCTCCTGATCGCCTTCGGATCGCTGCTGGCGATGGCCCTGCCGATCGTGACCGCGGTGGCGGGCGTGGGCAGCGGCATGATGCTGATGGCCCCGCTCAGCCACATGATGTCCGTGAACGGCATCGCCCCGATCCTCGGTGCGCTGATCGGCCTCGGCGTCGGCGTCGACTACGCGCTGTTCATCGTGACCCGGCACCGCCGCGGCCTCGGCTCCGGACTGGACCCGGAGGAGTCGACCGTCCAGGCCATCAACACCTCCGGGCGCGCCGTGCTGTTCGCCGGCGGCACGGTCTGCATCGCCCTGCTCGGCCTGCTCAGCGTCAACCTGGAGTTCATCAACGGCCTGGCCGTCCCGGCCGCGATGACCGTGGTCTGCACCGTGGTCGCCGCCGTCACGCTGCTCCCCGCCCTGCTCGGCGTCTTCGGCATGCGCGTGCTGAGCCGCAAGCAGCGCCGCGCGATGCAGGCCGGTACGGCGGTCCAGACGGAGAGCGACAACGGCCTGTGGGCGCGCTGGTCGCGCATCGTGCCGCGCTTCCCGGCGGTGCTGACCGTCCTGGGCCTCGCGGTGATGATCGTGGTGTCGGCCCCCGTGTTCAGCCTGCGGCTCGGCTTCGCCGACGCCTCCAACGACGCGACCTCGACCCACACGTACAAGTCCTACCAGATGCTCGCCAAGGGCTTCGGCCCCGGCTTCAACGGCCCGCTGGTCCTGGTCTCCGAGGCGAAGAACCCGACCGACCTCGCCGCGGTGGAGAAGCTCGACCAGGCGCTGGCCGCCGTGCCCGGCGTGGCCGCCGTGGAGAGCGCGCCCCCGCAGACCGCGGAGGGCAGCACCTCGTCGATCGTGATCACCCAGGTCATCCCGACCACGGCCCCGCAGGACGAGGCCACCTCCGACCTGATCAACCACCTGCGCGACACGGTCGTCCCGCAGTACACCCAGGGCACCTCCCTCCAGGTGTACGTCGGCGGGCTGACGGCCACCTTCATCGACTTCGCGACGGTGACCAGTGAGAAGCTGCCCTGGCTGCTGATCACCATCGTGGGCTTCAGCTTCCTGCTGCTCGTCCTCGCCTTCCGCAGCCTGCTCATCCCGGCGGTCACCGCCGTGCTCAACCTGCTGTCGGCGGCGGCCTCGTTCGGTGTCCTCACCGCCTTCTTCCAGTGGGGCTGGGGCACCGACCTGTTCGGCCTCGGCGCACCCAGCCCGATCGAGGGCTACCTGCCGGAGCTGGTGCTCGCCGTCCTGTTCGGCCTCTCCATGGACTACCAGGTCTTCCTGGTCAGCAGGATGGCCGAGGAGTGGGCGATCTCCCGCGACAACGCCCGGTCGGTGCTGGCCGGCGTGACCCACACCGCACGGGTGATCACCGCCGCGGCGCTGATCATGATCGCGGTGTTCACCGCCTTCATCTTCACCGGCCAGCGCGGCATCGCCGAGTTCGGTGTCGGCCTCGCGGCCGCCGTGGCACTGGACGCCTTCGTGCTGCGGACGGTGCTCGTGCCGGCGGTGATGTACATGTGTGGCAAGGCCAACTGGTGGCTGCCGGAGTGGCTGGACCGCCGCCTCCCGCATCTGGCCATCGAGCCGTCCGTCGAGGAGCCGCCGGCCCGCGTTCCCGGTCCCGCCCTCGTCTGACGGGGCACCCGCACGGCGCCGGGGGTGCCCGGCGCACATCCGTCCGATCGGCGACCGGGTGCCGGGGTCGACCCCCGGTCACCCGTCGCCGTCGGCCACCCTCCTCCCGCGTGCTCGTGAACTCCGGCGGTGCCGGAGAGACGGGGTGGCCGGTCTCTTTCGTTGTCCCGGAGGTTGCTGATGCCGTCGACGGTGGGGCTCGTGGAGGACCTGGAGGAATGGGCGTGGCGCGAGGTCGAACGACTTCGCTGTGAGACGGCCCAGTTGGCCATCGCCCTCGGGGAGGTGGAGAAGGAGCTGTCACGGCTGGCCGGTGCCCGGGAGACGATGCGGCGGGCGCTGCGGGCGCTGCGCCCGGACCTCGCGGAATGCGCGGGCCCGGCGGCTCCCGCCGGGGCCGGCCGGTCCGGCGGCGCCGCCCCCGCGGACGCCCCGGCGGACGGGGCGGTCGCGGCCGGCGCCGGGCCGGGCGCGGGGATCCGGGTGACCGTGCCGGTGCGGGAGCCCGGGATGGACCTGACGGCGCTCCCGGGGATCTACCGGCGGCTGGCGCAGATCCTGAACGACTCGCGGACGAGCCTGCAGGCCCACGAGTTGACCCGGCTGCTCGGACTGGAGCTGACCGCCTCCGCCGTGGAGGGCGTGCGGGCGCGGGCGAAGCGCCTGGTCGCGCGCGGCTGGGCGGTGCAGGCGGGCCGGGGCCGGTTCGCCGCGCCGCCGGCCTGAGCGCCGCCGGCCCGAGCGCCGCTCACCTGAGCGCCGCTCACCTGAGCGCCGCCGCTCCGAGCACCGCCCGCCCCGGGTTTCCGCCCGGCGGAGCGCCGCCCGCCCGACCGGCCGCCGTCCGGCGCGTGCGTCCGTCGGAGTGTTCCTGAGCGGCCGGGGAGTGAACCTGGGCCACGTCGGACACTCCGGACAGTTCATCAGAACATCATCAAGTCGCACTGCGCTCATTCTGGCTCCCTTTCCCCGCCTCCCCGGCACGTGAGCGCAGGGTCGAAAGGACCTCTGATGACGCGCTGTCCGCCCACACCCCCGCCCCAGGGCCCCGGACCTGACGGACGCTCCGCCCGCCGGCCACCGGGCCGGGCCGTCACCCTGCTGGCGGCCTTCGCGGCGGCCGTCGCCTCGCTGACCGCCCCGGCCCTCGCCGCCGGACCCGCCGACGGCCGCGCCGCCACGGCGGCCGACCGGCCCGCCGCGGCGCGGCCGGCGGACCCCCAAGCGGGCCGGCAGGGCCGGCAGCAGCCGGTGACCCTGGAGAAGACCGGCACCGACCTCGCCACCGGCAGCACGACCACCACCGCCCACGGCGACACCGTCCGCTGGGTGGTCTCCGCCACCAACCCGGAGACGGTCCCGGTCTCCACCACCGTCACCGACGTCATCCAGGGCGGCCCGGGCAGCACCCCGCAGGCCCAGACCTACGTGCCCGGCTCGCTCCAGGTGCCGCCGGGCTACAGCAAGCAGTGGTCCACCGACGGCGGCACCACCTTCGCCGCCACCGACCCGGGCACGGCCACCAACGCCGTCCGGGCGACCAACCCGAGGCTCTCGGGACCGGCCACCGGTGACGTGGTCCAGATCCCGCCGCCCCTCACCCCGGTCAACACGGCCACCGGCGGCGACGGCTTCACCCCCATCCTCTACACCGCCACGATCAACGGCGTCCCCACGCCCGAGGCCTGGAACATCTACCACCACGGGTTCTCCAACGAGGCCAGCGTGGTCTGCACCGACCTGCTCACCAACGGCCCCTGCCCGACCCCGAGCGGCGCCCCCGCCGTCTGGCCCCAGGCGCTGAACTCCTCGGTGGCCGGAGAGACCACCGGCGACCTCGGCAGCACCCGCACCCCGACCTACGTGCAGATCGGCTCCAAGCTGTACTACGCCGCGATCAGCCGGCTCACCCTCGGACTGATCGGCGTCGGCTGCATCGACCTCCAGACCCAGGCCAGCTGCGGCTTCACCGCCCTCCAGACCGGCACCGGACTGGTCGTCGGCGGCGTGGTCCAGGCCCCGAACCAGCTGATCTACGCGGTCTCCGGCACCGGCGAGATCCTCTGCTTCGACCCCGCCACCAACGCCTCCTGCGGCACCTTCGGCATCGGCCTGCCGCCCAACGAGGGCCAGGACGTCTTCAGCGGCGACTACGCGGGCATCATGCGGGTCGTCAACGGCAAGATCTACGTCACGGACAACACGCTGGCCCCGCTGCCCACGGTGATGTCCTGCTTCGACCCGTCGACCAACACCGCCTGCACCGGCTGGGCCGTGCCGAAGACCGTGGTCACCCCGACCGGCACCGAGCCGGCCCGGGCCGACAACATCTTCGAGACGTACGACGCGGCGGGCACCGTCCTCGGCGTCTGCACCGCGGTCGGCGGCTTCTACCAGGAGGTCGTCCCGCCGGTCGGCACCGTCGTCTGCTTCGACCTGACGGGCAATCCGATCGCCGCGCCGCCCGGCCTGCAGACGCTGCTCATGACCAACGTCGCCCTCGGCGAGGCCAACTTCCAGGTGCCGTTGACCATCGTCGCCCCCAACGGGCACCTGGAGACCGAGTTCCCGCTCTGGATCTACCGGGGCATCACCCCGACCTCCAACAGCACCGAGTACTGCTACGACTGGAACACCCAGGCGCCCTGCACCCAGTACGGCACCAACGGCATCGTGAACGGGCCGCTCAACGTCAACGGCGGCGACACCCGCCCGTACGGCTTCGCCTACGACGGCCAGTGCAAGTACAGCCTCGGTGACACCGGCTACCTGTTCTCGATCGACCCGGTCACCGGCGCCTCGCCCTGCCTCAAGACCAAGGCCCAGGCCACCATCAACCCGTCGGCGTACTACTGCGACGGGGCCACCGGGCACGTGCGGTCCTACGGGACGGTCAGCCTCGCCGGCATCGACCCGACGACCGTCGACTTCGCCCAGTCCACGGTGACCGTGCTGGCCGCCGACGGCACCCCCCTCGGCACCTTCCCGTTCGACCCGGCCACGGGCACGGCGGACATCTCCTCCGTCCCGATCGCCGACCAGCCGATCCAGGTGATCGGCAACATCGACCTCGTCAGCGGCGCCTCCTTCACCCCGGACAACCATCCGGTGATGCAGGTGACCTTCGTCGGTGACGCCCCGCAGATCTGCTACCGGACCACCGTCGCCACGGACTGCGCCGTCACCTCGATCACCGACCAGGCGTCCGCCGTCACCAACGGCGGGACCCCCGTCACCTCCAACACCGTCACCCTCCAGGTGACCCCGGGACCGGAGTGCGCGCCGCAACTGAAGATCGAGAAGGAGGTCTGCACCTCGGCGAACGCGGCCGACTGCGTCGACGGAGGCCCCGGCCCCTGGGCGAAGAACGCGACGCTGCTCCCCGGCGCCACGGCGTACTGGCGGATCACGGTGACCAACAGCGGGACCGTCCCGGTCACCGGGATCACGCTGGAGGACAGCGTCTCGCCGTCGTGCGTGACCGCTGCGGGGACGTTCGATCTCGCGGTGGGCGCGTCCCATCAGGTGTTCTGCGATCTGACGAACGTCACCCAGCACACGGTGAACACCGTGACGGCGTCCTTCCCGGGCCCGGGCGGGGAGACGATCACCACGCCGCCGTCCGAGGCGATCGTGGACGTGCAGTCGCTGGCGATCGACAAGGAGGTCTGCACCTCGGCCGACGCCGCCGACTGTGCCATCGGCGGCCCGGGTCCGTGGGCGAAGGCCACGACGGTGGCGTCGGGTGCCACGGCGTACTGGCGGATCACGGTGACCAACACCGGGAGCGTTCCGGTCACCGGGATCACGTTGGCGGACAGTGTCTCGCCGTCGTGCGTGACCGCTGCGGGGACGTTCGACCTGGCGGTGGGCGCTTCTCACCAGGTGTTCTGTGATCTGACGAACGTTACGCAGCACACGGTGAACTCCGTGACGGCGTCGTTCCCGGGTCAGGGTGGGGAGACGGTCACCACGCCGCCGTCGGAGGCGACGGTGGACGTGACACCGCCGCCGCTGCCGGAGCTGAGCATCAACAAGGAGGTCTGCACCTCGGCCGACGCCGCCGACTGCGTCGACGGTGGTCCGGGTCCGTGGGCGAAGGCCACGACGGTGGCGTCGGGTGCGACGGCGTACTGGCGGATCACGGTGACGAACACCGGGACGGTGCCGGTCACGGGGATCACGTTGGCGGACAGTGT
>NZ_JBHVTL010000022.1:160402-179659 GCF_042884635.1 Kitasatospora sp. NPDC058115
TGCGACGGCGTACTGGCGGATCACGGTGACGAACACCGGGACGGTGCCGGTCACGGGGATCACGTTGGCGGACAGTGTCTCGCCGTCGTGCGTGACGGCCGCCGGGACGTTCGACCTTGCGGTGGGTGCCTCGCGTCAGGTGTTCTGCAGTCTGGCGAACGTCACCCAGCACACCGTCAACTCCGTGACGGCGACCTTCCCCGGCCCGAGTGGTCCGATCACGACGCCGCCGTCCGAGGCGACCGTCGACGTGACGACGCCGGGTACGCCGTCGATGACCATCGACAAGGAGGTCTGCCTCCCCGAGAAGGACCGCGACTGCGGCCAGGGCGGTTCCGGGCCGTGGGGCAAGGAGGCGACCCTGCACAAGGGCGATTCCTCCGAGGACCCCTGCTACCCGGACCAGTGCGTGGCACACTGGCGGATCACGGTGACCAACACCGGGGCGACGGACATCACCGGCATCACGCTGAGCGACCCGCAGGAGGTCTCCTGCGAGACGGCGGCCGGGACGTTCACCCTGGCGCCGGGACAGACCGTGATGTTCTACTGCTCCAGCCTGATCACCGGGGACACCACCAACACGGTCAGCGCGTCCGGCTCCGGTCCGGACGGCAGGCCGGTGACCACCGGGCCGTCGTCCGCGCTCGCCCGGTGTCTGCCGCCGTGCCCCGAGGAGCCGCCCGGTCACGGGCACGGCCACCCTCACGGCTACTACGGCACTGACTGGTACCGGCCGGCCGGCTTCGGCGCCGACTGGCTGCCGGACAGCAGCCTGACCGTGCCGACGTACGCGGTGGACCGCGGGGACCTGGAGGCGTTCGGGGTCCCGCTGCCGCTGCTCGGCTGGCTCGGCTGACGGATCACGCCGTCGAACGGCGGGTGGCCCCGGGAACGGACGTGTTCCCGGGGCCACCCGCCGTTCCCGTCGAGCCGCGCGCCGTCCGGTCCCGCCCCGACCCCCGCCGACCACCCCGTCCGGCCCTTCCGGACTGCGCGGGCGGGGTGGTCGGCGGGAGGGTGGAGGGGAGGGGAGGGGGTGTCGAGCCGAGGAGAGGCCATGGCGGAGCAGCGTGAGGAGACCGGCCGCATCGTGGTCGGGGTGGACGGGTCGGAGCCGTCGAAGCAGGCGCTCCGCTGGGCGGTGCGGCAGGCGGACCTCACCGGCGCCGTGGTCGAGGCGGTGATCGCCTGGGAGTACCCGACGTTCCACGGTGCGCGCGGCTGGTTCCCGCCGGGCAGCACCGACGAGGCGGAGCTGGAGGGCAAGGCGCGCCGGGAGGCCGCCCGGGCCGTGGCGGACGCGGTCGGGCCGCAGCCGGTGGCGGAGGTGCGGATCGTGCCGCGCTACGGCTCGCCGGCCGGTGCGCTGATCGAGGCGTCCCGGGGCGCGTCCCTGCTGGTGGTCGGCAGCCGGGGGCTCGGCGGCTTCTCCGGGATGCTGCTGGGCTCGGTGGCCCAGCACTGCACCCGGCACGCCACCTGCCCGGTCCTGGTGTACCGCGACTGACGGCGGGCGGAGCCGTCGGCCCCGGCAGCCAAGTCAGCTCCGGCAGCCCCGTCAGCCCCGTCAGCCCCGTCAGCCGAAGAGGACGGTGGACGGCGCCGGTACCGGCAGCGAGCCTGCCGGGCGCGGCAGGCCGCTCTCGGCGTCGAGGTCGAACCAGCTGACGTCCCCCGAGCGCTCGTTGGCCGCGTAGAGGCGGGTGCCCGACGGGTCGAGGACGAGGTCGCGCGGCCACGCGCCCCCGCACGGCACCGAGGCCACCACCCGCGCCCGTTCGCCGTCCGCGTCGAGCGCGAGCACGACGATGGTGTCGGTGCCGCGCACGGCCACCCACAGGTGGCGGCCGTCGTGGGAGACCACGGGGGCCGACGGGAAGGCGGGCAGCTCGGAGCCGTCAGGGAACAGCGGGACCTCGGCGACCGGGTCGAGCACCCCGGCCGTCGCGTCCCAGCGGCACACGGTCACCGTCGGGCGCAGCTCGCCGAGCACGTACGCGTGACGCCCGGCGGGGTGGAAGGCGAGGTGCCGCGGGCCGGTGCCGGGCGACAGCGCGGTCTGCCCGTGCGGGGTCAGCCCGCCGGTCGCCGGGTCCAGGGCGCAGATCCGCACCGCGTCGGTGCCGAGGTCGACGCCGAGCACCCAGCGGCCGGACGGGTCGGGCAGCACCTGGTGGGCGTGCGGGGCGAGTTGGCGATCGGGGTCCGGGCCGCTGCCCTCGTTCGGCAGGACGTCGCTGGGGGCCTGCGGCGCGCCGTCGGCGGCGAGCGGCAGCACGCTGACGCTGCCGGAGCCGTAGTTGGCGGTCAGCAGGTGGCCCCGGCTGAGGGCGAGGTGGGTGGGCTCGTCGCCGCGCACCGCCACGGGGGCGCCGAGCGGGCGGGGGAGCGGGCCGGTGAGGTCGTAGGCGGCGACGGCGCCGGGCAGCGTCTCCGAGACGGCGTAGAGCACGGGGCCGTCCCCCGCCTGTCCGAGGGCGAGGTAGGACGGGTTGGGGGCGGCGTCGACGGCGCCGGTCTCGGTCAGGGCCCCGGTGTGCGGGTCCACCGCCGCGACGACGATCCCGCGTCCGCCCGCCGAGGTGAACGACCCGATGAAGGCCCGCTCCGCGCCCTTGTCCGCCCCAGCACCCTGCACAGAACCCTCCACTGCACCCTCCGTCGTCCGTGGTCCGCCGGCTGCGTCCGCCGGCCGCCTCCGCCGTCTGCCGCAAGCGCTCCGACGCTAGCAGGCGGCCCCTGCGGGCCGGACGGCGCGGGAGCGGCTGCGCCCGGCGGCCCGCGGTTTTCACCGGAACGCACCGCTGCCGCGGCGGCCGGGTCGCGCTCCGGCACCGGAGCGGCGACGGTGGAAGCAGCAGCGGCCCGGGCGGCCGGCCGAGTGCCGTGCCCGGCGGGGAGGGGCGATCCGCGACCGCGCCGCCGCCGCGGCGGTGCGACACCAGGCGGTGCGACGGCAGGAGGGACCAGGAATGAAGGCCTTCGTGATGAAGGAGATCGGGCGCGTGGGGTTCCTGGAGAAGCCCGTGCCGCGCCTCGGTCCGGGCGACGCCCTCGTGCGCACCACCCGGGCCCTGATCTGCACGTCCGACACCCACACCGTCAAGGGCGGGATCGGTCCCCGTCAGGACCTCACGCTCGGGCACGAGGCGGTCGGCGTCGTGGAGGCGGTCGGCGGCGAGGTGCGGGACTTCCGGCCCGGCGACCGCGTCCTGGCCGGCGCCATCACCCCGGACTGGGGCGACCCGGCCGCGCAGAACGGCTACCCCTCGCAGTCCGGCGGGCCGCTCGGCGGCTTCAAGTTCGCCAATCTGAAGGACGGCGTCTTCGCCGAGTACTTCCACGTCAACGAGGCCGACGCCAACCTCGCGAGGATCCCCGACGGCATCCCCGACGAGGCGGCCGTCTACTGCGCCGACATGCTCTCCACCGGGTTCATGGGCGCCGAGCACGGCAACATTCCGATGGGCGGCACCGTCGCCGTCCTGGCGCAGGGCCCGGTCGGCCTGATGGTGACCGCGGGGGCCCGGCTGCGCGGCGCGGGCCTGGTCATCGGCGTCGAGTCGGTGCCCACCCGGCAGAAGCTCGCGCGGCTGTACGGCGCGGACGAGATCGTGGACTTCACCGAGGAGGACGTCGTCGAGCGGGTCCTCGAACTGACCGGCGGCCAGGGCGTCGACACCGCCGTCGAGGCGCTCGGCGCGGACCTCACCTTCCAGACCTGCGTCAGGATCACCAAGCCCGGCGGCACGATCTCCAACACCGGCTACTTCGGTGAGGGCGAGTTCGTGAGCATCCCGCGCGTGGAGTGGGGCGTCGGCATGGCCGACAAGACCATCGCCACCGGGCTCTGCCCCGGCGGCAGGCTGCGGATGGAACGGCTGCTGCGGGTCCTGGAGACCAAACGCCTCGACCCCACCCACATGACGACCCACGAGTTCGGCTTCGACGAGATGGAACGGGCCTTCGAGGTCGCGGACAAGAAGCTGGAGGACGTCGTGAAGGTGCTGATCGCCTTCTAGCCGTCCCTCCGTCCCCCCGTCCCCCCGTCCACCCGTCCACCTGTCCACCCGTCCCCTCGTCCCCTGCGGACGACATCCCCCCGGCGCTGCGGAAGCGAGGCGGCATGCACGACCCCGATCCACCGTTCCGGCCGGTCCGCCGGCGGCAGGGCTACCTGCCGCTGGAGGACCTCGGCCTCATCGGGGACGGCACGACCGCCGCCCTGGTCGGCCTGGACGGCTCCATCCCGTGGCTCTGCCTGCCCCGGTTCGACGCCGAACCCCTGTTCTGCGGGCTGCTGGACCGCACCCGGGGCGGGCACTTCACCCTGGCGCCCGAGGACCTGGTCGAGGCCCGGCAGCGCTACGAGCCCGACACCGGGGTCCTGTTCACCGAACTGCGCAGCGCCACCGGCCTGGTGCGCGTCACCGACGCGCTGGCGCTGCGCTCCGGCGCCGACCTCACCGACAACGCCCCCGCCGACCGCTCCGAACTCGTGCGCTCCGCCGTCGTGCTGGACGGCCACGTCCGGCTGCGGGCGGAGCTGGAGCCGCGCGGCGGCGCGCGCACCAGGGCGCTGTTCAGCGGACTGGAGCTGCGCCCGCTGCGCCGCCCGGGCCTGCGGCTGCACCTGCGCTCCAACCGCCCGCTGGAGGGCCTGCACAGCACCCACGACCTGCGCCGGGGCGACCGGCTCGACCTGGTGCTCTCCTGGGGCCGCTTCCACCGCCACCACCGGGTCGACACCGACGCCATGCTGAAGGGCACCGCCGACGCCTGGCGCCGCTGGATGCGGCACTTCGACTACGAGGGCCCCCAGCAGGCCCTGGTGCGACGCGCGGCCGTCACCCTCAAGCTGTGCGACGACTGGGCCAACGGCTCGCTGGTCGCCGCGCCCACCTCCTCGCTGCCCGCCCCGATCGGCGGCATCCGCAACTGGGACTACCGCTACGCCTGGATCCGCGACGCCGCGTTCGCCGTCTTCGCGCTGCGCCGCATCGGCTTCCGCGGCGAGGCCGACGCCTTCCTCGGCTGGGTGCTCGACGCCTTCGAGGACAGCGGCCGGCCCCGCATCATGTACGACCTGCGCGGCGGCCCCGTCCCGGACGAGACCGAGGACGCCGAGCTGGAGGGCTACCGGCGCTCCGCCCCGGTGCGCTGGGGCAACGGCGCGGCCGACCAGCGCCAGCACGACGTCTACGGCGAGATCCTGGACTGCGCCGACCAGTGGCTGCGGGCCGGCGGCGAGATCCAGCCCGCCCTGTGGGCCGGCCTCGCCACCCTCGCCGACGCCGCCGAGCAGGCCTGGCGCGAGCCCGACCAGGGCATCTGGGAAGTGCGCAGCGAGGGACGGGTGTTCACCTACTCGGCCGGGCTGTGCCAGGTGGCCCTGGACCGGGCCACGCAGATCGGCGAGCGGCTCGGCCTGCCGATCAGGACCGCCCGCTGGCGCGCCTCGGCGGACCACCTGAGCCGGCTCATCCTGGAGCAGTCCTGGGACGAGCCCGCCAAGACCCTCAGCGCCCACCTGGACGGCGGCGGTGTGCTGGACGCGAGCCTGCTGGCGCTCCCGCTGCGCCACGTGGTGCCGATCGACCACCCGCGGATGGTGGCGACCACCACGGCCGTCGCCGAGCGGCTGTCCGCCGGCGGCGGGCTGCTCCACCGCTACCTGCACGAGGAGTCCCCCGACGGCCTGGCCGGCGACGAGGGCGCCTTCGTGCTGTGCAGCTTCTGGCTGGTCGACAACCTCATCGGCCAGGGCCGCACGGAGGAGGCCGAGGAGCTGTACGACTCGCTCTGCTCCCGGGCGAGCCCGCTGGGGCTGATGTCGGAGCAGATCGACCCGTCCACAGGAGAGTTCATGGGCAACTTCCCCCAGGCGTTCAGCCACATCGGCATCACCGCCAGCGGCGTGAACCTGGCGCGGGCCAGGGCGGGGGTGCGGCGGTGATCGAGCGGCTCGCGGTCTTCGGCGCGACGGGCGACCTCACCGCGCGCTTCCTGCTGCCGGCGCTGGCCGCGCTGCGGGCCGGCGGCCACCTCGGCGACCGGCTGGAGCTGACCGGCGCCAGCCGCGAGGACTGGTCCACCGAGCGCTACCGGCAGTGGGTCGCCGACCGGCTGGACCGCCACGGCGAGGGCTGCCCGGCCGACGCCACGGCGTGGGTCACCGCCTCGGCGCGCTACCTGCGGGCCGACGTCACCAGCGCCGACGACGTCGCCGCGGTGGTCGCCGGGGAGGGGCCGGTCGCCGTCTACCTGGCCCTGCCCCCGGCGCTGTTCCCCGCCGCGGTCACCGCCCTGCACCGGGCCGGCCTGCCGCCCGGCAGCCGGATCGTGCTGGAGAAGCCGTTCGGCGAGGACCTCGCCAGCGCCCGGGAGCTGAACCGGCTGCTGGCGGAGCTGGTGCCGGAGCGCGCGGTGTTCCGGGTCGACCACTTCCTGGCCATGGCGACCGTCCAGAACGTGCTGGGCAGCCGGCTGGCCAACCGGGTGCTGGAGCCGATCTGGAACAGCACCCACATCGCCGCGGTCGACATCGTCTGGGACGAGACCCTCGCGCTGGAGGGCCGGGCCGGCTACTACGACACCGTCGGCGCGCTCAAGGACATGATCCAGAACCACCTGCTGCAACTGCTCTGCCTGGTCGCCATGGAACCGCCGATCACCCTCGGCGAGCGCGACCTGCGCGACCGCAAGGTGGACGTGCTGCGCTCGGTGCGGCCGCTGACCGGGGACGACGTGCTGCACCGCACCCGCCGGGCCCGCTACCTGCCGGGGAAGGCCGGTGAGCGCGCCGTCCCCGCGTACGCCGACGAGGAGGGCGTCGACCCGGGGCGCCGCACCGAGACCTTCGCCGAGGTGGAACTGGAGCTGGACAGCTGGCGCTGGTCCGGGACGCGCTTCCGGCTGCGCAGCGGCAAGGCGCTCGGGGAGGACCGCAAGGAGGTCGCGGTGCGCTTCCGGCCGGTGCCGCACCTGCCGTTCGGCGAGGGCCGGGAGGCGGCGCCCAACGTGCTGCGCTTCGCCCTCGAACCGGAGGGCCTCGCCCTGGACCTGACCGGCATCGGCACCCGGGCCCAGGAACTGGCGCCGCTGTCGCTGACCGCCCGGATGGACCCGGCGGAGCTGCCCGCCTACGGCCGCCTGCTGCTGGACGTGCTGAAGGGCGACCCGGCGCTGTCCATCCGCGGCGACGAGGCCGAGGAGGCGTGGCGGGTCCTGGAACCGGTGCTCTCCGCGTGGGAGCGGGACCTCGTGCCGCTGGAGGAGTACCCGGCCGGCTCCGCGGGCCCGGCGCCCCGGCACCCGTAGGCGCGGCGCGATGGCGGACGCCACCCCGGCCCCGCCCGGCAGGGCGCGGCGTGCCCCGTGCGTCGTGGTCCTCGGGGTCTCCGGCACCGGCAAGACCACGGTGGCCCGGCTGCTCGCCGAGCGCCTGGCGGCCCCCTTCGCGGACGCGGACGACTTCCACCGCCCGGCCGACATCGCCCGGATGGCGGCGGGCGTCCCGCTGGACGACGCGGTGCGCCGGCCCTGGCTGGAGACGGTCGGGCGCTGGCTGCACGAGCGCGAGGAGGCGGGCACCGGCGGGGTGATCGCCTGCTCCGCGCTGAAGCGGCGCTACCGGGACGTCCTGCGGGCGGCCTGCCCCGGCGCGTTCTTCCTGCACCTGACGGCCGGGCACGACCTGCTGGCCGAGCGGATCGGCCGTCGCTCGGGCCACTTCATGCCGGGGTCGCTGCTGGACTCGCAGCTCGCCACCCTGGAACCGCTGGAACCGGACGAGCGGGGCGCCACCCTGTACGTCGGGCAGCCGCCGGAGCTGGTCGCCGACGCGGCGGCGGACGTGCTGCCGCGCGCTCCGGGCGGGTGAGGTCAGCCCGTCAGGCCGCCCAGCTCGGTGTCCCAGTCGATCAGGGACGCCTCGGTGCCCCGGGGGACCAGCGCGAAGCTCTCCCGGCGCAGCCAGCGCCGCAGCTGGCGGGCCGGCAGGTCGACCAGCACGGAGCCGTCCTGCCCCTGGAGCATGATCCGCAGCGAGGTGCGGCCGTGGCAGGTGCAGGGCGGCCAGATCCGGACGTCGCCGGTGCCGACGGGCCGCTGCAGGCCGTCCCACAGCAGGTCGCGGGAGAACTTCCAGGTGCCCGCCTCGGCGGCGGCGCCGAGGAATTCGAGGGAGACGGCGAACGGGTCGTCACCGCGGTAGGCGAAGCGCACGGGGATGCCGAGGGACTGGCCCTCGCCGAGCACGATGCGGGCGTCGACCACGACGTCGGTGCCGGTGGTCTCCGCTCCCGGCTCCGGGCAGGGCTGCGGGCTGGGGAGGGGGTGGGGCGCGGACATGGGGTTCTCCTGGGTCGGGGTCGCCGGGCGACCGGGTCGGGGTTGCTGGGCGAAGAGGGCCGTCCGCCGGAGGCCCGGCGGCGGCGCGCTGCTCTCGCCCCGGGCCCTGGGAGCTGCCGACGGACAGGGGAGAGGCGAATCGCCGCCCACGTTAGGAGGCGGTGTCGGGGGAGATGTTCCGGCGGTGCACCGCGGCATGACGATCCGCGCACCGTCCGCCCGTCGCGGCGGGACGGGACGCGGGCGTACCGTCCGGTCATCACCGCCTTTTCCGGGCGGCGGACGGGCCCGTCCGCACTTTGTTGAACGTTTGTCTATCCCGTTTCGCCTCTTGTATGAATGCGGCCGGGAGGTAACTGATCATGAAGAGGTGGATCCAGCGCGCCCGTCCGGCCGGCGAGGCGCTGCAGTCGCTGGTCGACGGCCTGGCCGAGGAACTGGGACGCTCCGTCGTCCTCGACGACCCGTTGGTGCGGATGATCTGCACCAGCCGTCACTTCGGCGACGAGGACGGGGTGCGGGTGCGCACGCTGCTCCAGGGCATCGCGGACGACGAGATCATCCGCTACGTGCTCTCCCGGGGCGTGGCGCGGTGGACCAGGCCGGGCCACCTGGACGGTCGCGACGACCTGGGCCTGCGGCCGCGCTACTGCGTCCCGGTCCGCGAACGCGGCCACCTGCTCGGCATCCTCATCGTCGTGGCGGGGGAGGGCGACCTCGGCGCGGCCGAGATCGAGGCCATCGCCCGCGTCTCGCGCGCCGTGGCCGTCGAGATGTACGCCGAGCGGCTGGCCTCCGGCGCCGACGAGGAGCGCACCCGCGAGCTGGTGAACCGGCTGGTCGGCCCGGACGCGGCGCAGCGCTGCGAGACCCGCCGGCAGCTGCTGGACGACGGCCTGCTGCCCGCCGGCCCCCACGTGGTGGTCACCACCGTGACCGTCTCCGGGGTGCGCGGGCCCTCCGGCCAGGTCGAGGTGGCGCTGCGCGGCGCCCTGGAGCCGTTCCGGCAGACCCGCACCGCCCACGGCCTGTTCGCGATCGAGCAGGACCGGGCCGTCCTGGTCCAGGTCTTCGAGCGTGAGCCCACGGACGCGGACCTGGAGCCGCAGTCCCGGGGCATCGTCCGCTCGCTGGAGACCTTCCTGGAGCGGGGGGCCACGACGGTGGTGGGCGTCGGCGGGCGCCAGGCCGACCTCGCCGACGCCTGGATCTCCCACGACCAGGCCCGGGTGGCGGCCCGCGCCGCCCGCCGGCTGCCCCGGCTCGGCGGCATCGGGGACTGGGAGCGGCTCGGCGAGCACGCCGTCCTCCTCCAGCTGCCCGACACCGCCCTCGACGACTCCCTCGTGCCCAGGCCGCTGCGCCGGCTGCTGGACGGCGGCGGGAACGCCCGCCTGGAGGAGACGCTGCGCTGCTTCCTGGAGAACGCCGGCTCGGTGCCGAGGACGGCGGAGGCCCTGGAGGTCCACCGCACCTCCCTCTACTACCGCCTGCGGCAGATCCAGGAGATCACCGGCCTGGACCTCGACGACGGCGGGCACCGGCTGGTCCTGCACCTGGGGCTGCGCCTGTGGGACCTGCTCCGCTTCCCCACCGGCCGACCGGCCTGACCTGCGGCTTCGCCGGCGGCCTCGTGCTACGGAACGAGGACGCCGGGTTGCTACAGAGCGATGAAGCCCCGCCGGGCAATCCCTACGCCGGTCGGTGGTCAACGGGGCCTGCGGCTGGCGAGAATCGTCACCACGAGCTGCCGCTCACACCCCGGCGAGGGCCTTTCCGCCGCCCCTCCGCAGACCCCCGTGACGACTTGACGACCCCTCGACGAGCCCGTGACGACTTGACGACCCGAAACGAACGGACGTGAACGAGCACCATGCGTGAACCGATCACCGACGACGGAGTACGGCCGGCCCACCGTGACGGCGACGGCGACGGCGTCCCGCCGGTCGTCCCGCCCGGGCGCTCCGCTGCGAGGCCGGCCATGTAGACCCCGTGGAGCCCCGGCGCGCTCAACGCCGCCGTGGACACGTCCCCTTCCCGAGCGCCTCCCGCTCCCCGCCCACCCTCCGCGCTGAACCAACAGCGCCACACCAACCGGTCGGAGCCTCCCGTGATCCCGTCGGGTCCCTCACCCATGCCAGAAACCACGCCCCACCAGCCCCACCAGCCCCACCAGTCCGGCCCCGACGGCGGCGCGGGCTGCATCGACGTCATCGCGCCGCCGCCCGGCGCCGACCCCGAGGACTGCCTCTACGTCGCCCTCCACCTCCAGGGCGAGGCCTCGCTGCGCCGCGACGGCGAGAGCACCGCCCTGGAACCCGGCGATCTGCTGATCGGCACCACCCCGTACCCGACCGGCCTGCTGTCCGGGCCCGGGTGCCGGATGGTCCGCTTCCGCGTCCCCTGCTTCTACCTCGGCGTCCGGCACGGCGACGTCCGGCGCACCGGCGGGCTGCTGGCGCGGGGGGACGAAGGCATCGGCTCGCTCGCCTCCCAGTTCCTGCGCACCCTCGCCTCCGAGGTCCGCTCCCACCACGCCCGGCCCGGCCACCACCTCGCGCGCAGCGTCTCCGACATCGTGGCCATCCTGGTGACCGAACTGCTCGACCGGGTCGACCCGGACCGCCCGACCGCCACGGCCGGGATCCTGGCCCGGATCCGCGGCCACATCGAGGAGAACCTCGCCGACCCGGAGCTGTCGCCCGAGTCGATCGCCCGCTCGCAGCACATCTCGGTGCGCTACCTGCACAAGCTCTTCCAGCAGGACGGCACGACCGTCGGCCAGTGGGTGCGCCGACGGCGCCTGGACGCCTGCCGCCGGGAGCTGGAACGGCCCTCCCGCCGGCAGACCGGCGTCGCCGCCGTCGCCCACCGCTGGGGCTTCGTCAGCCACTCCCACTTCAGCCGCGCGTTCCGGGAGACCTACGGGGTCTCGCCGCGCGAGTGGCAGGCCTACGCCGCGCACGCCGACGCCCGGCAGCAGGCCTCCTGACCGCCCGTCCCCACGCCGCCGGCCGGCGGGGCCCGCCCGTCCGCGGCCCGGACCCCGCCGGCCGGTCTCCCCGCCGTCCCGCCTCTCCGCCGTCCTGCCGTCCTGCGAAAGGCCCGCTCCGCCATGCCCTCCACCAGACCCACCGTCGTGCTCGTCCACGACGGCTGTTCCGACGCGACCACCTGGCTCGGCGTCGTCGCCGAACTCCAGCGCCGCGGCCTGACCGTGCTCGCCGTCGCCAACCCGCTGCGCGGCCTCGCCCACGACGCCGCCTACCTGACCTCGGTGCTCGCCGGGATCGACGGCCCCGTGGTGCTGGTCGGCCACGCCTACGGCGGCGCCGTGATCACCGAGGCCGGGACCGCCCCCAACGTCGTCGCGCTGGTCTACGTCGCCGCCTACCTGCCCGAGGCGGGCGAGAGCTACCGGGCGCTCGCGGGCCGCTTCGCCCCCTCGCCGCTGGCCTCCCGGATGCGCCGCACCGCGTACGCCGTGGAGGGCGCCAACGTGGCCGAGCTCTCGGTGCCCGGGGACTGCTTCGGCTCGCTCGTCGCCGCCGACCTCGACCCGGAGCTCGCGGGGGCCCTCGCCGCGATGCAACGGCCCGTCGCCGAAAGGGTGCTGACCGACGAACCGACCGAGACCGCCTGGCGCGTCAAGCCGGCCTGGGCCCTGGTGACCGGCGCCGACCGCGCCCTGCCGCCGCCGGTCCAGCGCTTCACGGCCGAACGCGCCGGCGCCACCGTCCTGGAGCTGCCCGACGCCTCGCACGCCGTCGCCGTCTCCCGGCCGTCGGCGGTCGCCGAGTTCATCCACGACGCCACCGGCCCGTCGGCCACCGCCTGAACGCCGCCACCGGCCGAACACCGCCGCCGGCTGATCGCCGCCACCGCCTGATCGCCGCTGCCGGCCGAACGCCGCCGCGCCCGGCCCCCCGTGGTGCACGGGGGCCGGGCGCGGCGGCGTTCAGCGGTACCGGTTACTTCGCCAGGAAGGCCAGCAGCGCGGCGTTGACCTCCTCGGCGTGGGTCCAGAGCAGGCCGTGCGGCGCACCCTCGATCTCCACGTAGTCGGCGGCCGGCAGCGCCTCGTGGAACCGGCGGGCGGTGTTGTCGATCGGCAGGGTGCGGTCACCGGTGCCGTGCAGGATCAGGGCCGGCACGTCGATGCGGGCGACATCGGCACGGAAGTCGGTGTACCAGGTGGACGGCGCGGCCGAGGCGGCGAAGGCGCCACCGCTCGCCGCGACGTTCCAGCTGTTGCGGACCGCCTCCTCGCTGATCCGGGTGCCGAGGTTCTCGTCCAGGTTGTAGAAGTCGTTGAAGAAGCCGGTGTAGAAGGCGAACCGGTCGGCCTTCACGGCGGCCACGACGCCGTCGAAGAACTCCTGGGGGGCGGCGCCCTCCGGGTTCTCCTCGTTCTTCAGCAGCCAGGGCTCCAGCGAGGCGAGGAAGGCGACCTTGGCGATCCGCTCGGTGCCGTACTTCGCCACGTAGCGGGCGGTCTCGCCGGTGCCCATCGAGAAGCCGACCAGCACGGCGTCCCGGACGTCCAGGGTCTCCAGGACGGTGTGCAGGTCGGCGGTGAAGGTGTCGTAGTCGTAGCCGGTGGTCGGCTGCGAGGAGCGGCCGAAGCCGCGGCGGTCGTAGGTGATGACCCGGTAGCCGGCGTCGAGCAGCGCGGCGCTCTGGCGCTCCCAGGAGGCGCCGTTGAGCGGGAAGCCGTGGATCAGCACGACCGGCCGGCCGGTGCCGTGGTCCTCGTAGTAGAGCTCGATCGGAGCGGTGTTCTCCTGGCCGACGGTGATGAACGGCATGGTGAAGTCCTTTGTTTCGCAGGGGGTTCCGGAGGCCGGCCGGGCCCTGCCGCGCCGGGGGCGGCAGGGCCCGGCCAGGGGGTGGCGAGGGGTTCGGCCGGTCAGCCGGCGGCGTGCGGGTCGATCATCGACTGGGCGTAGACCAGGCCGAGGCCGTAGGCGCCGCCGTGCTCCTTGACCAGCTCGGTCACCGGGACGTAGGTCTCGCCGCGGGCCCAGTCGCGCTGGAGCTCCAGCAGCACCTGGAGCCAGGTGACGGGCACGGCGCCGGCGGCGGTCATCCGCTGCAGGGCGTGCTCGTGGGCCAGCGGGCTGACGCCGCCCGAGGCGTCGGCGACGACGTACACCTCGTAGCCCTGCTCCAGCGCGGAGAGCGCTGGCAGGACCAGGCAGACCTCGGTCCACAGACCCGACAGGATGATCTTCTTGCGGCCGGTCGCCTTGACCGCCTCGACCAGCGCCTCGTCCTCCCAGGCGTTCATCGTGGTGCGGTCGATGACCTCCTGGCCGGGGAAGACCTCCTTCAGCTGCGGGAGGATCGGGCCGGAGAACGACTCGGCGGCGACGGTGGAGAGCACGGTCGGCACGTTGAAGATCTTCGCGGCCTTGGCCAGGCCGACGGTGGCGTTGACGATGCCGGTGCGGTCGCCGCTGCCGGTGCCGAAGAACATCTGCGGCTGGTGGTCGACGAACAGCATCATCGAGTTCTCGGGGGTGAGCAGGTCCGGGCTCGGGGCGGCGTGGACCGAAGCGATGTCGACCATGGGTCTTCTCTTTCCTTTTCAGCACAGGGAATTGACGCTGCGTCAGGCGCACATCCGGTTCCCCGGGGCGCTTACGGGGACGAAACTAGTGCGGGTGGGTCCACCGCTCTGCTCGCTCTGCGTCCGGCCCTTGTTCCCACAGCGCATACCCTGTGCCGAATGGAGATCCGCATCGCCTCCGACGAGGACTGGCCCCGTATCCACCCGTTCTACTCCGCGATCATGGCCGAGGGCCGGACGTACGCCTTCCCCGAGCACCAGAGCCTCGACGAGGCCAGGCCCTGGTGGATGGAACAGCCCCCCGGCCGCACGGTCGTGGCGGTGCTCGACGGCCGCATCGTCGGCTCCGCCAAGATGGGCCCCAACAAGCCCGGCCGCGGCTCCCACATCGGCACCGCGTCCTTCCTGGTCGACCCCGCCCACCAGGGCCGGGGCATCGGCCGCGCCCTCGGCGAGCACGTCATCGACTGGCACCGCGAGCAGGGCTTCCGGGGCATCCAGTTCAATGCCGTGGTGGAGACCAACGCCCCCGCCGTCCACCTCTGGACCTCCCTCGGCTTCGAGATCATCGGCACCGTCCCCGGGGTCTTCGACCACCCCGAGCACGGCTACGTCGGCCAGCACGTCATGTTCCGCCGCCTCTGACGGATGCGACGGATGCGGAAGAGCCGCCCCTCGCCGGGGCGGCTCTCCGCCCGGGGCCGTCGCGCTACCGCACGGCCCACAACGTCAGGCCGCCGAACACGACGATCGACACGAGGAGTTGCGCGAGCATCGCGGGCGGAGCCGCCTCGTCCTCGGACCCGCCGTTCTCCTGCAACTCCGTCAACCGCCTGGCCAGCTCCCTGCGGTGGCCGACAATCCCCATCATGATGGCCGCGATCGCGGTCGAGTACATGGTGAGCACCGTGGCCGCTTCCATGTGCTTCGCGTAGTAACTGCCGACCCCGAACAGCATCGCCGCGGCCGGCACCAGCGCGGTCCTGATCCGGTAGGCGCGGGTGGGCATGCCCGGCACCAGGAGCACCAGGAACGCCACGGTCACCAGGACCGCGATCCACCACCACGACACCACGCCGAGCCCCAACGGATACACCGCACACCCCCTTGCCCCGGCTGTGGAGCCACGGTGCGGCTACGTCACGGCCGATCGCCCGCAGCCTAGCGGCGGAAAGGGTGGTTGGTCCAAGAACTATGGACCGCCCCCTTGCGCCTGTCCGGCGAGCCGGGTCGGCGTTCCGGACTTTCCAGGCGTATGGTTTAAACATGAACATCACGGCTGTTCCGGGGCGCACCCCGCTTCACGCAGGGCGCGGCGCGGGCCGTGAGCGCCAGGCGAGAGAAGGAGCCAGTCCAAGTGAAGGCTGCACGCTACTACGACCGCGGTGACATCCGGATCGAAGACATTCCGGAGCCCACCGTCCAGCCGGGCACCGTGGGCATCGACGTCGCGTACTGCGGGATCTGCGGCACCGACCTGCACGAGTACCTCGACGGGCCGATCTTCGTCCCCCCGGCCGGCCACCCGCACCCGGTCTCCGGCGAAGCCGCCCCCGTGACCCTCGGCCACGAGATGTCCGGCGTCGTGTACGCGGTGGGTGAGGGCGTCGAGGACCTGAAGCCGGGCGACCGCGTCGTCGTCGAGCCCTACATCCTGCGCCCCGACGTCGACACCAGCGAGAACAACCCGGTCTACCACCTCTCGCCCGACATGAACTTCATCGGGCTCGGTGGCCGCGGCGGCGGACTCGCCGAGAAGGTCGTCGTCGAGCGCCGCTGGGTCCACCCGGTCGGCGACGTCCCGCTGGACCAGGCGGCCCTGATCGAGCCGCTGTCGGTGGGCTACCACGCCTTCGAGCGCTCGGGCGCGAAGGCGGGCGACTTCGCCATCGTCGGCGGTGCGGGCCCCATCGGCCTGCTCACCTGCGCGGTGCTCAAGGCGATGGGCGTCGAGGTCGCGGTCTCCGAACTCAGCCCGCTGCGCCGCCAGAAGGCCCTGGACACCAAGGTCGCCGACCACGTCATCGACCCCGCCACCACCGACGTCGCCGAGGAGGTCCGCCGCCTCACCGGAGGCAAGGGCGCGGACGTCGCGTTCGAGGCCACGTCCGTCAACGTCGTCCTGGACACGCTCTTCGACGCGGTGAAGCCGGGTGGCGTCATCACCGTCATCTCGATCTGGGGCAAGCCGGCGTCGATCGACATGCAGAAGCTCGTGCTCAAGGAGGTCGACCTGCGCGGCACGATCGCCTACGTCAACTCCCACCCGCAGACCATCAAGCTGGTGCAGGAGGGCCGCATCGATCTGGCCCCCTTCATCACCAAGACCATCGGCCTGGACGACCTCGTCACCGACGGCTTCGAAACCCTGATCCACCACAACGAGACGGCCGTCAAGATCCTCGTCGCCCCCCGCGCCTGACGCGTCGCACCGGAGTGCTGGAGCGCGGCGAACCCGGCCGGGGAGACGACGAAGCCCACTAACCTGGACCCACCCACACGGAGAGGGCGGGAGCATGGACGAAGGCGAAGCCCGGCAGATGGCCGACTCGCTTCGGCGCCTGGGCATTCGGGGCTTCGTGTCCCCGGAGGAATCGGGGAGCCCGGACGGGCAGTGGCGGGTGTACGACAGCACCGACCCCGACACCCGGCGGGACATCACCGACGAGGTGCTGACGGTGGTCCGGAGCCGGTCCAGTCGGGCAGCTCAGAGCGGTCCGACACGAGGGTTCGTGGTTCCCGCCCCCCGCTGACGGGCTACGTCGTGCGGCCGCCCTCGCTCAGCAGAGCGAGGGCGGCCGTGGTGTCACCCGGCGAAGTGGTCGACCCGGCGGGCCTGCCGGGCGCGCAACTCGTCGACCTCCGGGGTGGTCAGCGCCTTGGACCCGGCGATCCCGGTGCCCGCGGAGGCTGCCAGCCGTGCCCTCACCTCGCCAGGTGTGCGGGGTCGCCAGCCGGGACCGTCGCAGCAGGAGGAGTGGAAGGTGACGCCGGCGCCGAGCAGTGCGGACAGCGCTCGCCAGCCCGCCACGTCCCGGCGGGCCGGCACCGCGAGGTCATGGCCGGCGTCGACCAGATCGCCCCTGCACCGGGGGCAGACGTGCACGCGGCGCGGCTCGGACCTCTTCTTGTAGGAGGCCCGGCAGTGCAGACAGACGAAGTGCCGGCTTGAACTGATGCGGCGGTAGCACATCCGTGCATCGTAAGGCCCCCGGCCGCGGTCGGAGCACGCCGGAGTCACGCGAACGACGGCCACCGGTGGGCGGCCCACTCCCGCCAGCCCGCCCAGCCGGGCGGCGGGCCGCCGGCCCCGAGGCCCTCCAGCTCCGCCGCGTCGGGCACCTCGAAATTGGCCCGCCCGTACAGGATGTCGGCCTCCGACAGCGGCAGCGTCTCCTCGGGGGTGGTCGCCCAGCGACGGGCGATACGGGTGCGTTGGGTCTCGTCGTCCACCGGCAGGTAGATCATCCGGAAGCACGCGTTCTCGGCCTCCACCAACCAGCGGATCGCGGACCGTTCGTCCCGTGACCAGCTGCCGTAGTCCGCGACGACACTGGTACCCAGCCTGACCGCCTCCAGGGCGAGCCAGAGCATCCGCCCCTCCAGCACGTCGCGCTTCCCGTCCACCTCCACCTGGTCAAACAGGGGAATCATCCAGTCGTCGGTCGTCAGGCGCAGCGCACCGTGCTCCACGGCCAGTTGCCGCGCCAGCGTGGTCTTCCCGGCCCCCGGCAGGCCGACCATCAGAAAGAACGTGGCCGCCGCGCGGGCGGCTCCCGGTCGAGGTTCGGATCGCGTCATCCGGCCAGCCTCGCAGCGACGCACCGAAAGGTCTACGGGAGGTCACCCGGACTTCACCGAGGCGCCGCCCCTCCCGTGCTACAGACCGTGGTTGACGACAAGTCAGGCCCCTCCGAACGGTGAGTGGCCGCCTACTCGCCCGATCCTCGGGGGACACGATGAGCCAGCCGTGGCAGGCCGACCCCGACGCCGCTCTGGCCCGTCGCCTCGGCAAGCCGCCGACGGAGCTGGGCACCACCGGTGGCCGGGACGGCTGCCCCGACATCTGGGAGCTCGACAACGGCGACATCGCCGTCATCGGCCGAGACCTGACCGCCGCCTACCGGGCCACCCTCCTCTCCGCGAAGGCGGACCTCCCGGATGCCTGACCCCCTCGACGCCAGGCGTGACGGCCTGCTCCACCTCGCCGCCGCCCTGGACAGCGCCGGGGAGCCGGGCGCCGCCCGTCGGCACCGCCACGAGGCGCTGACCCTGCTCGACGGCTTCACCGACCCGGCCGCCCACCGGCTGCGCGAACGGCTGACGAGCGGCCTCAGCTCGGACACCTGACTCAGGCTGTGGGGAACCACGCCTCCCCGGGCCGCACCCCTCCGTGCCGTAGGACATCAGGACGACGAGCCAGGGATTCGGCACTGCTCCTCCCGTGGGGGCTTCCGTGGCGACGACTCGACCGAGGGGGGAGGGAGACTTTGTGCGCAGGGCTCGAACTGGGTGGGGATTGTGTGAGGGGTGCGGGTCACACGCACAAGTGAATATCGGGCAATCCGGGTGCGGACGGTCCGGTTCTGGCGCTGTGGTGGGAAGGCTTGGTCGGGCGGGGCGAGGGTGCCTGGTGGCGATGAGAGTGGGGGACCGTGGAACGAACACGCATGCGGATCAAGTGCGCCGGAGTGGTCGCGGTACTGATGATGGTGGGCCTCGCCGGGTGCGGCACACTCCCGGAACCGGTCCCGGATGCGCCGAGGATCGCCCAGGTCTCGGCGCCGGCCGATTCGGCGGAGGCCCTGC
This sequence comes from Kitasatospora sp. NPDC058115, assembly GCF_042884635.1. Lineage (NCBI taxonomy): Bacteria > Bacillati > Actinomycetota > Actinomycetes > Kitasatosporales > Streptomycetaceae > Kitasatospora > Kitasatospora sp. NPDC058115. The sequence goes on from NZ_JBHVTL010000022.1 coordinate 179,139, forward strand.
CTGCTTCGGGCGGCAGCCCGCTGCTCCCCGTGGCGGGAGCCGCCGCCGCACTGTTCGTGGGCGTCGGTGGTGTCCTGCTCGTGCTGTGGCGCGACCGCAGAACCACCCGGCCGGGCCCCGGGGAGCTGTGACCAGCGACAACTTGCCCCCGCTGCGGGGCGGGGGTAGTGTTCTCTAGTCGCTCGGCAGGGAGCACCGGACACGCATCGGCGCGGACGGTCCCGGAGCGGCCAATCCTCTGGAAATGCCAACGCCTCCCCGGCACGGGGTTTATTTGGCGTGTGCATTTTTGGGGATTGCGGCCGGATTCGCTTTTCGGAGCGGGGATCGGCTAGAGTTTGAAACGTCGGACGGGGCGCCAAGCCGCAGAAGACATCAGCGAGTTGGATGAAGGAAGCGCCGGAAAACGGAGCGGAAAACATCTGATAAGCTGGAAACACGAAAGAACGAAGCGCCCGGAGGGCCGGTGTGAAAGCCGCCTGATGGAAGCGTCCGTTCCTTGAGAACTCAACAGCGTGCCA